>NZ_JABXGG010000001.1:0-516908 GCF_022627875.1 Herbaspirillum sp. C7C8
CACGACGCGTCGCGCGCCTTGCCAGCGCCCTTTCTGGACAGAACGCATCTCACGCCTATTTATGAAATGGGTTCTAGCTTTATCCACTGGCACGTCTATTCCCGATCAGGAGCTCCGAATGCAAAAACGCCCGCGATATGCAGGCGCTTTCTTGGAAAGACGAGTTCCGCTTCCGGCCGTCAGCCGACTTCCGTGGCACTTCTGTCGATGAACACCATAGTCACTTCCGCGCCAACCGTTCAATCAGTTCTTTGTGCTGCGACCAGTCTTCCAGCAGCTGATCTGCCTGCGCGATTTCAAACGCATCAAATTCGAAGCCCGGCGCCACCGTGCACCCGACCAGGCTATAGCCCTCCCGAACCGTGCACTCGGCCGCAAACCAGGCGCCTGCCGGGACCAGCGCCTGGAAATCGGCGCCCTCATGCTCCAGCGCATTGCCCAGGCACAAGGTCTGAAGCTCCCCCTGCGGCAGCAGGACATGGACGTGCAGGGGGTCGCCTTCATAGAAGTGCCACATCTCTTCCGAATCGATCCGGTGCCAGGTTGACCGGTCCCCGCCAGCAAGCAGGTAATAGATGGCGGTCGCCGCCGAGCGGCCAGCACCGCCCGATGCGCGCGCTACACGCTCCGGGCTGCGATGGCTCTCCCGAAAGAAACCGCCCTCCGGATGGGGTTCAAGATTGAGATGTGAAATCAATTCTTCGAGGCGATGTCGGGACATGTTCTGGGTGATGGACGGGTTGAAGGGGGATATCAATATCAGCTTAAAAGCCGTTTCTCAAAGCGCTTCAATGTCTCCGCAAACACATCGGTACTGTCCAGCGCGCGCGCCAGCACCAGTGCCCCCTGTATTCCCCCCACGACCTCTTCGGCCAGCGCACGGGCTTCCTTGGGCTTGCGCCCGGTGCGCACCAGCGCAGAGGCCAGCGCCTCGATCCAGGCGGCAAAGTAATCACGCACCATCACCGCAAAGCGGTCGCGCTCATTGCCCAGCGCGAACACGCCCACCAGGCAAACCCGTTGCCCCGACAGGAAGTAGCGACTCACATCGCCGAACATGGCCTTGATCCCCGCAACCGCATCTTCGCTCTCGTTCAACGGATCAAACACATGCCGCCTGAACCACGCATCCACATGGCTCAGCACGGCTTCGGCCATTTCCTCTTTGCCACCAGGGAAAAAGTGATAGATGCTGCCCTTGCCCAGCCTGGTCCCTTCGCTGATGCGCGCCAGGCTCGCCCCCTCGAAACCGTAGGTGCGAAACACTTCCGCCAGCAAGGGGATCACATCGTCCTTTTCCGCAATGACTCTAGCCATTCATTTTCCTCAGATACCGAAATCGCTCAGCCCGGGATGATCGGCCGGGCGTGGGCCGCTATTGTCCCACAGGAATTTGCGTTCTTCCGGCTTGATCGGATGCTCATTGATGCAGGCGTGACGATGGTGCATCAGGCCGTTCTCGTCGAACTCCCAGTTTTCATTGCCGTAGGCGCGATACCACTGGCCGGAGTCGTCATGGTACTCGTAGGCGAAACGCACCGCGATACGCGCACCGTCAAAGGCCCACAGCTCCTTGACCAGTCGGTAATCCAGCTCGCGCGTCCATTTGCGCTTGAGCAAGGCGGTGATCGCTTCGCGGCCCTGGGCGAACTCGGCACGATTGCGCCACCAGCTGTCTTCGGTATAGGCAAGCGCGACCTTTTCGGCATCGCGGGTGTTCCAGCCGTTCTCGGCGAGACGAACTTTTTCGATGGCGGTTTCACGGGTGAACGGCGGAAGCGGCGGACGGATCGACATGGTTATTCTCCTTTAATGTACCGATCAACACACTATGTACTGTTCGGTACAGACAATATAGACCGATCAACTTTGATTGGCAAGCATTTTTGCCGTGCCATGTCGCATTGGCGACACCCCCTTCGAGAGACCATCAACCTGGAGACTGCTGCAAACGCGCAGGAGCGCCAGCACCAATGAAAAAGGCCCGCTTGGTGGAGCAGGCCTTCATCTCATGCAGTGGCGATCAACGGGGTTGAGCGTTCGTCAGCGCCTTGGCAACCTCACCGTCACCATGGTCTGCACCTGATCGTCCGAGGTCATGGTGATACTCCCCCCATGCGCCTTGACGATCTGCTGTGCGATGAACAACCCGAGCCCGAGTCCTTCCTTGCGGCCGACCTCGCGCTCGCCGCCACGGAAGGGGTCGAAAATCACCGGCAGCAAGGCCGCCGGAATCACGCCCCGATTGGCGATGACAAGCACCACTTCCCGCTCGCTGCGACCATCGATACCGATGCAGATCGGGCTGCCCGGCGCACCGTGCTGCAAGGCATTGCCCAGCAGATTGGCCGCCACCTGGCCGAGGCGGTCGCCGTCCCAATAGCCGTTGTCATCGCCTTCGATGCGGCGCTCCACGACGCTACCCGGATAGGTGGTCTGGTACTCCTGCACCACCCGTTCGGTGATCTCGCCCAGGCAGGCACTGGCACGTACCAGCGGGATGCCGCCGGCCAGTCGCGCACGGGCCAGGTCAAGCATGTTCTCGATCAGCTTGGCCATGCGCTTGCCGCCATTGAGGATTTGCTGCGAGGCCTTCTGCGCCACCTCATCCTTGTAGGTCCGCTGCAAGAGCGTTGCGGCCATCACCACCGCACTCAAGGGATTGCGCAGATCGTGACCGAGGATGGCCACGAACATCTCATTCATGCGCAGGGTCTCGGTGCGCTCCTTCAACTCCAGCGCCAGCAACTGCTTCTGGCGATACAGCTGGAAGAACACCTCGGCCTTGTTGCGCAGGATGTGTGGTTCGATGGGCTTGTAGAGAAAATCCACCGCGCCGCTCTCATACCCTTTGAACAGGCGACGCTCGTCCCGCACACCGGCCGTGACGAAGATCAGCGGCACGTTGCGGGTACGCTCGCTGCCACGAATCAGCTCGGCCAACTCGAAACCGTCCATGTCCGGCATCTGCACGTCCAGGAAAGCCAGCGCCACCTCATGCTGCAACAGCAGTTCGAGCGCTTCCAGGCCCGAACGCGCCAGCAGCAGCTCCACATCGTCCCGCTGCAGCAGGGCGGAGAGGGCCAACAAGTTTTCTTCGAGATCATCGACCAGCAGGAATTTCACCCGCGGCAGGTCTCTCTCTTTATGCTTTTCTGTCACCTGCTTTCCTTTTTCTGGTCATTCCCCGTTACGCCCAGCGAGCGCAACAAATCGGCGATCTGCGAGAGCGTGAGCACATGATCGATCTGTCCCAATGCCAATGCCTGTGCCGGCATGTAAGGCACCTGTGCCTGTTGCGGACTTTGTACCACGGTAACGCCGCCGGCGCGCGCAATGGCCTGCAATCCGGCCGCACCATCGTGATTGCCACCGGTCAGCACGATGCCCAGCAGGCGCTCACGATAGACATCGGCGGCCGATTCGAAGAGCACATCGATGGCCGGACGCGAATAGTTCACCAGCTCATCGTTGGACATGGCCAGTATCGGACCTTCGTCGCCGCGATCGACCAGCAGATGATAATCCGGTGGGGCAAAGTAGATCATGCCGGGCTGTACCGGCTCCTTGTCCTGCGCTTCCACCACCGGCTGGCGGCAACGGTCGGCGAAGATGGTGGCCAGCAGACTGGGGCGCTCGCGCGGAATATGCAGCACCACCATGGTCGCCACACGCGCACCACGCTGCAGCGCCGGCAGGATTTCCGACAAGGCTTCCACCCCACCGGCAGACGCACCGATGACGATCGCATCAATGGCACGCCCCCCCAGGGCCGGCAGCGGGACGGAGCTCACAGGTCCCCCTTTTTCTGGAAGATGCGATCTTCCCGCACCACTTCATCGAAGGCAGGACCGTGCGTCGAGAACCGCATCGACTCCTTTGAACCCAGTCCCAGGAAGCCCTTGCGCACCAGCGACTCGCGGAACAGGCCGAGCGCACGTTCCTGCAGATGGCGATTGAAATAGATCAGCACGTTGCGGCAGGACACCAGGTGCATTTCGGCAAAGACGCTGTCGGTGGCCAGGCTGTGATCGGAAAAGACCACGTTCTTGCGCAGTGATTTGTCGAAAACCACGGCCCCGTAGGCGGCCGTATAGTAATCCGAAAGCGAGGTCCTGGCTCCGGATTTCTGGTGATTGCTGGTGAAACCGGGGATACGGTCGAGCTCGTAGACGCCCGCCTCGGCCTTCTTGAGGGCGGCCTGGTTGATATCGGTAGCATAGATGATGCTGCGTTCCAGCAGCCCTTCCTCGCGCAGCAGGATCGCCAGCGAATAGACTTCCTCGCCGCTGCTGCAACCAGCCACCCAGATCTTGAGCGAAGGATAGGTGCGCAGCAATGGAATCACCTTCTCACGCAGCGCAAGAAAATAGCTGGGGTCGCGGAACATCTCGCTGACCTGTACCGTCAGGTAATCCATGAGCGCCGGGAACACGGTCGCATCATGCAGTACCTTGTCCTGCAACTGCGACAGCGTCTCGCAGCCGAAACGGATCATGGCCGTGGCCAGGCGGCGCTTCAACGACGCGCCGGCATAGCCGCGAAAATCGCAGTGATACTTGAGGTAGATGGCATCGAGCAACAACTGCATCTCGATATCGAAATGCTGGTTGGCCAGCGCCTGGTTTATTTCGGCATCCATACACGTACCAGGGACAGCAGTTTTTCCACATCCAAAGGCTTGGCGATGTAATCGTTGGCGCCGGCGGCCAGGCATTTCTCCTGGTCATCCTTCATGGCCTTGGCCGTCAGGGCGATGATGGGCAGGCGCTTCCAGACGGCCTGCTTGCGGATCTCGCGCATGGCGGTCAGGCCATCCATCTCCGGCATCATGATATCCATCAGGACCAGGTCGATCGGCGCACCGGGCTGTTCCTGGCTGCGTTGCAGGGCCTCCAGGGCTTCGCGGCCGTTGCGGGCGATGTCGACCTTCATGCCCTTGGGTTCCAGCACCGAGGATAGCGCAAAGATGTTGCGTACATCATCCTCCACCACCAGGATGCGGCGGCCTTCGAAGACCGTCTCGCGGTCGCGCGCCACCTTCAGCATGCGCTGGCTCTCCGCCGGCAGCGTGGTTTCCACCTGGTGCAGGAACAGCGTCACTTCATCGAGCAGGCGTTCCGGCGAGCGCGCATCCTTGATGATGATGGAGCGCGAGAAGCGGCGCAGGTGCTGTTCTTCCTCGGCCGACAGCGAGCGTCCGGTATATACGATCACTGGCGGGAAGGCCACGTGTTCCTGCTCGGCCATCCGCTCCAGCAGCTGGTAACCGGACAGGTCGGGCAGGTTCAGGTCCATCACCATGCAGTCGAAGGTGGTCTCGCGCAGGCGGGCCAGCGCATCGGCGGCGGTCCGCACACCCACCAGGTTGATGTTCTCCCCGGCCAGCAGCTGGCGGATGCTGTCGAGCTGGCGCGCATCGTCTTCCACTACCAGCACGTGGCGCAGGCCCTGCAGGAACTTGGCTTCCAGCTTGCGAATGGCACCCACCAGTTCCTCTCGCTGCACCGGCTTCAAGGCATAACCGATGGCGCCGCGTTCCAGCGCCTCGTGCGAATAATCGGCCACCGACACCACGTGCACCGGAATGTGGCGGGTCTTGGGATTGCGCTTGATCTGGTCCAGCACGCCCAGGCCGGAGAAGTCCGGCAGGTTCATGTCCATGAGGATGGCGCTGGGACGATACATCTCGGCGGCCGCCACGCCTTCGTTGGCCGAATGCGTGACCACGCACTGGAAGCCCATCTCGTGCGACAGGTCGCGCAGGATCATGGCGAAGGCGGCATCATCCTCGATCACCAGGATCAGGCGCGAGGACGATTCGATGCGATGACGGTCGTCGTCGATGGTGATGTCCTGCAGTTTCACCGGCGCACCCGGCACTACCTGCGGGCTGGGGATACGGACGTCCGGTGCGGTGGCCACCTGCGCGGCCTGCAGGGTCGCAGCCGCCGCCGAAGGTGCGGCAACGACCGCCGGCGTACGCACCACGGCCTGCTCGCCACTGTAGACCTGCGGCAACGAGAGCGTGAAGATACTGCCCTCGCCCACCCGGCTCTGCACCTGGATGTCGCCGCCCAGCAGATGCGCCAGGTCGCGCGAGATCGACAGGCCCAGACCGGTACCGCCGTACTTGCGGTGGGTGCTGCCATCGGCCTGGCGGAAGGCTTCGAAAATGAACTGGTGCTGGTCGGCACCGATGCCGATGCCGGTGTCGCGCACGGCGAAGGCGATGCGGCCACCTGCATCCGGATAGATGCGCAGGCTGACCTCGCCCTTCTCGGTGAACTTGATGGCGTTGGAGAGCAGGTTCTTCAAGATCTGGCCCAGGCGCTGCATGTCCGTTTCCATGCGCTGCGGCACGCCCGGGTCGACCTCGACCTTGAAGCCCAGGCCCTTCTGCTGCGCCGTCATGGCGAAGCTGGCCTTGAGTTCCTCGGCCATCTTGCTGACCACGAAGGATTCGGAAACGATATCGAGCTTGCCCGCTTCCATCTTCGACAGATCGAGGATGTCATTGATCAGGGCCAGCAGGTCATTGCCCGCCGAGGAAATGGTTTGCGCGAAGCGCACCTGCTCCTCGGAGAGGTTGCCCTGCTTGTTGTCGGCCAGCAGCTTGGCCAGGATCAGGGTGGAGTTCAGCGGTGTGCGCAGCTCGTGGCTCATGTTGGCCAGGAACTCGCTCTTGTACTGGTTGGCGCGCTCAAGCTCGGTGGCCTTTTCCACCAGCACCACCTGGGTCTTGGCCAGGTCATCCTTCTGGATTTCCAGCAGCTGGGTCTGTTCTTCCAGCTGGGCATTGGTTTCTTCCAGCTCGGCCTGCTGGGTTTCCAGGCGCAGTTGCGAGGCCTTCAGGGCCTGGCCCTGTTCTTCCAGCTCTTCGTTGTTGACGCGCAGCTCTTCCTGCTGGGCCTGCAATTCCTCGGACTGGCGCTGGGTCTCTTCAAGCAGTTCTTCCAGGCGGGTACGATCCTTGGAGGAGCGCACGGCAATGGCGATCTGGTCCGACAGCCGCGCCAGCAGCTCTTCTTCCTCGGAGCGCAACTGGCGCAGGAAGCCCAGTTCGAACACTGCCTGCACCATGCCATCGGCCGAGGCCGGCACGATCATCAGTTCGCGTGGCGCATGGCGTCCCACGGAAGAAGCCACGGTGAGGTATTGCTCCGGCACCTCCTTGACGTGCATGACGCGGTTGAGCTTGGCAGCCTGGCCCAGCAGACCCTGGCCATCGCGCAGGTGTGGCGGCTGTTCGCTCTCCTCTTCTGCCAGCGCATAGGCAGCGAAGCGCCGGAACTCGCCGTGCTCGGTACGCAGATAGATCGCACCGACCTGTGCATTCAGGTAGGCGGTCAGGAAGGCCAGGGTATTCTCCCCCAGCGCGTCCAGGCGTTGTTCGCCCTGCAGTCGTTCGGCCAGGCCCATCTGTCCGGCACGGATCCAGGCCTGCTTTTCGCGGGCGCGATAATCGCGCGAGGTGGTCACGGCCGCGGCCATGATCAGGACCAGCAGCAAGCCCGAACCACCCCACGCCACGGCGGTGGAGAACACCACGGCATCGCGCCAGTCGGCCTGGCGGCTGGCCAGCAGGTCACGCTCCTGTTCTTCCATGTCGTGCGTGAGTACGCGCACGCGGTCCATGAACATCTTGCCGCGATCGGATTGCACCACCGCCAGTGCGCCGACGGTATCGCCGTTGCGGCGGCGGCTGACGGTCTCGGCCAGCTCTTCGAGCTTGTCGGCGACCACGCGCTCGATCTGCGAGAGCCGTTGCAACTGATCCGGATTGTCGGAGAGCAGCCCGCGCAGCTTGGCAATCTCGCCGGGCAGCGCGGCACGTGCCTGGTTGTAGGGACTCAGATAGGACTCGGTGCCGGTGAGCAGGAAGCCGCGCTGGCTGGTCTCGGCATCCTTGAGGGTGGAGACCAGCATCTGCAATTGCTCGCGCACCTTCATGGTGTGCGAGACGGCGCTGGCAGCCTCGCCCCGGCTGACCGAGGCCTCCCAGGTGAACAGGGCAATCAGTACCACCGCCAGGATGGCGACGGCAAATCCGATCAGCGGCCCCAGGGGCAGCGGTGGTCCGGAAAAGGCGCCCTTGCCCTGGCGCTTCAACATGGCAATACGTTCTTCAGCTTGGCTGGAATAAACCCGCACGGTGCGCTCCGTTGTTCGAATCGTTGGTCGAGCTGCGGGGGTTCTGTGTGTCGCTGTGTCCCCCTCCCCTTGGTCTTGCCACCGGGAAAGCCGCCGATTATACGGGCCGCTTCCGGTTTGCGCAGAGCGCCGGTAGGACAAAGTGCCGGCAGTTCAGTTCCACGGCACGGTCATCCTGGCATGGGCATTCGTTTCAGCTGCCGGCCAGGCCGGCGGCGATATTGATGGACAAACCGATGATGGCGGCATTGAAGACAAAGCAGATCAGCGAATGCGCCAGCACCGATTTGCGCAGCGCGCGCGAGGCCACGGCCACGTCCGAGGTCTGCACCGCCACACTGATGGTGAAGGCGAAATACAGGAAATCCCAGTAGCCGGGATTGCGTATACCATCGGGAAAACGCAACGGCAGGGCTTGCGCATCGTCGTCCTCGGCATAGAAAAGGCGCGCGTAATGCAGCGTGAAAATGGTCCCGATCAGAGACCAGGAGCCGAAGACGGTAGAGGCCGTGAAGGCATAGCGCAACAACCGTCCACGCTCGTCGTGATGACTGCTGCCGCCGAGCTCCAGCAGGATGGCCAGAAGACTGGCAATGGCAGCCACGCAGATCATCACCAGCACCACCTGGGCGCTCTCATCCTCGGTCTCGGCCAGACGCCTGACGGCCCCGGCATCGGCGCGCAACATCATCAGCCACAGGCTCAGCAGATAGAACCAGACGCCGACATTCCAGCCGATGAGGCTGCGGCCTGTCCAGTTGCCGGCAGGAGCAAGGAGGGCGGCGGCAATCCCCACGCCGATGCCGATGAGCAAGCGCGGGTGGACCTGGAGGATGTGGCGGGCGACAGACATTGTTCTTCTTGGTAGGGTGAGCCTTCTGGAGCGACGCCTGCATCCTCAGGCTGCGGCGTCACGCAGGGGCAGGTTAGCATGGCCTGTGCGCTCCCGCCAGCGGCGCGCGGCTCAGAATTCATGCTCCTTCAAGGCGCGCCTGGCGCGTTCACGGGCGCTGGCCAGGGCTTCTTCCTCGGTCGGGAAAATGCCCACGGGAATGTAAGTTTCGGCAATCTCGGGCTCACGCGAGAGACGCACGAAGACTTGGGCCTCGAAGCCTTCATCGGGTTTTTCCACCGCATCGTAGCGGGCGATATGGGTGCCACTTTGCAAGACCTTGTCCGTCATGCTGCCTCCTGTGTCGTTCACGATGAAGCCCGTTTGACACAGCCGCAGGCATGAGGTTCTGTGCAAGCATGATGTCCTGCGGCAAGTACGGCCATCGCCGGCGACGTCAGGCCGCCAGGGGAAAGCGCACGGTGAAGATGGTGCCCTGCCCCTGCTCCTTGCAATCGACCGTGATGACGCCGCCATGGTCATGCGCGATCTCGCGCACGATGGCCAGACCCAGGCCGCTGCCGGCGATCTTGTCATTGGCGCGATAGTAGCGGTCAAAGATCAGCTCGCGGTGCTCGGGAGCAATGCCGGGACCGGAATCTTCCACCGTCAATACGGTGGCGCCCGCTTCTTCCAGGCAGCGCACCGTCACCGTCCCGTGTTGGGGAGAGTAGCGCACGGCATTGTCGATGAGGTTGTCGATCAGGTCGGCGAGCAGGAAACGGTCGCCGCGCAGACGCGCCGGTTGCAGATCGAAACCGAGGTCGATCTGCTTCTTGTCGGCCTCCTCGATGAAGTGCTGCACCGATTCTTCCACCAGCTTGTGCAGCGACAGTTCTTCCAGCTTGCGGCTTTCGAACAGGCCCGGTTCGGAGCGGGCCAGTGCCAGCAGTTGCCGGCTCTGACGGATCATGCGTTCCACCGAGGAATTCATCATCGCCAGCGAGCGGGCGGTATCGGGCTGGTCCTGGTGCTTGTCGTGCAGCAGCTCCAGTTGCAGCTTCAGGCCGGTCAGGGGCGTACGCAACTGATGGGCGACATCGGCCATGAAGTTCTGCTGCGCCTGTTCGCCCTTGCTGATACGGGCCATGAGTTCATTCATCGCCACGATCAGCGGCTGCAGTTCCACCGGCGCGCCGAGTCCGTCGATGGCCCCCAGCTTGCCGTGGCCGCGCTGCTCCAGGTTGCGCTGCAGGCTCTTCAAGGGACGCAGACCACGCCGCACGGCGATCAGCACCACCGACAGCGAACCGAAGGTCAGCGCGCCATCCAGCAGCAGGAAGGACAGCAGGATGGTGTAATGGGCACGGTCGCGCTTGCGCAGGGTCTCGGCCACGGCCACCGAGATCACGCCATTCTTGACCCGCACCTGCATGGCCGAAATACGGACCGGCTCACCGCGCATCTGGCCGTCATAGTTGAAGGGACGATCGTAGATCTCGCTTTCCGGCAATTGCGGGAATCCCTTGTCGCCCACCAGGATCTCGCCCTCGGTATTGCGCACGGCAAAGAAGGTGGTGTCGGAGTGATTGCTGCGCAGGATCTGTTCGGCCTGCTGGGTCAGCTCGGCCGTGGTGCGTTCCTGGCGATGGCGCACTTGCGCATACAGGCCCCAGGTGGAATCCATCAGGTTCTGGTCGAAGGCATGCTGGGCCGGCAGCCAGGCCAGCCAGTAGGTCAGGCCGGCCCCCACCAGGTTCAGCAGCAGCAAGGGCGCGATCAGCCACCTGAGCAGGTCGCGCCGGATGCTGAGGTGAGGGTTCCCGGAAGGACGCGGGGCCGCAGCAGTGCTGTCCGCCTGCTGGTCGATGACCGTCATGGTGCGGCGTACCGGTTCAGTTCTCGCTCTTTTCGAGCATGTAGCCGAAGCCGCGAATGGTGCGGATGACCACGCCCGAATCAGCGATCTTCAGGCGGATGCGCGAGACATAGACTTCCACCGCATTGATGGTGAAGTCCTCGCCCCAGGGCAGGACGGCATCGATGATCTGCTGCTTGGAAACCACGCGCGAGGCGTGCTGCATAAGGTATTCCAGCACCGTCCATTCGCGCAGCGACAGTTCGATCTTGCGACCATCGATATCGGCGCGCTTGGTGGCATTGTCCAGCGACAGACCGCCCACGGCCAGTTGCGCCGGTTGCGGCGCGCTGCGGCGGATCAGCGCCTTGATGCGGGCCACCAGCTCGGGCGTGGCGAAGGGCTTGACCAGATAGTCATCGGCCCCCAGTTCCAGGCCATGCACGCGGTCGGGAATGGTATCGCGGGCAGTCAGCAGCAGCACGGGCGTGTTGTTGCCGTTGGCGCGCATGCGGCGCAGGACCTCGAAACCATCGATGCCGGGCAGGCCGATGTCGAGCACCAGCACGGCCGCGTTGAAACGCTGCGACAGCGCATCGTTGCCGTTGTTGACGGTATGCACGGTGAAACCATGCGAGTTGAGTACCCGCGACAGACCGTCGGTGAGTACCGGGTCGTCTTCGACCAGCAAAACATTCATAGGGGGACTTCTGTTGAGAAAAACGGCGCAAAACATCTGCGTAACGCTGCATCGTATTGCAGCCCAGGCCATGCTGCAAATGAGGCGTTCGCCCAGGCGGGGGGCGGCATGCGCAGAGTGTTTCTTTTTTGTCACACTCAGTTCGGCGTCAGCTTGTTGACAGCACTTTGTCAGGCTTGACCCTTAATCTTGCCAGCCATGCGAATGAGAATCCCAATCATTAGCATGTAAAAAACACTGGTCACCAGCCAGCCAAACGTCCCTCCTTGTCGAAGGACGGAGTAGCCAGCCATGCGAGGCGGTCCTGCGCGAGCGGACCGCCTCATCATTTCCTACTCCACTAGCGACAAGAACAACATGAACCGTCTCACGCCGATGGCCGCCGCATTGGTCGCCCTCTTTGCCGTCCCTCTCGCCGCCCACGCGCAGCAGGCCACTCCCGACAGCGCCACCACCGCCGCGCCGGCCGACAGCCAGCTCGCCCCCGTCACGGTGGAAGGCCGTCGGGATGACTTCGCCAGCACCGGCACCGCCCTCACCAAACTGCCCGCCGACCTGCACGACGTGGCGCAATCGGTGACCGTGGTCAACAAGGCGCAGATGCAGTCGCAAGGCGTGAGTTCGCTGGCCGATGCGCTGCGCAACGTGTCCGGCATCACCCTGGGCGGGGCCGAAGGCGGTCAGATCGGCAACAACATCAACCTCAACGGCTTCTCGGCGCGCACCGACATCTATCTCGATGGCTTCCGCGACCGTGGCCAGTACTACCGCGACACCTTCGCCATCGAGGAAGTGGAAGTCCTCATGGGCCCTTCCTCGATGCTCTTCGGGCGTGGCTCCACCGGCGGCATCATCAACCAGGTCAGCAAGAAGGCCAATCTGAAGGCTGCCACCGAAATCTCCGGTTCGGTCAGCACCAATGGTCTGGTGCGCAGCACGGTCGATGTGAACCGTCCGCTCTCGGACACCTCGGCCCTGCGCATCGAAGCCATGGCCCAGAACGGCGCGGCCAGCACGCGCAACCAGACCGACGTGCAGGACTTCGGCCTGGCCGGCTCTTATGTCTGGGGCATCGGTACCCCCACCGAGATCACCCTGTCGGCCCTGTTGCAACACAACCAGGACCAGCCCGATTACGGCCTGCCGGCACTGAACGGCCATCCCGTCAACGTCGACCGCAATACCGCCTATGGCCTGGACAGTGACCGCACCATCCAGGACGTGGCTTCGTTCAATGCAGGCATCAAGCACCGAATCGCCCCGGACGTCACGCTGCGCAATCAGACCCAGTTCAACTACGTGCACACCGATGCGGTGGAAACCGCGCCCAATACCATCGGCACGATCTCTTCCAGCGGCTTCACGGCGCTCACCAATGCCAGCAGCAGCCTGCCGCTGTCCAGTCTCTACGTGCGCGGTCAGAGCCATGACCGTGTGATCACCGACTATTCCATCTTCAACCAGACCGAACTGGCGGCCAAGTTCGCCACCGGCAGCGTCAAGCACGATGCCATCGTCGGTGTGGAAGTCGGCCACGACGGCTACGACAACCAGGCCTCTTACCGCAACGGCAGCTGCAATGGCCGCTCGCTCAATGCCTCCGGCGCCACCACCGGCTACCTGGATTGCGTGAGCGTGGTCAATCCGTCCTACAGCGCTGCCGGCAGCAGCGTAGCCGATGCCGCCGGCAACCATGCCGGTGGCAGCGCCAACACCATCGCCGCCTATGTGGGCGACACCATCGCGCTGGTGCCGCAATGGAAGCTGGTGGGCGGCCTGCGCTATGACCGCTATGTCGCCAGCATCACCAATTCGATCAACTCGGGCAATACCACCGGTTCCACCGCACTGGGCTATGCCCAGCAGAGCGTGAACTTCCTGAGCGTACGTTCGGGCGCAATCTGGCAGCCCAGTGTCGCGCAGTCCTATTACGTTTCCTACGGCACCTCATTCAATCCTTCGCTGGAGCAGTTGACCGGTACCGCAGGCCAGCAGAACCTGGATCCGGAAAAGAACCGTTCCTATGAAGTCGGTGGCAAGTGGGATGTCGCAGAAGGCCTGGCGCTGACTGCCGCCGGCTTCCAGATCACCAAGGAAAACGCCCGCAGCCAGGTGGCTACCGGCGTCTACGCACTGGCCGGTACGGTCCGCGTCAACGGTGCGCGCGCCGGTGCCACAGGTCGCATCACGCGCGACTGGCAGATCGCCGCCAACTACACCTACCTGGATGCCAAGGTCATCGGCGGTGCCGTGGCTGACACGTCGGTAGGCAAGATCCCGGTCAACACGCCCAAGCACACCCTGACCACCTGGACCACCTACGACCTGGCCCCGCACTGGCAGGTCGGTGGCGGCGCGACCTATATGTCGCAGCGCTATGCCAACGCTACCAACACCGTGCAGGTCGGCGGCTACACCCGTTACGACGCGATGCTGGCCTACACCACCAAGGCCTACGACATCCGCCTGAACCTCTACAACCTGAGCAACAAGATGTATTACGATGCGCTGATCCAGTCCGACGGCGGCCGTTCGGTCCCGGGTTCGGGCCGTACCGCCCTGCTGTCACTGGCCTATCGCATGTAAGAAAGAAGACGCGCCCATGCTCATCACCATCCCTCAGCTGCTGGATCCGCAAGCCCTGCAGCAGGTACGCAACTTGCTGGACCAGGCGGGCCAAGCCTGGGTGGATGGGCGCGTCACGGCGGGCTACCAGGGTGCGCCGGTGAAGTTCAACCAGCAGATCGACGAGCATTCGGAGGTCGCCCTGCAATGCCAGCGCATCATCGTCTCTGCGCTGGAGCGGCATCCGCGCTTCATCAGCGCGGCACTGCCCAACCTGATCTACCCGCCCATGTTCAATCGCTATGGCGAGGGCATGCACTTTGGTGCCCACGTCGACGGCAGCGTGCGCATCCATCCGCATACGGGACGCAAGCTGCGCACCGACGTTTCGGCCACGCTGTTCCTGGCCGACCCGGCTGACTACGATGGCGGTGAATTGCAGATCGACGACAGCTACGGCATGCACAGCGTCAAGCTGGCCGCCGGCGACATGGTGCTCTATCCGGCCACCAGCCTGCATACCGTGACACCGATCACGCGCGGCGTACGCATGGGCTGTTTCTTCTGGATTCAAAGCCTGGTGCGCGACGATGGCCAGCGCCAGATGCTGTTCGACATGGACAACGCCATCCAGCGCCTGAACCAGACCGATGCCGATGCGCTCGCACGGCGCACCCTGGTGGGCTGCTACCACAACCTGCTGCGACAATGGAGCGAGACCTGATCGCTCCTGCGCCGGCCCGATGATTGATATCGTTTATCGGAAGTAGCGCGGATCCATCTTGCGGAACACCCAGGCCGAGATCAGGGTGATCGCGCCCACGATCACGAAGGTAATCTGGAAGCTGGCGTTGGTCGCCATGCCCGCCTCGTTCTTGAACAGATTGACCATGGTGCTGCCGATGGTCACTCCCAGCCCGATGGCCAGCATCTGCACCATCGAGAACAGACTGTTGCCGCTGCCCGCATCTTCCTTGCGCAGCCCCTTCAAGGTCACACTGTTCATGGCCGCGAACTGCATCGAGTTGGAGGCGCCGAAGACGGCCAGTTGCACGATCGACGCCGCCAGCGGCCAGCCGGGCGTGATCAGCGCGAAGGAGACGATGGACAGGCCGACGATGGCCGTATTGACCAGCAGGAAGCGGTCATAGCCGAAACGCTTGACCAGCGGGGCGATCCACGGCTTGGCGATGGTGCCGGCAATGGCCGCCGGCAGCAGCAGCATGCCCGCATGCAGCGGCGAATAGCCCAGCCGCACCTGCAAGAGCAGGGGCAGCAGGAAAGGTACCGCCGAAGAACCGATGCGACACACCAGGTTGCCGGCCAGTCCGATGCTGAAATTGGGCTCACCAAACAGACCAAGCCGGAACAGTGGACGCGGATGAACGGACGCATGGCGCCAGTAGACCAGTACAGTCAGCGCTGCCAGACCGAACAGTCCGATGCTCCAGCCAGTACGGTTGTGATCGAAAGGCACGTCCAGCGCCAGCGAGAAGGCCACCATGCAGGCGGACAGCAAGACGCACCCGATCAGGTCGAAGCGAAGTGGACCGGCAAGCTTGTCATCGGGAAGAAAGTACAGTACGGCCCCCATCCCCAGTACACCTACAGGCAAGTTGATCAGAAAGATCCAGTGCCAGGACAGGCTTTCCACCAGCCACCCGCCCAGTACAGGGCCGACCACCGGCCCAAGCTGCCCGGCAATCGAGATCGAGGCCAGCGCGGCGATATACTGCGCGCCCGGCACGGCCCGCAACACGGCCAGGCGTCCGACCGGCAGCAACATCGATCCCCCCAGCCCCTGCACCACACGCGCGGCCAGCAGCAATGGCAGCGTCGACGCCACCGCGCACAGCACCGAGCCCAGCGCGAACAGCAGGATCGCCGCAAAATACACGCGGCGCGTGCCGAAACGGTCGGCCAGCCAGCCGGAGGCCGGCGTGAGCGAGGCCATGGTCAGCGTATAGGCCACCACGACCGGGTGCATGTTCAGGACCGGTTCGCCCAGGCTGCGCGCCACGGCGGGCAAGGCGGTGTTGACGATGGTGGTGTCCAGCGTCTGCATGAAGAAGCCCGACGCGACGATCCACAGCAAGGCACGCTGGGTCACGGGATCGTTGAGAGAGGCGGGGGCGGGCGTGTCGCGAAGACGCGGCGGCAAGTTGGCGGACATGGCGAAGTCGAAGTGGGAATGCGCTGGCGAAAATACGGCGGGGACACGTCGCTCGCAAGCATCCGTGTCCCCGCGTACTACCGCCACATTCTACGCCTTGAGCGCCTTCTCATCAGAAGGCCTGCGGACGCCACTTCAGCAGGCGTCGTTCCAGCGCATGCAGCAGCCAGTCCGCCGCCAGGGCCACCACCGCCAGCACGATCATGGCCGCGAACACGCCGCTGGCATTGAAGGCGCCCTGGGCAGTGGAGATCAGCAGGCCGATACCCTGTTTGGAACCGAGGAACTCGCCCACCACGGCCCCCACCAGTGCAAAGCCGAAGCTCACGTGCAGGCTGGCCAGGATCCACGACAGCGCCGAGGGAACCACTACCGCCATGGTCACCTGGCGGCGCGAGGCACCGAGGATCTGGGCGTTGGCGATCATGTAGCGGTCAGCCTCGCGTACGCCCTGGAAGGCATTGGCGAACACCACGAAGAACACCATCACCACCGCCAGCGCCACCTTGGAGGCCATGCCCAGGCCGAAGGCGATGACGAAGATCGAACCCAGCACCACGCGCGGGATCGAATTGGCGATCTGGATGTAGAGGCTGAAGACATCCGAGAGCAGCTTGTTGCGCCCAAGGACGATGCCGGCGATGACCCCGGCCACCGAGCCGATCAGGAAGCCCAGCACGGTCTCTTCCAGCGTCACCAGGACCTGGGTCCAGAGCGAACCCTGGGAAGTCCCTTCCACCATCCAATCGTAGATCTGCGCCACGATCAGCGAGGGCTGGGAAAAGAAGAACGGATCGATCCAGCCGATACGCGCGCAGACTTCCCAGCCGCCCAGGACGATCACCAGGATGGCGATGCGCAGGCCGATCACCAGTTGGTGACGCGCGCGGATCTTGCGTTGCGCCTCCGCTTCGACGGCGGCGATGTCCATCATCGGGGCGTTGTGGCTTGCTTGTGCTTGTGTCATGGGATTCCCCTGTATTTCAGAATTGAATAGGCGATGTACGTACGCGCGTCCAGCCGCATCACGCGATGTGGACTTCCTCGCGCAGATCGGCCCAGATACGGCGCGAGATATCGATGAAGCGCTGCTCGTAACGCACCTCCTCCATCACGCGCGGACGCGGCAGGTCGATGGGGTAGACGCTCTTCAAGGTGGCCGGACGTGCGGTGAGCACATAGACCTTGTCGGCCAGGGCGATGGCTTCCTCCAGGTCGTGGGTGACGAACACCACCGAGCCCGAATGGGCCGACCACAGGCGCAGCAGTTCATCCTGCATCAGGGTGCGGGTCTGCATGTCGAGCGCCGAGAAGGGTTCATCCATCAGCAAGATCTCGGGGCTGTTGATGAAGGTCTGGGCCAGCGCCACGCGCTTGCGCATGCCGCCGGAGAGCTGGTGCGGATAGTGGTCGCCGAACTTGTCCAGGCCCACGCGGCGGATCCATTCGTCGGCCAGGGCATGCGCCTGTTCCTTGGACTGGCCACGGAACATCGGACCGGCGGCGACGTTGTCACGCACGCTGCGCCAGGGGAAGACGGCGTCGTTCTGGAATACGAAACCGATGCGCGGATCGATGCCGTTGACCGGCTGCCCCATCACCCGCACCTCGCCCACGGTGGGCTTGAGCAGGCCGGTGATGAGCGAGAGCGTGGTCGACTTGCCGCAACCGGTCGGGCCGACCACGGCGACGAATTCACCGCGCGCCACGCTCATGGAGAAATCACGCAGCGCCACGGTGGCCTTGCCATCGGCGGTAATGAAGCGGCAGCTCACGTTGCGCAGTTCGATGGCCGGCGTTGCCTGGGCGGCCTGGCCGGCGGGGGTGAAGGCCTGCTGGTTGATGGCGTTCATCGTGGTGCTCTTTCGTAGCTGAAGGTTGAGTGCCGCCCTGACGCGCGCACGCGCATCATGGCGTAGATCATTGACGGGATGGATCGAATGCAGGGAAGGACTGGCCAATGCTCACTGGTCACTGCTCACTGGCCAGTCCCGGCTTCATTTCACGGTGCTGACGAATTCATCCGTGTAGGTCTTGGACAAGTCCACATGCTTGCCCTTGACGTTGGGGTTGAAACCCGACAGCACAGCCAGTACGGTTTCGGGGCCGCCCTTGGGCATCTTGCCGTCCTGCGAATACATCGGCAGCGAATTGCTCAGCGCCTGGACATACAGCGGCTTGTTGTTGCCGTAATAGTCCTTGGGCATCTTGTCGGCGATCTGCTCGGCGGTGTGGGTATTGATGAATTTGAGCGTCTTGACGAAGGCGTGTGCCAGCTTCTGGGCCTCGTCCTTGTGGCTGTTGAGCCAGCTGCGCTGCACGTAGACGCTGGAGGCCGGATACAGTCCGCCCAGCGCCTTGACGGTACCCTCCACGGTACGCATGTCGATGAGCACCTTGGCGTCGCCCGTCTTGAGCAACTGCGATGCGGTCGGTTCGGTGGTCATGCCGGCATCGATGCGGCCCTGCTTCATGGCGGCGATGAAGGTATTGTCGGCGCCCACCGGCAATACCGAGAACTGCTTGGAGGTGATGCCCTCGCGGGAGGCCAGGTATTGCGTCAGGAAGTTGGTGGACGAACCCAGTCCGGTCACGCCCAGGGTCTTGCCCTTGGCATCGGCCATGCTCTGGAAGTGCGGCGCGGCCTTGGTCGAGACCAGTTCCACTTCACCCGGCACCTGGCCCAGGATGGTGATGGCGGTGACTTCCTTGCCCTTGGTCTGCAGGTCGATGGAGTGATCATAGAAACCGACCACCGCCTGAACGGCCCCGGCCAGCAGCTCATTCTCGGCATCGACCCCGGCCGGCTGCGACTGCAGCTCCACGTCCAGGCCCTCTTCCTTGAAATAGCCCAGCTGTTCGGCCAGCTTGGCCGGCAGGTAGACCATCTTGTTGATGCCGCCCACCATGATGGTGATTTTGGCGGCAGCCGACGCCTGGATCGGCATGGCGGCCAGCACGGTGCCGGCAACGGCCAGCGACAACAGGCCACGACGGAAATTTTTGTTCATGTCAGCTCCTCGAAATGGATCCAGCAGCCCGCGAATTCTACGGGGTCTTCATATAGACGGCGCAATTCACTGTGCCGCGTCGACAAACTCGTTGGTATAGGTCTTGGCAAGGTCGATGTTCTTGCCCTTGATGTTGGGATTGAAGCCGGCCATCACCTTGAGCACCTGCTCGGGGCCGCCGGCGGGCATCTTGCCATCAGGCGAATACATCGGCAGCGAGGCCTTGAGCGCCTGCACGTAGATGGCCTTGTTGCCGCCGTAGTAATCCTTGGGCATCTTCTCGGCGATGTCTTCGGCGGAATGGGTCTGGATGTACTTGAGCGTCTTGACGAAGGCGCGCGCCAGCTTCTGCGCCTCGGCCTTGTGGCTGTTCATCCAGGAACGGTGCACATAGACGCTGGAGGCCGGATAGAGTCCGCCCAGCGCGGCCTTGGTGCCCTCCACGGTGCTCATGTCGACCAGCACCTTGGCCGCACCCGAGGCCAGCAGGATGGAGGTGGTCGGTTCAGTGGTCCAGGCCACATCCACGCGCTTCTGCTTCATGGCGGCGATCAGGGTATTGCCGGCACCGACGGGCAGCATCGAGTAATCGCCCGACTTCAGTCCGGCGCGGGCGGCCAGGTATTGCGCCAGGAAACTGGAGGACGAACCCAGCCCGGTCACGCCCAGGGTCCGCCCCTTGAGGTCGGCCATGCTGTGGACACTGTCAGCCAGGTCGGCGCGCACCATCTCCATGCCGCCGGGTACCCGCAGCAGCTGGGTGATGGAGGTCACTTCCTTGCCTTTGCTCTGCAGGTCGATGGAGTGGTCATAGAAACCCACCACCGCCTGCACGGCCCCGGCCAGCAGTTCATTCTCGGCATCGACCCCGGCCGGCTGCGACTGCAGTTCCACGTCCAGGCCTTCGTCCTTGAAGTAGCCCAGGCTTTCGGCCAGCTTGGGCGGCAGGTAAATGAGCTTGTTGATGCCGCCCACCATGATGATGATCTTGTCGGCCGCATGGGCCTGCGGGGCGATCAGGCCGAGCGTGCAGGCGGCCATGGCGCCGATGGTCAAGGCGCGCAGGCTGCGGCGCAATGGGGCCGCGAGCGAACGCGGAAACACAGGGGTGTCGTGACGCATTATGATTGTCTCCATATTTTTTGGGGTGGGATGGTCTGTCGCCATCTTCACTTCTTGTAGACTTGCGGGCCTATTCTAAGAAGCCGAAACCTTCATCCAGCTTTCCAAATTTCGGCTTTTTGCTTTGCAGTGCAACAAAAAGAACGTCAAGAACAAGAGACCAACGCATGAAATTGCTCCTCATCGAAGACAATCCCCAGCTTGCCCACTGGCTGGAGCAGATCCTCAAGGAACACAAGTTCAAGGTCGATATCGCCGCCGATGGCGAGATCGCCGACCAGGTGCTGCGCGACGAGAATTACGATGTCGTGCTGCTGGACCTGATGCTGCCCAAGCTGCACGGCAAGAACGTGCTGCGCCGCCTGCGCGAGCGCCACAACGGTGTGCCGGTGATGATCCTGACGGCCAGCGGCTCCATCGATGAAAAGGTCGAGTGCCTGGGCGCCGGCGCCGATGACTACCTGGTCAAACCCTTCGAGATCCGCGAGCTGGTGGCCCGCATCAAGGTGCTGGTGCGCCGCCAGACACCCGACAAGGCCGCCGAGATTCATTGCGGCGACCTGGTCTATGACAGCAACACGCGCCAGTTCGCCATCGCCGGTGCCACCCTGGCGCTACCGGCACGGGAGCATGACGTACTGGAAGTGCTGATGTTGAAGCAGGGCAAGACCGTATCGAAAACGGCGCTGATGAAGGGTGTCTTCAGTCTTTCCGAAGAGCCCAGCGCGGACGCCATCGAAATCTACATTTCGCGCCTGCGCAAGAAACTGGAACACTCCAGCGCGGCCATCATGACCCTGCGCGGCCTGGGCTATCTGTTGAAGCAGAAAGATGATTGACAGCCTGCGCCTGCGCCTGCTGTGGTGGCTGCTGATCCCGATGGCGGTCTACGTGGGCTTGTCCACCAGCGATGCCTATGACAACGCCGTCTCCAGCGCCACCCTGGTGCAGGACCGCGCGCTGCTGGCGTCGGCCCGCATGATGGCGGGCCAGGTGGGCTGGAATGATGGCGCCCCGGTGGTTTCAATACCGCCTGCCGCACTGGAACTGTTTGCCTCGCCGGCCCAGGATGCGGTGTATTACCAGGTGCGCATGGATGATGACACGCTCCTGGCCGGTCGCCCGGACTTCCCCGTCCGGCCTGACTTTGCGGCGCTCTATCCGGTCTATGCCACGACCACCTTCGAAGGCAAGCCGCTGCGCGTGGTCAGCTACATCCGCGCGCTGTTCGACGAAGGCACGCTGCGCATGGTGGCCGTGTCGGTGGGCCAGACCATGCAGGGACGCCAGGAAATGATCGCCGACCAGTGGCATGCCTCGCTGCGTCGTCAGATCGTGCTGCTGTTGCTGGCCATCAGCCTGGTGGTGCTGGGCCTGACGATGGAACTGCGCCCCCTGCTGGCGCTCAAGGATGAACTGACCACGCGCGAGCCGGACTCACTCACGCCGCTGCGTGCCGGCGCTCTGCAGCAGGAATTGCGGCCCATCGTGGAAGCCATCAACCAGTACATCTTCCGCCTCAATGCCCAGGTGACGGTGCAGAAGCGCTTCGTGGCCGATGCCGCGCATCAGTTGCGCACGCCCCTGGCGGTGATCGATTCACAGATCCAGTTCGCCCGCCAGCTGGACGATCCGGCGCGGGTCAAGGAAGTGCTGGCCGCGCTGCAGGACAGCAGCCGCAGCATGACCGACCTGACCAACAAACTCTTGCTGCTCTCGCAGGCCGAAGCCTCCAACAGCATCGCCTTCCCGCGCGCGCCGGTGGACCTGATGGCGGTGGCGGCCATGGTGCTGGAAGAACTGGCCGGGCTGGCCCTGAAGAAGGGCATCGATCTCGGGCTGGAGAGCACGCTGGAAAGCGCCATGGTCAACGGCAACGAGGCGCAATTGATGGGTCTGTTCATGAACCTGATCGACAATGCCCTGCGCTATACGCCGCCGGGCGGCAAGGTCACGGTGGGGCTGGCACACAGGCGTGGCCAGGTCGTCATCACCGTCACCGACAATGGCCCCGGCATTGCGGCCGAGGTGCGCGAACGCGTCTTCGAACGCTTCTATCGCAATGCCGCGCCGGACCAGCCGGGCTCCGGACTGGGACTGGCCATCGTGCGCGAGATCGTGCAGGCTTCGCAGGGATCGATCCGGCTCGACGCGCCGGCCGGGGGGAGCGGGCTGGTGGCGACCGTGAGCCTGCCGGCATTGGAAAGCTGACGCCTCGGCGCGCAGCAATACAAAAGCGCGCAGCGCCCAATACAAACGATCAAAAAGTATCAGCCCGCGGCACGCTTTTGGCGTGGAGCGGCGCGCCCTGCCCTCGTACTCTTGCTCCTGCCCTCAAGGCAAATGGGGCTGCGCAGTGTCCCCCGCTGCACCGGCACCCGCCTGAACGATAAAAAAACCAGGAGACAAACCGTGAACAAGATCCGCTTGGGCGCCGCGTGCGCCGTCCTTGGCGCTGCCCTGCCCTTGATGGCATCGGCGCAGTCCTGCAATGTCCCCGTGCTGAAGGTGCTGGCGCAGAAGAGCCTGGGCCTGACCGTGATGGAAAAATCGCTGGCCGATTACCAGAAGCGCACCGGCACCCGCATCGAGATCAGCTACTTCGGCGAGAACGACCGGCGCGCCAAGTCGCGCCTGGATGCCTCCACCAAGGCCGGTTCCTACCAGGTGTATTACGTCGACGAAGCCAACGTGGCCGAGTTTGCCTCGGCGGGCTGGATCGTGCCGCTGTTGAAGTATTTCCCCAAGGACGCCGACTACCAGGACTTCCTGCCCGGTCGCCGCGCCGTGGCCAGTTACAAGGACGTGGCGTATTTCGCACCGCTGATCGGGGGCTCGGACTTTCTCTTCTATCGTCGCGACCTGCTGGAAAAAGCCGGGCTGCCAGTGCCACGCACGCTGGACGAACTGGTGGCCGACATCAAGAAACTGCATTCTCCCCCGAACGTCTATGGCTGGGTGGCACGCGGCCAGCGCGGCTCGGGGATGAACGTCTGGCGCTGGGCGCCCTTCATGCTGGCGCAGGGCGGCCAGTGGACCGACAGGAACAACCAGCCGGCCTTCAACTCGCCCGCTGCGGTCAAGGCCACGCAACTCTATGCCGAACTGTTCAAGTACGCGCCCCCGGGCGCGGCTACCTATGACTGGAGCAATGCACTGGAAGCCTTCCGCTCCGGCAAGGTGGCCTTCATGATCGAGTCCACGCCCTTCGCCGACTGGATGGAGGACAGCAGCAAATCCAGCGTGGCCGACAAGGTCGGCTATGCGCGTCCGCCCGCACCGCTGCCTTCGGCCGCCTATGGCCACGGGCTGGCCATTTCCGCCGTCGGCGCCAAGGATGAGTGCACCCGCCAGGCGGCGGGCAAATTCATCGCCTTTGCTACCGGCAAGGAACAGGAACAGGCCCGTCTGCGCGAAAAGGTCTTCAGCGACTACAATCGCACCAGCACCATCCAGAGCGATTACTTCCAACAGCACGTCAAGCCGCAAATCCTCGCCGGCCTGAAGGACACCACGCCGGTCTCCAGGCTGACCATCTGGCCCAGCCCGCAATGGCCGGACATCGGCGACAACCTCGGCGTGACGCTGGAAGAAATCTTCACCGGTACCCGCAAGGATATTCCGCGCGCCCTGGACGAAGCCGCGCAGTATGCGCAGGACGCGATGGAACACGCGCGTAAATAATTTACTTCATTCAATCGCGTTACACGCTGCAGCCGCCCTATTCCCTTGCCGGACCAGGGCGGATTCCGGAGTCCTGCATGTTCAATCGTGGAAAGACCTCGCTGCCCTACCTGTTCCTCGGCCCCTCACTGTTGGTGATGCTGGTGCTGGGGCTGGTGCCGACGGTGGCGGCGATCAACCTGGCGCTGAAAAATCGCGTGCTGCGCTATCCCGACAGTGACTATGTCTGGCTGCGCAACATCGAGCGGCTGATGTCGGACCGGCGCTTCCTCAACGCCATCGAAGTCTCGGCCATCTGGGAAGTGGTCACCGTACTGGGTGCGGTGGCGCTCGGCATCCTCATCGCCATCTACCTGTTCGAAAACGTCCATGGCAAATGGCGCCAGGCCATGTGCGTGCTGCTGATCACGCCGGTGCTGCTGCCGCGCGTGTCGGCCGCCTTCATCTGGAAGTTCATGTATTCGCCGCTGACCGGCATCCTGGGCTGGCTGCTGGGGCTGGTGGGCATCCATGACACGGCCTTCCTGTCGGACCCGGTGCTGGCGCTCTATGCGGTGGCCGCCGTGGATATCTGGCAGTGGGGACTGTTCTTCGCCGTGATCGTATTGAAGCTGCTGGAAACCTTGCCTCCCGAACCGCTGGAAGCGGCCCGGCTCGATCATGCGCGCACCTGGCAGGTGTATGCCTATATCGCCCTGCCGATGTTGAAGGCCCCGCTCATCAGCCTGGTCTTCATCAAGATGGTGGAATCGCTGCGCTCCTTCGACCTGATTTACGTGATGACCAAGGGTGGACCGGGCGTGGCCACCGAGACGCTGGACATGTATGCCTATGCACAAGGCATCGGACTCTCGGGCAAGGTCTCCTATGCCTCCACCATGGCGGTGCTGATGATGGTGGCGACCACACTGATCTTTACCCTGATCTGGAAACGGGTGAGCCAATGGGAAGACTGATCACACGCTGCGCCATCTGGGGCGTGGGCATCCTGCTGGTGCTGGTGGCGGTGTTTCCGCTGTTGTGGGCGCTGCTCAATTCCTTGAAGACCTTGCTGGACATCGTCACACCGACGCCGCGCTTCATCTTCACACCCACGCTGGAAAACTATCGCCAGGTCATCGGCAGCCCGGAAGTGCTGGTGGGCCTGAGCAACAGCATCGTCATCGTCGGCAGCGCCGTGCTGCTGGGTACGCTCATGGGCGTACCGGCGGCCTACGTGATTGCGCGCTACCACGTGCCGGGCAAGCGCGACATCCAGTTCTTCCTGCTCTCGCTGCGCTTTCTGCCGCCGGTGGCGGTGGCCATTCCGCTCATTGCGATCTGGGTCGATCTGGGACTGTATGACACGCGTTTCTCGATGATCGTGACCTACCTCCTGACCACGCTCTCGACCATCACCTGGCTCTCGATTCCGGTATTCCAGCGCATGCCGCGCGAGATTGAAGAAGCCGCCACCCTCGATGGCTACGGCCCCTACGCGGTGTTCTGGAAGATCGCCCTGCCCAACTGCGCCGGCACCTTGCTGGGCGGGATCATCTTCAGCTTCGTGCTGGTCTGGAACGAACTGATGATCGCCCTGGCGCTGACCTCCTCCAACAGCGCCACCCTGCCGGTGGTGGCCTCGGCCTTTACCTCCATGGGGCAGGAAGTGCCGTGGGGCGTGATCAACGCTTCCACCGTCTTGCTGGCGCTGCCGCCCCTGATCTTTGTCGGCGTATTGAGCCGGCTGTTGAATTCCATCCTCACCGGAAAATAAGGAGACCCCATGCAAGCCCTCGTACTCGAAGCCACGCGCGAACTGGCTCTGCGCGACATCGACCTGCCCCAGGAGCTCGGCCCGCAGGATGTGCGCATCCGCATCCATACCGTAGGCATCTGCGGCAGCGACCTGCACTACTACACCCATGGCCGCATCGGCCCCTTCAAGGTGGACGCGCCCATGGTACTGGGACACGAAGCCTCGGGCACCATCACCGAGGTCGGCAGCGAAGTCAGCCAGATCAAGGTCGGCGACCGTGTCTGCATGGAGCCGGGCATCCCGCGCCTGGATTCGCCGGCCACCCTGCGCGGCCTGTACAACCTCGATCCCGCCGTGCGCTTCTGGGCCACCCCGCCCATCCACGGCTGCCTCACCGGCAGCGTGGTGCATCCGGCGGCGTTCACCTACCGGCTGCCGGACAATGTCAGCTTTGCCGAAGGTGCCATCGTCGAACCCTTGTCCATCGGCCTGCAAGCCGCTACCAAGGCACGCATGAAACCGGGCGACACCGCCGTGGTGATCGGTGCCGGCACCATCGGCGCCATGACCGCGCTGGCCGCCCTGGCCGGGGGCGCGGCGCGCGTGATCCTGGCCGATGTGGTGGCGCAGAAGCTGGCGCATTTCGCGCACAATCCGGCCGTCATCACGGTGGATGTGACACGGCAGGCGCTGAGCGATGTGGTACGGCAAGTTACCGAGGGCTGGGGTGCCGATGTGGTCTTCGAAGCCTCGGGCCATGCCGGGGTCTACCAGACCCTGCTGGACCTGGTCTGCCCGGGCGGCTGCGCGGTACTGGTCGGCATGCCGCCGGAACCGGTGGCGCTGGATGTGGTGAGCATGCAGACCAAGGAAGTACGACTGGAATCAGTGTTCCGCTATGCCAACATCTTCCCGCGCGCACTGGCCCTGCTGAGCTCGGGAATGATCGATGTGAAGCCTTTCATTTCACGCAGCTTCCCCTTCTCGCAGGGGATTGAGGCTTTCGAGGAAGCCGCGCGCGCTCATCCGCAGGATGTGAAGATCCAGATCGAAATGGAAGGCTGACCATGGCTGACATCCACTGCCAGGGCCTCTCCAAGCATTACGCCGGCGGCCCGCCGGTGCTGCATCCGCTGGACTTGCGTATCGGCGACGGTCAATTCGTGGTCCTGCTCGGCCCCTCCGGCTGCGGCAAATCCACCATGCTGCGCATGATCGCGGGGCTGGAAGAAATCAGCGGCGGCACACTCTCCATCGGTGGCCAGGTGGTCAACGACCTGCCCGCGCGTGAGCGCAACGTGGCCATGGTGTTCCAGAACTATGCGCTCTATCCGCACATGAACGTCTATGACAATATCGCCTTTGGCCTGCGGCGCTTGAAGCGCCCGGCGGATGAAATCGATCGCCGCGTACGCGAGGTGGCTGCCATGCTCAATCTCGAGACCCTGCTCGACCGCAAGCCGCGAGCCATGTCCGGCGGACAGCAGCAGCGTGCCGCGATTGCGCGCGCCATCATCAAGACGCCCTCGGTGTTCCTCTTCGATGAGCCGCTCTCCAATCTCGATGCCAAACTGCGCGCCCAGTTGCGCGGCGACATCAAGCGCCTGCACCAGCGCCTGCGCACCACCACCGTCTACGTCACCCATGACCAGCTCGAAGCGATGACCCTGGCCGATCGCGTCATCCTCATGCACGGCGGCCGCATCGTGCAGGCAGGCTCACCGGCCGAGCTGTACCGTTATCCACGTACGCTCTTTGCGGCGGGCTTCATCGGCACGCCCGCCATGAACTTCCTCGATGGCGTGGTCGAACGGGACGACGCCGTGCTGGCCGTACGCTGTGAAGAGCGGCGCTGGATTCTTCAGAATGAAAGGTTTTCACGCCTCACGCCGGGAATGACGGTAAAGTTGGCGGTACGTCCTGACTACGTCCGCATTGCCGACGAGCGGGAAGCCATCCGCAGCCTGAACTGCCCGGTCAGTGTGGAACTGGTGGAGATCCTGGGAGCCGATGCGCTCCTGACCACCCGCTTCGGTCAACAGACGCTGACCGCCCTGGTGAGCGCACAGCACCTGCCGCAGGCAGGCGAGCGCCTGCACCTGGCCTTCGATGAGCAGGCGCTGCATGTGTTCGATGTACAAAGCGGAGAGAACCTGTCGCTGCCCGCAGCCGCCTGCGCGGCCAGCGGGCATGATGACGGCCCGCATGGCAAGGAGACCAAGCATGAGTCCGGATCTGGAGCTGGTGCATACACGCCAGGACGAATCGTTCAGGGCCTGGGTGCATGACTACCCGCACACGGTGGCCAAGTGGCATTTCCATCCCGAATACGAAGTCCACATCATCACCGCCTCCAGCGGCAAGTTCTTCGTGGGCGACTTCATCGGCGACTTCGCCCCCGGCAACCTGGTGCTGACCGGCCCCAACCTGCCGCACAACTGGGTCAGCAATCTCGGTGCGGGCCAGCAGGTGGCCGCGCGCGACCTGGTACTGCAATTCTCGCGCTCCTTCGCCGACCGCATGCTGGGGGCCATCCCGGAGCTCTCGCCCTTGCAGGATCTGCTGGAGGGGGCGGCGCGCGGCTTGCAGTTTCCTGATGCCCTGGGCAGGTCGATCATCCCGCTGATGCGGGACCTGGCACAGGCCAATGGCGCGCGCCGTGTGGTGCTGATGATGAGCGTGCTGGAACAGCTGGCCTCCTGCCGCGAACGCAGACCACTGGCCGGACCGGGCTACGATCTGGATGCCCAGCGCCACATGTCCTCCACCATCAACCAGGTGCTCTCCTGCATCCGCCAGAACCTGGGCGGCAATCTGCGCGAGAGCGACGTGGCCGAACTGGCCGGCATGAGCGTGAGCAGCTTTACCCGCTTCTTCAAGCGTCATACGGGCTGCACCTTCATCCAGTACCAGAATGGCCTGCGTCTGAACGAAGCCTGCGAACTGCTCATGTGCACCGCACTGAGCGTGACCGAGGTGTGCTACCGGGTCGGATTCAACAATCTCTCCAATTTCAACCGCCAGTTCCTGGCCCACAAGGGCATGCCGCCCTCGCGCTTTCGTGCGCTGCACCGGCTCAACGACGACGTCCGGGCAGTTGCGTAAAGCCCATCCACGTGTACGCAAAGGAAAACGATTTGAGCTATCTCGGCATCGACCTCGGCACTTCCGAAGTCAAGCTCGTCCTCACCGACGACGCCTCCCAAGTCATCGCCACCAGCAGCGCCCGGCTGCGCGTGGACAATCCGCATCCGCTGTGGTCCGAGCAGGCTCCGCAGGCGTGGTGGAATGCCACCCTGGACGCCATCGCCGCACTGCGCAGCCAGGCTCCGCAGGACTTCCGGGCACTGCGCGGCATTGGCATCTCCGGCCAGATGCACGGGGCCACGCTGCTGGACCGCAACGGCAACGTACTGCGTCCGGCCATCCTGTGGAACGACATGCGCGCGCATGCCGAATGCGTGGAGCTGGAAGCCCTGGTACCCGACGCGCCGACGATCACGGGCAACCGAGCCATGCCGGGATTGACGGCACCCAAACTGTTGTGGCTGTCGAAATACGAAGCTGCGGTGTACCGCGCCATCGACAAGGTCCTGCTGCCCAAGGATTACCTGGGCTGGAAGCTGACGGGTGAATTCGTCTCCGAGATGTCGGACGCGGCCGGAACGCTGTGGCTGGATGTCGCCCGACGTGACTGGTCCGATCGCATGCTGGCCGCCACCGGGCTGGATCGCAGCCACATGCCGCGCCTGGTCGAAGGCAGTGACGTGGCCGGGCATCTGCGTGAAGAGTTGCGGCGCGAGTGGGGTCTGAGCGGCCCGGTCGTGGTGGCCGGTGGTGCCGGGGACAACGCCGCCAGCGCGGTGGGCATCGGCGTGATCGAGGCGAGCGATGCCTTCCTGTCACTGGGCAGTTCGGGCGTCCTGTTTGCCGCCACGGCGCGACATGCGCCCAATCCACAGCAGGGTGTGCATGCGTTCTGCCACTGCCTGCCGGGGCAATGGCACCAGATGAGCGTGATCCTGTCGGCGGCGGCCAGCCTGCATTGGCTCGCAGGCGTGACCGGGCAGCCCGTGGCCACGCTGGTGGCGGGCGCGGCGCAACTGACGGCGATACAGCAGGCGCAGGCGCCGCTGTTCCTGCCCTATCTGAACGGCGAGCGTACGCCGCACAATGATGCGACGGCCAAGGGCGTGCTGTTCGGCATGACACCGGCGCATGACAGTGCACACCTGGCCTATGCGGTGATGGAAGGGGTGGCCTTTGCGATGGCCGATGGCTATGCGGCTTTGCAGGCGGCAGGTACGCTTCTCAAGAGTGCAGCCCTGGTCGGCGGCGGGTCGCGCAGTGCGTTCTGGGGGGAATTGTGTGCGACGGCCTTGGGCATTGCACTGCGGCGACATGCGGGGGCGGAGGTGGGGGCGGCCATGGGCGCGGCCAGGTTGGCGAGGTTGGCCGATACCGGTGAAGAGGCGGGCCGCGTGTGCGTGGCGCCCGAGGTACTGGAGTGGTACCGGCCCGACTCGGCAAGGCAGGCACAACTTCAGCGCAGGCTGACACAATACCGGCGTCTCTATCGCGGTCTTGCAGACGAATTCATCGCCTTCTCGCAGTCCTGATGTTGGCTGATGGCTGAGCTCCCATCTACTCCGCGACAAAAATAAAACCACAGCATTTATCAAAGAAATTCAACAGACTTCATGCAGGTCCTCGGGCAACATCTGCGCTTCCCGATGCGGCCTGCTGAGGTCTTCTGCGCCTTCTTCGGGACATTCATTTTTCCCGCAGAAGGACACGCATGCACGCCAGTACCACCCGCTGGGACAAGCTCACCCGGCAGCGCCAGCACCATCGCATCCTGCAACTCTCTTTCGTCAATGACGACGCTCCCGACGCCGAACTGCTGATCAATCGCCTTGAGGCCAGCGAGGCGCTCAGCCGCGATTACGCTTACACGCTGGAACTGCTGAGCAACGATGCCGGCGAGCTGGTGCGGGCCTATTGTGTCGATATTTCCCACACCCCAGCCGACCCGGCCGGCAATTTCTGGATAGGCTGGTCCAATGTGCAGTGGACCAAGACCCTGATCAAGAAAGTCAGTGAAGCGGGTTGGCGCAGGTTCATCTTCAGTTGATGTCAGGGGTTGCCATCAAGGTCAGCAACATGAGCAGTGTCGATGTGGCGAGATGGGCAATCGCACAAGCGAAAGAGCAAGGCATCAAACTGGAGACGGCGCGACAGCAGACCCGAACCGATGCACGCAAGGAAGCCGGCAGAGCAGTCAAGCAAGCCAAGGTGCAGAAGCACTTCGCCTATGAACTGGATATCGCCAGACTGGAGAAGGAGGGACGCATCGTGCCGGGGACCACCAAGGGGATTGGACTTCCGGGTGTCGCGATGACGCAGAAGTGGCTTGGCTCCGGATCGCCTCGAGACTTCAGGCTCGGTGTTGCGACCATGATCGTGCAGATGGTGGCGCTGAATTTTGCGATGAAGGATCTGGCGGGCAATGATCAGTTCAATCAGGTCGAGACGCGATTCAAAGCGACGCTGGCAGTCGTCAGTCTAGCGGCGACTATTGTAGAAACAGCAGCGATTAGCGTTGAGAAATCGGTGGAGCATCCATTGGGTGCGTTTATTCGAAAGCAGTGGGCAGCGAGTTACGGACGTGCTGCCAAGATCGTCTTCCATGCTCGGGTGACCGGATTAATCGCAGGGCTTTTTGCAGCGGGATGGTACTCTGGACCTGCCGCGATCCAATCTGGCCTGACACGGTAGCCAAAGTCAGCGTCATTGAGCCTGACGATCCATTCGATCAACCGTCCTGGAACACTCCCGTGGGTTGGGCAGAAACTATCCACGCTATTGATCGTGGCGAATATCCCGATGGCGATAAACGAGAAATGAAAAACTGGTCTGGCGAAAAGAATCCTGCTCTTAACGCTCTACTTTGGGCGAAAGACATCCCTCCCCCAACAAGATAATGAAAGCGCCCATGAAAGACCATCAAGGCCGAGCCGTGATCCGCCTCGGCGACAAAACCTCCCACGGCGGCGAAGTCATTTCCGCCTGCGACTCGCTCAAAGCCATGGGCAAAGCCGTCGCACTCGAAGCAGACATGACATTCTGCCCCAAGTGCAAGGGCCAGTTCGCCATCCAGCCCGGTGGCGGCGGCAGCACCCGCAAGCATCATGGCAAGCAGGTGGCCTATCACGGAGATACCACCGCCTGCGGTGCCACCCTGATCGCTTCACTGTAAAAAGCTGAAGCTGTCACCAGCAACCAGACCATCATTGCCCGTCGTCAGACTGCTCCTTCTTGAGCTCCGCAAACTTGGCCGCCATGGTTGGATTGCCCCGCGTCAATCGCTTGATGGTCACATCCTGCGCCTTGTCATTGGCCAGACGCAGGTTGCGGTCAGTACCGAGCAGGGCTTCCTTGGTCTTCTGCAAGTGGTCGATGGATTTGTCGATCTCGTCGATGGCCGTCTGGAAGCGGCGCGAGGCCAGGTCGTAGTTCTTGGCGAAGGCCGCCTTGAAGGTGTCCAGCTCGGATTCGAAGTTGGTGATGTCGATGTTCTGCGCCTTCACCAGCGCCAGCTCGGTCTTGTATTTCAGCGAGTTGAGCGCAGCATTGCGCAGCAACGTGATGATGGGAATGAAGAACTGCGGACGTACCACGTACATCTTCGGATAGCGGTGGAAGACATCCACGATCCCGGTGTTGTACAGCTCGCTCTCCGGCTCCAGCATCGAAACCAGGACGGCGTATTCGCAGCCCTTCTCCTGACGGTCCTTGTCCAGTTCCTTGAGGAAGTCTTCATTGCGATTCTTGGTGGCGGTGTGATCGTTCTCATTCTTCATCTCGAACATGATGGAGACAATCTCGGTGCCGGCTTCATCCGTATCACGGAAGATGTAGTCACCCTTGCTGCCGCTGCGCGCATCGTTGTCCTTCTCGAAATACGCGCGCGGGAAGGCGGTGGCGCGGATACGGTTGAACTCGGTTTCGCAATGCTGCTCCAGCGTCTCGCCGACCATCTTGGTCGATAGCCGCGCCTTCATGTCGCGCAGGCGCTCGATCATGTCTTCGCGGTCCTTGAGCTGGGTCTCGTATTTGTCCTTGAGTGATTTCTCGGCCAGCTGTTTTTCCAGCTCGGCGCGCATCAGGTTGTTCCTGAGTTCGTCGCGCTCCTTCTCCACCACGCCGACGGCCTCGTTCACGGCCAGCTTCTGGGTCAGCGCGATGGAATCCATCTTCGCTTTCAATGCCTGGATCTCGGCATCCTTCTCACTGACGGTCTGCTGCAATTGCCGGGCGAGGCGAGCCTCGGCCAATTGCTGGTCGGCGAGCTTTTCTTTTCTGGCCTGTTCGAGTTCATTGGCCAGCTTGTCCCGCTCGCGCTCGACATTGGCCATGGCTTCGGCCACGGCCATCTTCTGCGCCATTTCACCGGCTTCCAGTCTTGCCTTCAATTCCTGGATCTCGGCATCGCGCGCTGCCGCGGCCTTCTGCAATTGCGCCTCGGCCTTGGCGCTCGCCAGCGCGATGGCGTTGCGCTTGTCCTGCTCGGCCAGCTCCAGGCGCTCGTGCAATTGCTGCTCGAAGGCACTGTCGCGCACTTGCGAGAGGATGTCGGCATAGCCGGCCTCATCGATCTTGAAGGCTTTGCCGCAGTGGGGGCAGATGATGTCGTGCATGGATGCTCGGGTCCTGTTCTTGTCAGATGACCGCTAGCTTAACGGATCGCGCCCGCGGTGCAGAGAGAGAAAACGAGGAAAGAAAATCGGCAGGAAAGGCAGGAATGCAAAAAGCCCGCACAAGGCGGGCTTTTCTGAATTTTGGTGGAAAGTGCAAGGTTTGAACTTGCGACCCCTGCAGTGTGAATGCAGTGCTCTACCACTGAGCTAACCTTCCGTACCTGACTGGCTTGTTGCTACTGAACCAATCGAGAAGCGAGATTATGCCAACGTTTTTCGACCTGTGCAAGTGCTTCGTAAATAATTCTTCATTTTTTATCGAAAGCGCTGCCGGATGACGACAAAGACCTGACCAACATCAGCCTCACGCCGCTTCAGCGGCCGCCTCCGGTGGCGGCGGTTCGAAGCGCCACACACAGCTGCCGCGCGCTTCCTTGTCAAGCTGGTTGAGCACGTCTTCATGCAGGCCCAGTTCTTCCTCGCTGGCCGTCACCACGATCACTTCGGCCAGCGGCGCCAGCTCCAGCTTGCCCTCGCCTTCACTGACCTCTTCCTCGGCACCCAGATCCATGGTCAGCGAGTTCTGCCCGCGCGTCATCGACAGATACACTTCGGCCAGCAACTCCGCATCCAGCAGCGCACCGTGCAGCACGCGATGGGCGTTGGAGATGCCGTAGCGGTCGCACAGCGCATCAAGCGAATTGCGACGGCCCGGGTGCAGTTCCTTGGCCATCTGCAAGGAGTCCACCACATCGGCCACGTGCTCCTTGAACGGCGGCAGGCCCAGCAAGGCCAGCTCCGCATCCAGGAAGCCGACGTCGAAGGGCGCATTGTGGATGATGATCTGCGCACCACGCACATAGTCCAGGAACTCGGCGGCAATCTGCTTGAAGGTCGGCTTGTCGGCCAGGAACTCGGTGGTCAGGCCGTGCACGGCCAGCGCGCCTTCTTCGGAGTCGCGCTCGGGATTGATGTAGAAGTGAAGATTCTTGCCCGAAAGCTGGCGATTGAGCACCTCCACACAGCCGATTTCCAGGATGCGGTTGCCGTTGCGCGGCGAAAGGCCCGTGGTTTCGGTATCGAGGATGATCTGACGCATGCTTGCTCCTGCTGATGTTGATGCTGCTAAAACACTGATATGAAAGAAAAAACCGCCCCGCTCAGCCTATGCTGTCCACGCCGCGATTGGCCAACTGGTCGGCGCGCTCGTTGCCGGCGTGGCCATTGTGCCCGCGCACCCAGCGCCACTCGACCTGGTGCTGCTGCTGGGCGGCGTCCAGCGCCTGCCACAAGTCGGCATTCTTGACCGGCTCCTTGCTGGCGGTCTTCCAGCCGCGCGCCTTCCAGCCGTGGATCCACTCGCTGATGCCCTTCTGCACATACTGGCTGTCGGTATGCACCACCACTTCGCAGGGGCGCTTCAAGGCATTGAGCGCCTGGATCACCGCCATCAGCTCCATGCGGTTGTTGGTGGTGTCGGGCTCGCCACCGAAGATTTCCTTCTCCTTGCCACCGGCCACCAGCAACGCGCCCCAGCCGCCACGGCCAGGATTGCCCTTGCAGGCACCATCGGAATAGATCTCTACTTTGTCCATACTCTTCACTTCAATCGGTTTGCCCATGCACATTGGCGCATGATAAGCGGGCCGCGATGATACCTGATCTCGCCGCAAGGCCCGTAGATTCAGTCGGTCTTGTGGATGCGATTGGTCACCGGCACGCCACGCGGGGCCTTCAGCTTCTGGCGTTGCAACGCCGGGCCGATCAGGCGCATGCCCGGCACCCGCTTGATGGCCTGGACGATGTAAACCGCGCCGAAATACGGCCACCAGCGGTCGCCGGCCTTTTCCATGAAGCCGAAGCGGTCCAGCCATTGCGCGGTCTCGCAGGGCGGAGCGTAGCAGCCGAAGTGGCCGCGATTGACCTCCATGTTCAGCAACTTGAGCCAGTCCTTCAGGCGCGGCAGGCGGATGAATTCACCATCCTGCGGCAGGAAATGCGCACCGGTCAGGCGGCCGGCAGCCTGGCGCATGCCCCACAGGCTGCTGGGATTGAAGCCGCAGATGATGACCTGCCCTTCCGGAATCAAGACCCGCTCCACCTCGCGCAGTACCTGATGCGGCTCGGCGGCAAACTCCAGCACGTGCGGCAGCACCACCAGGTCCAGGCTCTGCGTGGCGAAAGGCAGTTCGCCGAAGTCCGGCGTCACCACCTGCGGGATTTCCAGCTCGGACTGGCCTTCCACCGGCATGCACTTGTCGGCCAGCCAGCGATAGGGCATGCGGTTGGCCTGCAGCGCGTGGATCTGGGGTGAACCGATCTGCACGGCGTTGAAGCCGAAGATGTCCGCCGTCAGGGCATTGAGATGGCGCTGCTCCCACTGGCGCAGATAGTCGCCGATAGGCGTCTGCAACCAGGCGGCCAGGTCTATAATTTCGGCGTTGTTCGCAGTCACTGCAGTGTCAGCCTTGTCAGCCATCTCTTCTTTCGCGCCTCATGACCCAGCCAGCCCAGCCAGCTCAAGCAGATCAGAAAACTTCATTGGACGTCCTGGCCGTACCGGCGTTCGACGACAATTACCTGTGGATCATCCATGACGGCCGCCATGCCGCCGTGGTCGACCCCGGCGACGCGGTCCCCGTCCTGGCCGCATTGCAGGCCGAGGGCCTGACATTGGCCGCTATTCTACTGACTCATCACCATGCTGACCATGTCGGCGGTGTGCTTGAGCTGGCGCGCAGTGCCGTCAGCGACGCCTTCCCGAACATCCCCGTCTATGGCCCGGCGCGCGAGCATTCCCGCATCAAGGGCATGACGATCCCGCTGCACGGGAATGACGAAGTGAAGATTGCTTCCCTGGGCCTGTCGCTGCAGGTCATCGACGTACCCGGCCACACGCTCGGTCACATTGCCTATTACGCGGCAGATCAAGGCCTGCTGTTCTGTGGCGATACGCTTTTTGCAGGAGGATGCGGGCGCCTCTTCGAAGGCACGGCAGCACAGATGGTCCAATCACTGACCAGGCTCGCCAGCCTGCCCGGCGATACACAAGTGTATTGCGCCCATGAGTACACGCTCTCCAATCTGAAGTTCGCTGCCGAGGTCGAGCCCGGCAATGAAGCGCTGACCGCACGGATCCTGCGCGAGCGTGCCAGACGCGAACGCGGGGAGGCGACCGTACCGACCAGCATCGCCCTGGAGCGCGCTACCAACCCCTTCCTGCGCACCGGCGAAAAGGAAATCCTCGAATCGCTGCAAAAGGCAGGTCGTTTGGCGCAGTTGGACGACGTTAGCAGCTTCGCAGCCCTGCGCGAATGGAAAAATACCTACAGATAAGGGGATATTGACAGACGTTCAGGAGCAAATTCCTGCCAAATCAAGGACTTGGCTTTGTAACAGAGGCCAATTTTTGCTTGACTGCCGAAAAGGGTCTTTCGTACACTCCTTCAATTCCCCAAAATGGGCACCAGCGTTTTTACGAAGTTTTACGAACGCTGTCCACTCTGCACCACGCCGGGGAGACTCGCAGCTTCCGACCTTGCATTACCGTCAACCTGCACGCGCCCGTGATCGGACTGATCCGGACTCCGCCGGCAGGAGGTGTCGAGCTTCATCACAGCTCTGCAACGGAAGCGCCGCACGCAAACTTTTGCCTCTGGTACAGGATATCGCCCACATGCAGCGTACTTTGAAACAACTCGCCATTGCCGCCCTGTTCTGCGCTGGTACCCCGCTGCTCTCCCACGCCAACGATATCTCGATCTACCCCGCCCCCTTCAATGCGATCAATCCCGAACTGGCCGGCAATGCCCTGCCGGGGATGAACGACATCGACATCTGGACGCGCATTCGCAAGGGCTTCGGGATTCCCGATCTGGACAATGCCTTGGTGGAGAGCCAGACCCAGTGGTACAGCTCCCGTCCCGACTACATCCAGCGCACCACGGTGCGCGCCTCGCGCTATCTGTTCCACGTCGTGCAGGAGCTGGAAAAGCGCGGCATGCCCACCGAACTGGCGCTGCTGCCCTTCATCGAATCGGCCTTCAATCCGGAGGCACTGTCCACCGCCAAGGCAGCGGGCATGTGGCAGTTCATTCCCTCCACCGGGCGTGACTACAACCTCAAGCAGAACATGTTTACCGACGAGCGCCGCGACGTGCTGGCCTCCACCGATGCCGCGCTGACCTATCTGCAGAAGCTCTATGGCATGTTCGGCGACTGGCAACTGGCGCTGGCAGCCTACAACTGGGGCGAGGGCTCGGTGCAGCGCGCAGTCAACCGCAATCTCGCCGCCGGCCTGCCGATCGACTTCAATACGCTGTCGGCGCAGATGCCCGCCGAGACCCGCAACTACGTACCCAAGCTGCAGGCAGTCAAGAACATCATCGCCAATCCGGCCGCCTACGATATCGCTCTGCCCAAGGTGGACAACCAGCCCTACTTCGTCACCATCGGCAAGACCCGCAATATCGACGTGAAGGTCGCCGCGCAACTGGCTGAACTGTCGGTCGACGAGTTCAAGGCGCTGAACCCGCAGTTCAACCGCCCCGTCATCATCGGTGGCGACGATACCAAGATCCTGCTGCCGGAAAGCAATGCCGAGAAGTTCAAGGCCAACATGTCCAAGTGGACCCAGGCCTTCTCAACCTGGACGGCGCACACCGTCTCCAGCGCCCGCGAACGCATCGAGACCATCGCCAGCAAGTTCGGCACCACTCCCGAAGTCATCCGCAGCGTCAACCAGATCCCGCCGCGCATGGTCTTGAAAGCGGGCTCCACGATTCTGGTGCCCAAGAACGAAGAGACTGCCTCCCTCGATACCGACCTGACCCCGGAAATCGCCGACAACGCCCGCCTGGCCATCGCTCCTGACGTTCCGGAAACCCGCCGCATCTATGTGAAGGCCGGCAAGCGCGACACCCTGGGCGGCATCGCCAGCCGCTACCACGTGAGCGTGGCGCAGATCAAGCAATGGAACGGCTTGAAGCACGACACCCTGGCTGCCGGCCAGAGCCTGCAACTGCACGTGGCCAACGTCGCCGTCCATGCGGCGCCGCGACGCGTTGCCTCCCATCGCGCCGCCCCGGCGCGACGTCAGGTCGCCTCGGCCAAGGCACCGGTGCGCAAGGCGGCCCCGCCGGCCCGCAAGGTGGCCGGCAAGCCGCTGACCCTGGCCTCCGGCAACGGCGCCCGCAAGCAATAATCCGGAGGAAACCGGAGGAGACCCGGGCGGCTCGACCGCCCACTACAAGAAGACGCGCCCCAAGCACGGAAGAAGAAAAACATTGCAGTCTGTATGGACCCGAAGCCCCGGAGCTGATCCGGACTTCGGGTTTTCTTTTTGGCGAGACCTTCAGCGCGCGGCTTCGGCGTAGGTGGCGGCGGCCACCAGGCGGCGCGTGTAGTCCTGCTGCGGATGCTGCAGTACCTGCTCGGCAGGGCCGCTTTCGACTACCTTGCCATCCTTCATCACGATCACCTGGTGCGCCATGGCCTGCACCACGGCCAGGTCGTGGGTGATGAACAGATAGGCCAGGCCATGTCGGCGCTGCAGGTCGGCCAGCAGTTGCAGTACCTGCTGCTGCACGGTCACGTCCAGGGCCGAGGTCGGCTCGTCCAGCAACAGCAGTTCCGGCTGCAACACCAGCGCGCGGGCGATGGCGATACGCTGGCGCTGGCCGCCGGAGAATTCATGCGGATAGCGCTCCAGGGCGGCTGTCGTCAGACCGACCTCTTCCAGCGCGCCGACGATGGCCTGGCGCTGCTGCGCGGGGGTCTTCTCGGGATGGTGCAGGGCCAGGCCTTCGCCGACGATCTGCTCCACCGTGCGACGCGGTGAAAGCGAGGCGAAGGGATCCTGGAACACCACCTGCAGGCGCGAGCGCAAAGGCCGCAGTGCACGGCTGCTGCGCTCGGAAATGGGCTCGCCGTCGAAGCGGATACTGCCACTCACGCTGGCCGCCGACAGCCGCAACAAGGCCATGCCCAGCGTGGACTTGCCGGAGCCGGATTCACCGACGATGCCGATGGTCTCGCCACGACGCAGTTGCAGGTCGATGCCGTCGACAGCATGGAAGGCGCGTTTGGCAAACCAGCCCTGCTTGATGTGATAGGTGCAGCGCAGTTGCTCAGCCTGTAGCACAACAGGCGCCTCGGCCGGCACCTCTGCCGCATTGCGCTGCGGACGGCTCTGCAACAGCTTGCGCGTATAAGGCTGCTGCGGATTGGCGAAGAGCTCGGCGACGCTGGCGCTTTCGACCAGCTTGCCCTTTTCCATCACGCCGACGCGGTCGGCGAAGTGGCGTACCAGGTTCAGGTCGTGCGAAATGATGAGCACGGCCATGTTCTCTTCCCGCTGCAACTGGTTCAGCAAGGCCAGGATCTGTACCTGGATGGTCACATCCAGGGCCGTGGTCGGCTCATCGGCAATGAGGAGCCTGGGCTTGCAGGCCAATGCCATGGCAATCATGGCGCGCTGGCGCTGGCCGCCCGAGAGTTCATGCGGATACGACAGCGCACGCCGCGCCGGTTCGGCAATGCCAGTCTTCTCCAGCAACGCCACGGCGCGTCTGGCCGCATCGCGCGCATGGAGACCCTCGTGCAGCATCAACACCTCGGCGATCTGGTTGCCGATGGTAAAAAGCGGGTTCAGGGCCGTCATCGGCTCCTGGAAGATCATCGCCACATCCTTGCCGCGCACCTGCTGCATCTGGCGCTCGTTCTTCTTCAGCACATCCTGGCCGTCGAGCAGGATACTGCCTTCGTAGCGGGCATCCTGATTGAGCTGCATGACCGCCAGCGACGACACGGTCTTGCCCGAGCCCGATTCCCCCACCAGGGCAAACTTCTCGCCAGGGGACATCGCAAAGCTCACGCGGTCCACCACCACGGTGTCGCCGAAGCGTACCGTCAGATCCTTCACTTCCAGCAGCGGGGCGCTCATGCCTTCCTCCGTACGTCCAGGGCGTTGCGCAGCCCGTTGCCGATATTGGTCAGCAGCAGCAGGGTCACGGTCAGCACCACGAAGGTGGAGACCGCGATCCACCAGGCATCCAGGTTGTTCTTGCCTTGCGCCAGCAGTTCACCCAGGCTGGGGGTGGAGGGCGGCACGCCCAGGCCGAGAAAGTCCAGACTGGTCAGCGCCAGGATGGCGGCGCTCATGCGGAAAGGGAGGAAGGTCACCACCGTCGTCATGCTGTTGGGCAGCACGTGGCGCCAGATGATGAGGCGGTTGGGCAAGCCCATGGCGCGCGCGGCCTGCACGTATTCCAGGTTGCGATTGCGCAGGAAATCGGCGCGCACGTAATCGGACAGGCTCATCCAGCCGAACAGCGACAGCAATACCAGCAGCAGACCCAGGCTGGGCTGGAAGATGGAGGAGAAGATGATCAGCAGGTACAGCTCCGGCATCGATCCCCATATCTCCAGCAGGCGCTGGGTGATGAGGTCGGTGCGTCCGGCAAAGTAACCCTGCAGCGCACCGGCGGCCACGCCCAGCACCACCCCGATGAACGTGAGCGCCATGCCGAACAGCACCGACACGCGGAAGCCATAGAGCAGACGCGCGAACACGTCGCGACCGCGGTCGTCGGTGCCCAGCCAGTTCTCGGCCGAGGGGGCCGCCGGGTTGGGTTCCTTGGCGAAGTAGTTCAGGGTGTTGTAGCCATAGCGGTTCAGTGGATAGATGACCCAGTTGCCGTCCTTGCGGAATTGCTGCTCGATGAAGGGATCGAGGTAGTCGGCGGGCGAGTCGAAGTCGCCGCCAAAATGCCTGTCTGAATAATCTTTCAGTATCGGGAACATCAGCCTGCCCTGGTAGCTGGCCACCAGCGGCTTGTCGTTGGAGATCAGTTCGGCGCCCAGACTCAGTATGAAGAGAAGGGAAAAAATCACCAGGCTCCAGTAGCCGGTGCGGTCCGCGCGAAAACGCAGCCAGATGCGACGGCTGGGCGAGAGGGAGGGGGTGGCGGGCGTAGTCATGCTCATTGCGCCAGGCTTTCGAATTGGACGCGCGGGTCAGCCCACACATAGCAGAGATCGCCCACCAGCTTGACCACCAGGCCGATGAGCGTGAACAGATAGAGCGTACCCATGACCACCGGATAGTCACGCCGGATCGCCGATTCATAGGCCAGGAGCCCCATGCCGTCCAGCGAGAACAGCGTTTCGATCAGCAGGCTGCCGGCGAAGAAAGAGGCGATGAAGGCCGAGGGAAAACCGGTTACCAGCGGAATGAGTGCATTGCGAAACACGTGCTTGTACAGCACCTTGCGCTCTGACAAGCCCTTGGCGCGGGCGGTCAGCACGTATTGCTTGCGGATCTCTTCGAGGAAGGTGTTACGGGTCAGCATGGTGATGACGGCGAAGGCGCCGATGACCGAGGCCGTTACCGGCAAGGTGATGTGCCACAGGTAATCGGTGATCTTGCCCATGAAGGAGAGGCTGGCCCAGTTGTCCGAGGTCAGGCCGCGCAGCGGGAACCACTGCACGAAGCTGCCGCCGGCAAACAGCACCAGCAGGAACACCCCCAGCACGAAACCGGGAATGGAATAGCCGACCAGCACCAGCCCGGTGGTGGCGGTATCGAAACGGCTGCCCTCGCGCACCGCCTTGGCGATGCCCAGCGGCACCGAGATCAGGTAGCTCAGCAGGAAGGTCCACAGCCCGATGCTGATGGAGACCGGGAGCTTGGATTTGACCAGGGTCCAGACATCGCCGTGGTGGTAGAAGCTCTTGCCGAGGTCGAAGGTCAGGAAACCCTTGAGCATGATCCAGAAACGCTCGACCGGCGGCTTGTCGAAGCCGTAGAGCTGCTTGATCTCGGCGATGCGCTGCTCGTCGATGCCCTGCCGTCCGCGATAGGCCGAGGCACCGCTGGCGGCGCCGCCACCGGAGGCTTCACCGCCACCGCCGCGCCCCTTCATCTCCAGCATGGCCTGTTCCACCGGACCGCCGGGGACGAACTGGATCACCGCGAAGGTGATGGCCACCACACCGAAGAGCGTGGGAATCATCAACAGCACCCGCTTCAAAATATAGGACCAGATATTCATGCCTGCCACCATCCTCGTTCGTGCCCGCCGCACCGGATGCGGGCCTTGGTCTTTTCATTCATTTTTTGCCTCACCGCGCCTTTTCCTCCCACCAGGTGCTGATCACATAGGGATCGGCCTGGTAGTAGAGCGGCGCCACCGCCGGGATACCGAAACGGTTGCGGTAGGCGATGCGATGCGTGGAGGAATACCAGTGCGGCACCACGATGTACTTGTGCAGCAACACACGGTCGAGCGCGCGGGCAGCCGCAGTCAACCTGGCGCGGGTATCGGCGGCCACCACGGTCTGCACCAGCTGGTCCACCACCGGGTCCTTGAGCCCCCAGGCATTGTTGGAACCCTTTTCGTCAGCGGCCCTGGAGCTGAACATGTCGAACAGTTCGTTGCCGGGGCTGCTGGTATCGGGAAAGCGCACGCTGGTCATGTCGAAATCGAAGTCTTCCATGCGCTTGGCCACCAGCGCATAGTCGGCACTGCGTTGGACCACGTCGATGCCCAGCGTACGCAGGTTGCGGGCGAATACGCTGATGACGCGCGACATCGAACTCTGGTCATCGAGGATCTCGAAGGACAGCGGCACACCCTGGGCATTGCGTACCGCGCCATCGCGATAGACCCAGCCGGCCTGGGCCAACAGCGCGCGGGCCTGGCGCAGGTTGGCGCGCAAGGAAGACGGCGGGTCGGTCGAGGGCGGAACCGGCGCCGGTCCGAAGACCGCAGGATCAAGCTTGAAGCCCTTGGCCTGCAAGGACTTCAGCAGGGCCAGCTCATCGCCTTGCGGCTCCCCCGTGGCGGCCAGCTGGCTGTTGTTGAAGAACGAGTAGATACGCTTGTACTGGCCGTAAAACAGCTGACGGTTCATCCATTCATAATCCAGCGCCAGCCCGATGGCCTGGCGCACGCGTACATCCTTGAACTGGTCGCGCCGCAGGTTCATCACGAAGCCCTGCATGCCGGCGCCGTTGGAATGCCTGAATTCCTTCTTGATGATGCGACCATCGCGGAACTGCGGGCCGGTATAGCTGCGCGCCCAGTTCTTGGCGCTGTATTCCACGACCACGTCAAATTCGCCGGCCTTGAAGGCTTCCAGCCGCGCCAGGTCATCCTTGTAGAAGCGGTAGACGATGCGCTCGAAGTTGAACATGCCGCGTCGGGCCGCGACGTCCTTGCCCCAGTAATCCGGGTTGCGTTTGTAGATGATGCTGCGACCGGTATCGTAGCTCTCGATCAGATAGGGGCCGGTGCTGATGGGCGGGGTCAGCTGGATCTGGTCGAAGGGCGTGCCCTGTGCCCATTTCCTTGAGAACACCGGTACGCTGGAGACGATCAGCGGCAACTCGTGGTTCTTGCTGGCGAAGTCAAAGCGCACGGTGGCGGCATCGACCACCACGCAGCCCTTGACATCGGCGAAGACCGACTTGTACTGGGGCGCGCCCTTGGCGATGAGGGTGTCGAAGGAGTATTTCACATCCTCGGCAGTGACCTTGTCGCCATTGTTGAAACGCGCCTTGGGGTTCAAGTGGAAGGTCATCGACATGCGGTCCGGGGCCAGCTTCATGTCGTCGGCCAGCAGGCCATAGACGGTGGCGACTTCGTCGGAAGAGGACACGGCCAGGCTCTCGAACATCAGCTGGTCCAGGCCAGCGGCGGCCACGCCCTTCATCGACATGGGATTGAACTTGTCGAAACTGGTGCGACGGTCCGGATTGGCCAGGTACAAGGTGCCGCGCCGGGGCGCATCCGGATTGACGTAGTCGAAATGAGTAAAGCCGGGCCCGTACTTGGGCGTGTCATACAGTGAAAAGGCGGGCTCGGCGAATGCCAGGGTGCCATGGGCCAGGGCGGCGGCCAGCAGGCAGGAGAGAAAAATCTTGGCTGTCTTCAGGGGCGGGACCATGCGGTTGTCTGTCTGCACTCTCGTGGGCTGTGATGTCTCGGGGGCAAGCAAGTCCCGCGCCTGATGGGCTCCGGCCGAATGCCAGCAGCCTGGGGGACGGGATCAGGAAACGATTTCCGTGTCGGGGCATTGTAAAGAGAGCGGCGATTACAGGGAAGCAATTAAAGCAACTTGACGAATGCTGCTTGGCTTGCCGCGTCACGCCCTGCCGGTGCCGCAAAGGTTGCCGCGCCTGCCGCAAGCCCCTACAATCCGGGTCTGTCCCATCCCGGCCGCCGCCGCTGCGCGGCGCCGCTATCATTTACCGACCGCGCCACGCCTGCTTCTGCCCCGCAGAAACACGCAATACGCGGCGGACCCTACGGAGTCAACATGGCATTTCTGCAAGGCAAAAAAATCCTGATCACCGGCTTGCTGTCCAACCGTTCCATCGCCTACGGCATCGCCCAGGCGTGCAAGCGCGAAGGTGCTGAACTGGCCTTCACCTATGTGGGTGAGCGCTTCAAGGACCGCATCACCAAGTTCGCCGAGGAATTCGACAGCAAGCTGATTTTCGACTGCGACGTCGGCAGCGATGAGCAGATCAATGCCCTGTTCGCCGACCTGGGCCAGTCCTGGAGCCAGCTCGACGGCCTGGTGCACGCCATCGGCTTCGCCCCCTCCGAAGCGATTGCCGGCGACTTCCTGGAAGGTTTCTCGCGTGAAGGTTTCAAGATCGCCCACGACATCTCCGCCTACAGCTTCCCGGCCATGGCCAAGGCTGCCATGCCGCTGCTGTCCTCCAACGCCGCCCTGCTGACCCTGACCTACCTGGGTTCGGAGCGTGTGGTACCCAACTACAACACCATGGGCCTGGCCAAGGCCTCGCTGGAAGCCTCGGTGCGCTACCTGGCCGAATCGCTGGGCCCCAAGGGCGTGCGCGTCAATGGCGTCTCGGCCGGCCCCATCAAGACCCTGGCTGCCAGCGGCATCAAGGGCTTCGGCAAGATCCTCGGGGCGGTTGCCGCTACCGCCCCGCTGCGCCGCAACGTCACCATCGAAGATGTCGGCAATGCCTCGGCCTTCCTGCTCTCCGACCTGGCCTCGGGCATCACCGGCGAAATCACCTATGTGGATGGTGGCTTCTCCCGCGTCGTGGGTGGAATGGCAGAATAATCAAGCACCGCCCACAATAAAGAGACAGTTTCTCGAAATAGCTTCGTGCCAATTTCGATGTTTTAGGGTATGATTCGCCTTGTGCATTGCAATAACCAATGCACAGGCGAATCGGACGTGAAATCTGTTCTGCAGTGTTTCCAGCCGTATTTGTCCAAGCAGCTTCGCAAGCCTTACCTGTCATTACGACAAGTTCCCAGTAAAAGCCCCCCGCCCCTGGCATCCCTTGATGATGCCGTCCCGGCGCAAAGCTTTTGTGCCGAAATTTCTTTGTATTTTTCATAGTCATTTCGTCGGTTGGCGTTGCTTTTTTTCGTTCAGGCACTCGATGCCCGGCGCGCTCGCGTGCGCCCGTCTCGTGCCTGGCGTTCACTTTCACGAAAGAGATTATGACTTTTGAAGCACTCGGCCTGAACCCTTCGATCATCAAAGCCCTGACCGAAGCAGGCTACACCTCCCCGACCCCGGTGCAGGAAAAGGCCATCCCCGCCGCCATCAGCGGCCAGGATCTGCTGGTGTCCTCGCAGACCGGCTCGGGCAAGACCGCCGCTTTCATGCTGCCGTCGCTGCACCAGCTGGCAGACCTGCCGCAGGCGCCGCAAGCAGCCCGTACCCCCAACCAGGAACGCCAGGCCAGCCGTGCCCGTGGCGAGCGTCCGCGTTACCAGCCGGCACAGCCGAAGATGCTGGTGCTGACCCCGACCCGCGAACTGGCCCTGCAAGTGACCACCGCCACTGACAAGTACGGTGCCTACATGCGCCGTGTGCGCGTGGTGTCCATCCTGGGCGGCATGCCTTATCCGAAGCAGATGCAGCTGCTGTCGCGCAACCCGGAAATCCTGGTGGCGACCCCGGGCCGTCTGATCGACCATATGGAGTCGGGCAAGATCGACTTCTCGCAACTGCAGATCCTGGTGCTGGACGAAGCCGACCGCATGCTGGACATGGGCTTCATCGACGACATCGAAAAGATCGTCGCCGCGACCCCGGCCACCCGCCAGACCATGCTGTTCTCGGCCACGCTTGACGGCGTCGTGGGCAACATGGCCAAGCGCATCACCAACAACCCGCTGACCATCCAGATCGCTAGCTCGTCGACCCGTCATGAAAACATCATGCAGCGCGTGCACTTCGTGGATGACCTGTCGCACAAGAACCGCCTGCTGGATCATCTGCTGCGCGACACCAGCATCGACCAGGCCGTGATCTTCACCGCCACCAAGCGTGACGCCGACACCATCGCCGATCGCCTCAACATCGCCGGTTTCGCTGCTGCCGCACTGCATGGCGACATGCACCAGGGCGCCCGCAACCGTACCCTGAACAGCCTGCGCCGCGGCCAGGTGCGCATGCTGGTGGCCACCGACGTGGCCGCGCGCGGCATCGACGTGCCGGGCATCACCCACGTGTTCAACTACGACCTGCCCAAGTTCGCTGAAGACTACGTGCACCGCATCGGCCGTACCGGCCGTGCCGGCCGCAATGGCGTGGCGATCTCGCTGGTCAATCACGCCGAAGGCATGCAGGTCAAGCGCATCGAGCGCTTCACCAAGCAGACCATTCCGGTGGATGTGGTCGAAGGTTTCGAGCCGAAGAAGTCGGCTGCGCCGCGCAGCCCGCGCAAGCCGGGTGGCTGGCGTCCGGGTGATGGCCGCAGCAACAGCGGCCCGCGCTTCGGCGCCGGCAACCGCGAAGGCGGTGGTCATCGCGAGGGCGGTTTCGGTGGCAACCGTGAAGGTGGTTTTGGCGGCAATCGTGAAGGCGGCTTCGGTGGCAACCGCGAAGGCCGCAGCTTCGGCGGCGCCAAGCCGGCCGGCAACGGCCCGCGTCGCGAAGGTGGCGGCGGTGGTGGCTACAAGGGCAATGGCGGCGGCTTCCGCGCCGACGGCCCGCGCCGCTCCTACGGCGATCGCTGATCGCTGCAAGCTGTCCTGATGTTGAAAAGCCGCTTCCTTGGAAGCGGCTTTTTCTTTGGTGCGACAAAATGCGCCAGCTCAAGCTGAGCACTGTCCTCCCCGCCCCGCCTGCAAAGCGCGAACATCATCGGCAATGGCCTGCACCGCCTTCCCGACTGCCCTCTGCGTGGCAGCGACGACATCGGCATTGGCAGCGCCTGCCACCCGCTCCACCACCGTCAGGCGGCACGCCGCGCTGCGACGGTCATCCGAGCGCGTGATGGTCCAGCCGAAGCTGGCCTGGACCTGGCCGTTGCGGGCTGCGTCGAAATCGCGCAATTCCACATGGATGCGATAGCTGGCCTGGTCCGCCGGTCGGCCGCCGCGCGAGACGTCGATGGCTCCCAGCCTTGCCGCCACGCCCGCAGACAGCGCATCGCGCAACTCATTGTTGAAGGGCGAGGACCAGCGGTCCTGCTCCAATACCTCCACCCGTGTAGCATCGCTGCGCACCACCAGTTGCGGACGCGCCAGGCGGTCGGGCACGGACACCGGCATGACTTCGATGAAGGTCTGCGGCCCCTGGCTGGTCGTACGTACGGACGCGCCGCCATCGGCCGGGGCCGCCAGCGTGTAGAAGCGCGTCGGCGGTGAACTGCCGCAGGCGGCCAGCAGGGAAGCGGCCAGTACGGTCGCCACCAGGGTCTTGAGGGAGAACGAAGTCTTGTCTTGCATCATGGCTCCTGTTTGCCCCGGATCAGCGCTTCCGGATGCTGTTGCAGGTAATCGGTGAGGATACGGATCGAGGCCGCAGCCTTGGACAGTTCCTGCATGGTCTGGCGGATGTCCGACTGCAGCGGTGCATCATCGGAGAGCGTGCGCTCGGCGGCATTCAAGGTCTTGCGGGCATCCTTCATGGTCGCCTGCATCTCCGGCGCGATGTCGTTGTTGATGTGTGCGGCCGTCTGCTCGGCCGTGGTCAAGGTCTTGTTCAAGGTCTTCAGAGTAGTCTGCAGATCGCGACCGATCTCGTCGAACGGTACCTTGGAGAGCTTGCCCGCAATGTCGGAGAGCTGCTTCTGCAGTTCGTCCAGGCTGCCCGGGATGGTCGGCAGCTCCAGCGGCACCTTGTCCGGATCGATCTGCACCGGCTTGGCCTTGGGGAAGAAATCGATCGCCACATACAGCTGACCGGTCAGCAAGTTGCCATTGCGCAGCTGCGCACGCATGCCGCGCTTGACCAGCATGCGCAACAACTGCGCGTTGGAACGGCGCTGCTCGCCGGTCTCTTCGTGGAAGCGGCGGCCCAAACGATCCGGATAGATCTGCACCAGCACCGGCATGCGGAATTCACCGCGCGCCTTGTCGTACTCCACGCCGATGCTCTTGACCTCGCCCAGCACCACGCCACGGAAGTCCACCGCCGCACCCGGCTGCAGGCCACGCAGGGACTGGTCGAAATACAGCAGGGCCGTTTGCGGCGCGCCATCCGGCTCCTTCATGGCAGTGCTTTCATCTTCCACCAGCGCATACTCGGTGCCCTCCTTGGCCGGTGGGCTCACGTGCTGTTCATCGCGCTCGCGGAAGGCGATGCCACCCAGCACCACCGTGGAGAGCGCCTGGGTGTGCAGCTTGAAGCCGCTGGCGTTGAGTTCCATGTCGAAGCCGCTGGCATGCCAGAAGCGCGAAGCCTGGGTGACAAACTTGTCGTAGGGCGCATTGACGAAGATGCGCAGGGTCACCCCCCGACCATCGCTGTCGAGGTCATAGGCGACTACCTGACCGACCTTGATGCGCCGATAGAAGATGGGCGAGCCGATATCCAGCGAACCCAGGTCATCGGTATGCAGCACGAACTGCCGTCCCGAGGCATCGCGCGTGACGATGGGGGGCTGCTCCAGGCCGACGAAGTCTTTCTTGGTCTCTTCCGAGACACCGGCATCGGCGCCGATGTAGGCCCCCGAAAGCAGGGTGCCCAGGCCCGAGATGCCCGAGGCGGCAATGCGCGGACGCACCACCCAGAAACGCGTGTCCTCGGCATTGAAACCGGAAGCGTCCTGGTTGAGCTGGATGCCCACCAGCACGTGCGAACGATCGGCGGCCAGCTTCAGGCTCTGCACCTGGCCGATCTCGACATCCTTGTACTTCACCCTGGTCTTGCCGGCCTCCAACCCTTCTGCGGAACGGAAGCTGACCGTGACCATGGGGCCGCGCTCGACCAGGATCTTGGCCACCAGCGTCAGGCCGACGATGGCCGCAACGATGGGAATGAGCCACACCAGCGAGGGCAGCCAGTTGCGCTGGCGCGCGCGGCGCGGTTGCAGCAGCGCCGGCTTGTCATCGGAATGATCGGGTGGAGTCATGCGGTTTCCTGTGGCTTGTTGACGTTGTCATGGGGAGAAGCAGTATCGGGGAGCGGCTGGCCAGGTGCAGGGAAGGCTTGATCGGTCTCGCGCTCGTCCCAGATGAGGCGCGGGTCAAAGGCCAGCGAGGCCAGCATGGTCAGCACCACCACTGCGCCGAAGGCGGCGATGCCGATACCGGCGTGGATATTGGCAAAGCCGTGGATCTTGACCAGCCCGGTCAGGACCGAGACCACGAAAACATCCAGCATGGACCAGCGTCCGATGGCCTCGACCACGCGATACAGCCTGGCGCGTTGCAGACGGCGCCAGCGACTGCGGCGACGGGCCGAGAAAACCAGGATGCCCAGCGCCACCAGCTTGAACAGCGGCACCAGAAAGCTGGCCACGAACACCACCAGGGCCAGGCCCCATTCGCCGGATGTCCAGAAATAGATGACGCCGGAGAGAATGGTGTCGCGCTGTTCATCGAACAGGGTACGGGTCACCATCACCGGCATCATGTTGGCCGGGATGTACATGATGCAGGCCGCAATCAGGAGCGCCCAGGTACGGGTGAGGCTATCGATCTTGCGTACGTGCAGCCGCGCATGGCACACGCCGCAGGCTTGATGGGGCTGGGCCCCTTCCCACACGGTGCCGCAGTGATGGCAGCCGATCACGCCCAGCGCGGCGGCATCCTGCACGGGCAGGTCTTCATCCGGCTCTTGAGTGAGGTCGGGCGCATGCGATGTCACCTGGCGGGTGGAGAAGCTCATGCACCGGCCTCCTTGTCACCGTATTGCCCGGCTTGCTGCTGCTCCCACACGTGCCAGAGGTAGCGTGGATTGAAAGACACCACGACCGTCAGCAGCACCGTCAGTCCACCGAAGGACCACAAGGCCGGACCGGGGATGACCTCGGCCATGTTGGACAGCTTGATCAGCGCCACCAGCACGCCCAGCATGAATACCTCGATCATGCCCCAGGGCCGTGCCACCTGCATGAGCCGCAGCAGCAGCACGAAGCCGGGCGGACGTGACTGGCGTCCCCCCGGCAGCAACAGGTAGAGCAACACCCCCAGCTGGATCAGCGGGAACAGCAAGGTCGTGGCCAGCACCAGCAGGGCCACCTCCGACATGCCGTCACGGGTCAACGCCACCACCGCACCGATCAGCGTGGTCTGGCTGGAGAGCCCCTGCAGCTCGATGGTAACGATGGGAAAGGCATTGGCGATCACGAACAGGATCAGCGCAGCAATGGTCAGCGGCAGCAGGTGCTGCAGGCGGCGACCGGTATCACGCTCCAGTTCGGCGCCACAACGCAGGCAGCGGGCGACCTCGCGCTCGCCCAGCGTCATGCGCTGGTAGACGGCGTCGCATTCTTCGCAAACGATGAGGTCGGTACGTTTCTGCATGGATGTTGGCGGTTATTGACTATCCTTCCGGGGTGGCGGAGGCGTCGGCATTCTGTTGTTTGTTCTTCGTGGCAGGCGACGCAGAGAGCGGTGCCGGCGCAACAAGTCAACCCTGGTTGGCAAAAGGACTACTGCGGCGCTCGGTTTGGAGCATTTTCACCCGGCGGCGTTCCATCCTCACAAGGAATTGATATTGCAGCAGTGCAGATAAATGACCAGCCGGTTATTAACAAGACGATTCTAGCAACGAATTTATTGGAATGTGCCTTTCTTTTACGTGTGTCAACCGTGTGTAAAAAAGATAGCCCTTGACAAGCGGATGCCCAATCTTCTACATTGCTCGGATGAACTCCGCAGCAACCACCTCCATCCGCCACAACAGCGCCAGCAGTCTGCTAGCGTTGCTATCGGTGTCGCTACTACTAGCCTCGCGCTAAAATCCGTTTTCCTGTCGTATCCGCTGACTTCACGCGATCCGGCAAACCCACAAAATCCAGCAGGTCCGGCAGTACAACCAGGCAGTGACGCGCGTTCCATGATGAAAGCCGACGTCGCCGCCCACCAGGCCAAGCATATGTATTCGATGATCCGCACAATCTGCAACCAGCGCGCGCAACTGCCCCAGGCAGGCGCCCCGCTGCGGGAGATGCCGCCTCTGGCTCTATGAAGGGTTGCCTGGCCACGCGCTCGTGGCAGCCAGGCAACCCGATCGGCCACATCTGACGCACTGAAGCATTCACGTATCCAAGCACTGAAGCATTCCACGCCATCCGGAAACCAAGAGGTCCATCATGATGTTAAGCAACCCCGCCGCCAAATACCGTCCCTTCCCTGCCATCGACCTGCCCGACCGCACCTGGCCCGGCAAGGTCATCGACACTCCGCCGATCTGGATGAGCACCGATCTGCGCGATGGCAACCAGGCCCTGATCGAACCGATGAACGCCGAGCGCAAGCTGCGCTTCTTCGAACTGCTGTTGAAGACTGGCCTCAAGGAAATCGAAGTCGGCTTCCCCTCCGCCTCGCAGACCGATTTCGATTTCGTGCGCAAGCTCATCGTCGAGAACCGCATCCCCGATGACGTCACCATCATCGTGCTGACCCAGTCGCGCGAAGAACTGATCCGCCGCACCGTCGAATCGCTGGAAGGCGCCAAGAAGGCCATCGTCCACCTGTACAACTCGGTGGCCCCGGCCTTCCGCAAGATCGTCTTCAACATGTCGCGCGAGGAGATCAAGAACATCGCCGTCACCGGCACCCGCCTGGTCAAGGAACTGACCGATGCGCGCCCGGGCACCGAATGGCGTTTCGAGTATTCGCCGGAATCCTTCAGCACCACCGAGCTGGATTTCTCCAAGGACATCTGCGATGCCGTCTGCGAAACCTGGGGTGCCACGCCGCAGCGCAAGATCATCCTGAACCTGCCCTCCACCGTCGAGTGCGCCACCCCCAACGTCTACGCCGACCAGATCGAATGGATGTGCCGCAACCTGAAGCACCGCGACAGCGCCATCATCTCGGTGCACCCGCACAATGATCGCGGCACCGCCGTGGCCTCGGCCGAGCTGGCCGTGATGGCCGGCGCCGACCGCGTCGAGGGCTGCCTGTTCGGCAACGGCGAGCGCACCGGCAACGTCGACCTGGTCACGCTGGCATTGAACCTGTACACCCAGGGCGTGAACCCGGGCCTGGACTTCTCCGATATCGACGTGGTGCGCCAGGTGGTGGAAGAATGCAACCAGATCCCCGTTCACCCGCGCCACCCGTATGTCGGCGATCTGGTCTTCACGGCCTTCTCCGGCTCGCATCAGGACGCGATCAAGAAGGGCTTCGCCAAGCAGCAGCCCGATGCCATCTGGGAAGTACCCTATCTGCCGATCGACCCGGCCGACCTGGGCCGCAGCTACGATGCCGTCATCCGCGTCAACAGCCAGTCCGGCAAGGGCGGCATGGCCTACCTGCTGGAACAGGAATATGGCCTGGCCCTGCCGCGCCGCTTGCAGATCGAGTTCTCGCGCGCCATCCAGCGCGAGGCCGATGCCACCGGCAAGGAAATCGCCGCCTCCGATATCCACGCCATCTTCCAGCGTGAATACCTGGAGCGCGTAGAGCCCTATGTCTACCGTGCGCACCGCATGTCCGAAGACAGCTCCAAGGCCGAATCCATCAACATCGAAGTTGACATCGTACGCAATGGTCAGCCGGTCACCGTGCGCGGCAGCGGCAATGGTCCCATCGATGCCTTCGTGCATGCGCTGGGCCTGGACATCAAGTTGATGGACTTCCATGAACACGCCATCGGTGCCGGCGCCGACGCCAAGGCCGCCAGCTATATCGAGCTGCGCCTGAACGAAGCCCCGACCGGATTCGGTGTGGGCATCGACGCCAACATCGTGACTGCCTCCTTCAAGGCCGTGCTGTCTGCCGTGAACCGCCAGATCGCCATCAGCGAGAGCGCCAACCAGGCTGGCTCCGCACAGGCCAAGGCTGCCTGAAACGGAATCCGGCCGGCGATCCCGGCCGCTTTCTGAACGCGACGCCGCCCTACCGGGCGGCGTTGTTGCATCCCCCTCCCCCGCCCTCTTGCCGTCTGACGCCGTTGCACGGCCGCCACGTTGATGCGCGGCAATCTGCGCTGATCCTCGTTTTCCCTGACGCCGGACAAGTTCGCAGAATTTACGTGTGCCAAACGTTCTCAATGTACGTAACTGGCTTATTATTGCTTCCTGGTCGTCATACCAGTTAAAAGTCACATGCCACGTGTGACATCTCTCATCAGCAAGCCGCATCCACATTTTTCGGGGGGAAAATCATGCGCTTCAACAATCTCAGCATTTCCATACGACTCACACTCGCGTTCTCGGTACTGATCCTGGTGATCGCCGCCATCGTCACGCTGGGCCTGGCCCGCTTGAGCAACATCAACCAGGCGCTGGACCTGGTGGTCAATGACCGCTACAAGAAGATCGACATCATCAACAACATTTCCGGCAGAGTCGACGATCTGGCCATCTCGCTGCGCAACCAGTTGCTCATGAGCGATCCGGCGCAAATTGCCAAAGAGCAACAAACCATCGAGCGCCTGTCAGCGGAAAACACCAAGCTCTACGATGAACTGGGCAGCCTGATCGTCAATGCGGAGGCCCGCGCCAAGTTCGAAAAGGTCACGGAAACGCGCAAGAGCTACGCCGCCCTGCGCAAGGAGATCGACCGCCTCTACAACAGTGGCGAGAAGGATGCCGCCATCAAGCTCATGCTGGAGCAGATGATGCCGCTGCAGAAACTCTATTTCGGCCATCTCGATGCGCTCTCGGACATGCAGCAGAAACTGATGGATCAGTCGGTTGCCGATGCCGAAGCCATCTACAGCTCCACGCGTACGATCATGCTGGTCTCCGGCCTCCTCTCGGCGCTGTTCGCCGCCTTCATCGCCTGGACCATCTCGCGCAGCATCACCCGTCCGCTCAGCCGTGCCGTGGAAGTGGCCGAGACCGTGGCGGCGGGGGATCTGACCGCCGTCATCGCCGCCCACTCCAACGATGAAACCGGCCGACTGCTGCAGGCGCTGGCGGCCATGAACCAGAAGCTCAAGGCCATCGTGCAGGAGGTGCGGCGCGGTACCGACTCCATGGTCACCGCCTCGACCCAGATCGCCAGCGGCAACCTGGACCTGTCCTCGCGCACCGAGGAGCAGGCCAGCGCCCTGGAAGAAACCGCCTCCTCGCTGGAACAGCTGACCTCCAGCGTCAAACAGAATGCCGACCACACCCGCAAGTCCAGCGAGCTGGCCGGCAACGCCACGCAAGTGGCCAACCAGGGCGGCCAGACCGTCAAGCAGGTGGTGCAGACCATGGGCGCCATCAATGATTCCTCGCGCAAGATCGTGGACATCATCTCGGTCATCGACGGCATTGCCTTCCAGACCAACATCCTGGCGCTGAATGCCGCCGTGGAGGCAGCACGCGCAGGGGAACAGGGCCGCGGCTTCGCGGTGGTGGCGTCGGAAGTGCGCGGCCTGGCCCAGCGTTCGGCCACCGCCGCCAAGGAAATCAAGGAACTCATCAATGATTCCGTCGGCCAGGTCACGGCCGGCACTGAACTGGTGGCACAGGCCGGCAGCACCATGGATGAGGTGGTCCACAGCATCGAGCAGGTCAGCCACATCGTCGGGGAAATCTCGGCCGCCACGCGCGAGCAGAGCGATGGCATCGAGCAGGTCAACCAGGCCATCATGCAGATGGACAACACTACCCAGCAGAATGCCGCGCTGGTGGAGGAAGCCGCCGCCGCCGCGCAGGCCTTGCAGGATCAGGCGCAGCGACTGCTGGAACTGGTGAGCGTGTTCCGTCTCGATGACCTGGGCACGGCACCCGCACCGGCTCCCGTGGTGCGCGCCGCACCGTTGCGCACGGCGACACCGGCATCGACGACGGCCCTGCCCGGCAAGCCTGCTGCCACCAAGCCGCCCGCAGTCCGCGCCGCGGCTGCCGCGCCGGCACCACGCGCGCTTCCGGCCACCAGCAAGGAAGACAAATCGGAAGAGTGGGAAACCTTCTGAGAGGTCAAAGTCGGTACCGCCACCAGGGCCGGCTGCGGCCCTGGTGGCGGCTTGAAGACGCAAGCAAGGCCATCAGCCCTGGCGGGCCAGGCGTATGCCGCTGACCTGCCAGCGTGCGCTGGCCGGGAAGAAATTGCGATAGGTCAACCGTGCATGGTTCAGCGGCGTGGCCGAAGATGACCCACGCAGCACGTACTGGTTGACCATGAATTTGCCATTGTATTCACCTACCGCACCCGGTGCGGCGGTGAAGCCGGGGTAAGGCCCATAGCTGCTGCTGGTCCACTGCCAGGCCACGCCAAAAAATTCACGTCCGCGCCCATGCAGCCGCGCGGCTGCATGTTCCCACTCGGCCTCGGTCAACAGACGGGCCTGAGCCCAGCGGGCATAGGCATCGGCCTCGTAATACGAGAGATGCACGGCAGCCCGATGCGGCTGCAAGGGCTGTACGCCATACTCGGTGAATTCGCGCCACTGGCCGTCGGCGCCGCGGCGCCAGTACAGGGGATGCGACAAGCCAGCCTGCCGCTTCCATTCCCATCCCTCGGACAACCACAGTGCGGCATCGTCATAACCGCCCGCCTCAACGAAGGCCAGGTATTCGGCATTGTTCACCAGCCGCGAAGCGCACTGGTAGGGCTCGACGAACTGGCGATGGCGCGGCGTCTCGTTGTCGAAGCAAAAGCCGCCACCGGCATGACCGATCTCGACGATACCGGCCTCGATGCGATGCCAGCGCAGCGCCAGCTCGGCCGGGTCGTCCAGCTGCAGGTTCATCGGCAGGGGTTGATAGGCCGGTTGCAGCGGGTTCATCGACAGCAGGAACTTGATGTCGGTGAGCATCAGCTCCTGATGCTGCTGCTCGTGCTGCATACCCAATTCCAGCAGCGCAAGGAAACCCGACAGTTGCGGATGCGCGCTGCCCGCTTCGCCGGGTTCCGACTCCAGGGCATCGATGAGCAGCAGCATGCGTGCATCGACCTGCTCGCGATAGGCCAGCACCTCCTCCAACGCGGGCCGCGTGAGCAACCCGCGCTGCGGACGCGGAAACTTCTCGCCCACGCCCTCGTAGTAGGAATTGAAGAGCACGCGGAACTGCGGATGGAAGGGCGTAAAGCCGCTCTGGAAACGCTCCAGCAGGAAGGTTTCGAAGAACCAGGTGGTGTGGGCCAGGTGCCACTTGACGGGGCTGGCATCCGGCATGGCCTGCACGCAGCAATCCTCGGCCGAGAGCGGTTCGGCGATGAGCAGGGACTGCCGGCGCAGGCGCCGGTAACGGTCGCCCAGGCGCTCGCGCGGGCGTTGATGGAGGTGCTGGACGGCAGCGTCGATGACGGCATCGATGGTGGCAGCGGTGGCGGCAGTGACGACGGCCTGGTCGTCTTCGCCTTGCGTGGTGGTGTCCTGGGTAATGACGGAAGGCATCCGGTCTCCTGCAAGAATCATTGAATCAATATGGGCCAGCGCCGCCTAGCGCGCCTGCGCATGGCAGACCGCGAACCAGCGCCGCTGGTCAAACCACAGGCGGCAATTGCCGAATCCGGCTTCTTCCAGCAGGCCCAGGATGTCCTGCTCGGTGAACTTGTGGCTGTATTCAGTATGGATGCGCTCGCCCTGATGGAAGGTGCGGCGTCCGCCCGGCCAGCGCACGATCAGGTCGCGCCGCGCTTCGAGGTGCATTTCGATGCGCTGCTGGCGGCCGTTGTAGAAGGCCACGTGGCGCCAGTCGCGGGGGCTGAAGTCAGCCCCGATCAAGCCGTTCACATGGTTGAGCAGGTTCAGGTTGAATGCCGCTGTCACACCGATGGCATCGTCATAGGCCGCTTCCAGCACGCGCGCATCCTTGACCAGATCCAGCCCGATGAGAATGCCGCCATCGCTGGCACCGGGCGGCAAGGCCGCACGTACCCGGCGCAGGAAGTCTAGCGCCTGGCGTGGATCGAAGTTGCCCAGCGAGGAACCGGGATAGAAGAACAGGCGGCGTTGCTGTCGCACCGTTTCCGGCAGTGCCAGCGTGGCGGAGAAATCCATCCCCAGCGGCAACATGGGCAGTTGCGGGAAGCGCTCCTGCAAGCCGGCCACCGACTGGTGCAGGAAATCGGTGGAGATATCCACCGGCACATATTGTTGCGGCTGCAAGGCCTCGAACAGCGCGGCGGCCTTGGCGCAATTGCCGGCGCCCAGGTCGATCAAGGTACAGCCCTTGCCGATGGCCTGCGCCATGGCCTGCTGATGGGCGGCGAAGATGGCGGCTTCGGTACGGGTGGGGTAATACTCGGGCAGAGCACAGATGGCTTCGAAGAGCTTGCTGCCCAGCGCATCATAGAAATATTTGGGTGAGATGGCCGCCTCGGCGGCGGTGAGCCCGGCCAGCAGTTCATCATGTGATGTGCGCTCTGCTGGCGCGGCCTCCCGGCGGGAGGGGATCAGTGCGGGTTGGGCCAAGCGAATCTCCTTGCCTGTCATGGGGTTGGGATGATGCGGATGCCTGCTGCTGCGCTGCGCCGGTCGAGCTGATCGCGCTCGAATCCGCATACTGTAGCAGGGCAAGGCAGGCAAGCAATGGCTGACGAACAACATCGCGTTGTGAGACAAGCTGCGCGATGTCTGCACGGACTGTCTATACTTATGCCTCTTCCGATTAAGGCAAGCCCGGTTGGTTCAACGCAGCCAGCAGTTTTTCCCGGCGTTGACCGGCGACTCTGGCCGTGCGGCAACATGCACGCAACGATTGGCCCGGCAGCCTCAACAGCTCATCCATGTCCATGTCCTCCACGACTCCTTCCCGCATCGACTCCCCTGCCACCGACGCCACGCCAGCCTCGGATTCTCCCACCGCCCGCAAATCCGCGCTGGCCGCACTGCGCGGACTGCTCCCCTTTCTCGCGCCTTACCAGAAGCAGTTCCTGCTGGCCGGCCTGGCGCTGCTGGTGGCGGCCGCAGCCACACTGGCCGTACCCTATGCCTTCAAGCAGATGATCGACCTCGGCTTTGGCGCGGCCGGCAGCAAGAGCGCCAGCCACATCAACCTGTACTTCCTGGCCCTGTTCGGCGTGGCCTGCGTGCTGGGGGTGGCCACGGCGGCACGGTTCTACATGGTGTCCTGGCTGGGCGAGCGGGTCACCGCCGACCTGCGCAGCGCGGTCTATGCCCACGTAGTGACGCAGAGTCCCGAATTCTTCGAAACCACCAAGAGCGGCGAAGTCCTCTCGCGCCTGACCACCGATACCACGCTCATCCAGGCCCTGGTCGGCACCAGCATTTCGATGGCCCTGCGCAATGCCCTGCTGTTCCTGGGCGGCATGAGCATGCTCTTCATCACCAGCGCCAAGCTGACCTCCATCATCATCGTCATGCTGGCGGCCGTGGTGCTGCCCATCGTCTTCTACGGGCGCCGCGTGCGCAAGCTCTCGCGCGCCTCGCAAGACCGCGTGGCCGATGCCGCCGCCATGGCCGGTGAAATCCTCAACGCCATGCCGACCGTGCAAGCCTTCACGCATGAAGAGATCGAGGCGCGCCGCTTCGGCGATTCCGTCGAGCGTGCCTTCCAGACAGCAATGGACCGCATCCGCGCCCGCTCGCTGCTCACCGTCGTGGCCATCCTGCTGGTCTTCGGTGCCATCGTCTTCGTGCTGTGGCTGGGCGCGCACGCGGTCATGCAGGGCCGCATGACCGGCGGCGAGCTGGGCCAGTTCATTCTGTACGCATCCCTGGTGGCCGGTTCGCTGGGCGCCCTCTCGGAAGTGATGGGCGACACCCAGCGCGCCGCCGGCGCCACCGAACGCCTGCTCGACCTGCTGGCGGCGCAGTCGCCGGTACAGTCCGTACTGCTGCCGGAACAACTGCCACCCCGCACCGCCAACGGCGCGGCCCTGAAGATCGAAGACCTGGACTTCCACTATCCCTCGCGCCCCGGCAGCGCATCACTGTCCGGCTTCTCGCTGGATGTGCGTGCGGGAGAGACGGTGGCCGTGGTCGGTCCCTCGGGGGCCGGCAAGACCACGCTGTTCCAGTTGCTGCTGCGTTTCTACGATCCGCAGCACGGCAGTATCCGGCTGGAGGGCGTGGACATCCGCTACCTGACACTCCAGGACCTGCGCAAGGCGATCGGCATCGTGCCGCAGGACACCGTGATCTTCTCGGCCAATGCCATGGAAAACATCCGCTTCGGTCGCCCCGATGCCAGCGATGCAGAAGTGATCGCGGCCGCCCGCATGGCCGCTGCGCATGAATTCATCGAACGCCTGCCGGAGGGCTATCAGTGCTTCCTGGGCGAGCGCGGCGTGCGCCTTTCCGGTGGCCAGCGCCAGCGCATCGCCATCGCCCGCGCGCTGCTGAAGAACCCGCCGCTGCTGTTGCTGGACGAAGCCACCAGCGCCCTGGATGCCGAATCCGAGCGCCTGGTGCAAAGCGCCCTGGAAGCGGCCATGGTCGGCCGCACCACGCTGGTCATCGCGCACCGCCTGGCCACCGTGCAGCGGGCCGACCGCATCATCGTGCTGGAACACGGTCGCATCGTCGAGACCGGCACCCATGCCGAACTGGTGGCCCGCGATGGCCTCTATGCCAGCCTGGCGGCATTGCAGTTCGAGACGCAATAAGGCATACGGCGGGGGCCGCCGACGCAATTTGAAGAAATCCCCTAGACTGCGCATCTCGGCATCTTCCCGATGCCATGACATGACAGGAGTTCTTGCATGAGCAGTCTATTGTTTTCGCCGCTGACCCTGCGCGGGGTCACCTTGCCCAACCGCATCGCCGTCTCCCCGATGTGCCAGTATTCGGCCGAGGACGGCTTCGTCAACGACTGGCACCTGGTGCACCTGGGCAGCCGTGCCGTGGGCGGGGCCGGCCTGGTCATCATGGAGGCCACGGCGGTGGTTCCGGAAGGCCGCATCACCAGCGCCGATCTCGGTATCTGGAAGGATGAGCACGTCGCGCCCCTGCGCCGTCTCACCCGCTTCATCGAGCAGCAGGGTGCCGTGCCCGGTATCCAGCTGGCGCATGCGGGCCGCAAGGCCAGTGCCCTGCGTCCCTGGGATGGCCCGGCGGCCAGTGTGCCGGAGGCCAAGGGAGGCTGGCTGCCGCAGGCGCCCTCGGCCCTGGCCTTCGACACCACCTATACCGAACCGCATGCCATGAGTACGGCGGAAATTGCCGCACTGGTGCAAGCCTTCGCCGAGGCCGCCCGTCGCGCCCTGGCAGCCGGTTTCAAGGTAATCGAACTGCATGGCGCGCACGGCTACCTGGGCCATCAGTTCCTCTCGCCCCTGAGCAATCACCGCACCGACCAGTACGGCGGCAGCTTCGAGAACCGCATCCGCTTCCTGCTGGAAACGGTGCAGGCGACCCGCGCCGTCTGGCCCGCCGAACTGCCCCTGCTGGTGCGCCTGTCGGCCACCGACTGGACCGAGGGCGGCTGGGGCGCCGACGATACAGTGGCCCTCTCGGCCCGCCTGCGGGAAATGGGGGTGGACCTGGTGGATGTGTCCACGGGCGGCAACCTGCCCTCGGCGGCCATTCCGGTCGGCCCCGGTTACCAGACCGGCTTTGCGGCGCGCGTGAAAAACCAGACCGGCATCGCCACCGGCACGGTCGGCATGATTACCGACGCCTTCCAGGCCGAGCACGTGCTGCGGACCGGCCAGGCCGACCTGGTGCTGCTGGCGCGCGAACTGCTGCGCGATCCCTACTGGCCGCTGCATGCCGCTCAGCAATTGCGCGAAGACGTGGCCTGGCCGCCGCAATACGTGCGGGCGGCGTCCAGCAAGACACCGTTGCGGCCGGATGTGCAATACGGCGGCAAACAGGACCAGGGCCTCACAAGCAGCGCCTGAAAGAAAAACTGCCGTTCAGCCTTCAGGCTGAACGGCAGTTTTTTGCTGGCTTCGCGTCGAGAGGCGATCAGCCCGGACGACGCCGTTGGCGCAAGTACTCGATGATCCCCGGCAGGATCGACAGGATCACGATGGCCACGATCAACAGGCTCAGGTTCTTCTTGACGATGGGCAGGTTGCCGAAGAAGTAGCCGGCATAGCCGAAGCTGGCCACCCAGGCGATGCCACCGATGACGTTGTAGAGGAAGAAGCGCTTGTAAGTCATCGCGCCCACGCCCGCCACGAAGGGTGCGAAGGTGCGCACGATGGGGGCGAAGCGGGCGATGATGATGGCCTTGCCGCCGTGCTTCTCGAAGAAGGCATGGGTCTTGTCCAGGTATTCCTTCTTGAAGATGCGCGAGTTGGGCTTGTCGAACACCTTGATACCCAGCATCTTGCCAATCTGGTAGTTGGTGCTGTCGCCCAGGATGGCGGCCACGATCAGGGTCAGCAGCATCAGGTGAATGTCATAGGCGCCGGTAGCGGCCAGGGCGCCGGTGACGAAAAGCAACGAGTCGCCGGGCAGAATGGGCGTGACCACCAGACCGGTTTCGCAAAAGATGATCAGGAACAGGATCAGGAATAACCAGGGACCATAGGAAACGGCCAGTTCGGCCAGGTGACGGTCGATGTGGAGGATGAAATCGACCAGGAACAGAAGGATATCCATAAGCCTGTAGAGAGAGGGGAAGTGGCAGAAAGTGGGCATTGTACCAACAGCCCCGCCCCTCTCCGCGAAATTTGATGCAGTGCCGCAGCCACCCTTCCCGCCCCTCCTCCCCTCGCGCATTGATGAAAGTTTTTCCCTGTCGCGCAATCTGTTCATGCTCCACCCCAGCCATGGCCCAGGCCGCTGTGCCAGAGCCCGCTACCCGTGGGCTGTGGCGGCCGGATCGGGCGGTTTCAAGGGAAATCCCGGGTCAGAATGCTGCCGTTGACGCTCCTGCGCGGCTCCACTACAGTCGTTCGCACCGGCCTTTCCCCACTACGACAAGACCAGCCCACGCTGGCATCGGGGCCGGATCCCCCCCAGGAGACCAAACCATGGATCTGAACCTGCAGGACCATCACGTCATCGTCACCGCCGGTGCCCAGGGCATCGGCCTCGCAATTACTGAAACGTTCATCAAAGCAGGCGCGCAAGTGCACGTCTGCGATATCGATGAGGCTTTCCTGGCCGATGCACGTGCCCGACTGGCAGGCGCTGCGGTGAGTTTCAGCCGTACCGACGTGGCCAGTCCGGCGCAGGTCGATGCCATGTTCGCCAACCTGGCCACGCGCTGGGACGGAAGACTGGACGTCCTGGTCAACAATGCCGGCATTGCCGGTCCCACGCTGCCGGTGGAAGACATCGATGCGGCGCAATGGGACCAGACCATCGCCATCAACCTGACCGGCCCCTTCCTCTGCACCCGGCGCGCCGTACCCATGCTGAAGAAAAACGGCGGCGGCGCCATCATCAATATTTCCTCGGTGGCCGGTCGGCTGGGCTTTGCCTTGCGCACGCCCTATTCGGCATCCAAGTATGGCGTCATCGGCCTGACCGAGACCTGGGCCATCGAACTGGGCCCCTCCAACATCCGTGTCAACGCCGTCTTGCCGGGCATCGTCGAAGGGCCGCGACAGGAGCGCATCGTGGCCGCCAAGGCGGCGGCCTATGGCATCGAACATGAAGAAATGCGCACACGCTTGCTTTCCAAGGTCTCGCTGCGGCGCATGGTCAGCGCCCAGGACATCGCCAACCAGATCCTTTTCCTCTGCTCGCCCGCCGGTGCTGCCATCAGCGGCCAGAGCCTGTCGGTGTGCGGCAACGTCGAAACGCTGGCCTAGCGCCCTTCCCCTTTTCTTTGTCCTCTCCAGGAGCACGTCCCATGGCCCAGCCTCGCAAAGTCATCATCACCTGCGCCGTCACCGGCGCCATCCATACGCCTTCGATGTCGCCCTACCTGCCGGTGACGCCCGAGCAGATCCGCGATGAAGCCCTGGCTGCCGCCGAGGCGGGCGCGGCCATCGTGCACCTGCATGCGCGCGACCCGCACAACGGCAAGCCGACCCAGGATCCGGACGCCTTCCGCAAATTTCTGCCGCAGATCAAGGCCGCCTCCAACGTGGTCATCAACCTCACCACCGGCGGCGCGCCGACCATGGGGGTGGAAGAACGGCTGCAACCGGCGCTGCAACTGAAACCGGAAGTGGCTTCCCTGAACATGGGCTCGATGAACTTCGGCCTGTATGAAATGCTGAACCGCTTCAAGGATTTCAAGTACGACTGGGAACAACCCTACCTGGCCGGCTCGGACGACCGCATCTTCCGCAATACCTTCAAGGACATCGCCTACATCCTCGAGTCCTGCAGCGCCAACCAGACCCGCTTCGAGATCGAGTGCTATGACATCGGCCACCTCTACACGGCCGCGCACTTCATCGACCGCGGCCTGATCAAGCCGCCCTTCCTGATCCAGTCGGTATTCGGCCTGCGCGGCGGTATCGGCAACGATGTGGAAGATGTCATGCACATGAAGCGCACCGCCGACCGTCTCTTCGGCGATGCCTATTTCTGGTCGGTGCTGGGGGCCGGACGCGGCCAGATCCCGATTGCCACCATGGCCGCCGCCATGGGCGGACACACCCGCGTGGGGCTGGAAGATTCCCTGTGGGATGGCCCCGGCCAGCTGGCCAAAAGCAATGCCGATCAAGTGCGTCGTATCCGTACCGTGATCGAGGCGCTGTCCTTGCAGGTGGCCACGCCGGACGAAGCGCGTGACATGCTGCAACTCAAGGGCGGGCAGAACGTCGGATTCTGAAACAGGCCCGGCCTTGCGGGGAGCACCGGGACGGAGCAGCGTCTCCGGTGTTTTTCTTCATCTTGCTGCAATGACAAGCTGGTCCGGCATCGGGTGTTCGGGCGGTCGATACGCTACAATCCTTCATCTTTTGGCCACCCGGCCAGCCTCCCGAGCATTGCAATGAAACAATACCAAGACCTCATCCAGGACGTGCTAGAGAACGGCTCCTGGCAAGACAACCGCACCGGCATCCGCACCTTGAGCATTCCCGGCGCCATGATGCGCTTCGACCTGCAGAAGGGTTTTCCGGCGGTGACCACCAAGCGCCTGGCCTTCAAGTCGGTGGTGGGCGAACTGTGCGGCTTCCTGCGCGCCACCCGCAGCGCGGCCGATTTTCGTGCTCTCGGCTGCAAGGTCTGGGACCAGAACGCCAACGAAAACGCCGACTGGCTGGCCAATCCCTTCCGTACCGGCACCGATGATCTGGGTCCGGTGTATGGCGTGCAATGGCGAGAATGGCCGGCCTACAAGCTGATCGACGCCGCGCACACCGCGCAGATCGACGCGGCCCGCGCCAAGGGCTTTGCCATCGTCTCCTCGCTGCAGGACAACGGCGTGGAAAAAGTCCTGCTCTACAAGGCCGTGGACCAGTTGCGCGAATGCCTGGACACCATCGTCAAGAATCCCGGCAGCCGCCGCATCCTTTTCCACGGCTGGAACTGCGCGGTGCTCGACGAAATCGCCCTGCCCGCCTGCCATCTGCTGTACCAGTTCCTGCCCAACCAGAGCACCGGCGAAATCTCGCTCTGCCTGTACGTGCGCAGCAACGATATCGGCCTGGGCACGCCCTTCAACCTGGCCGAGGGGGCGGCGCTGCTGCATCTGGTGGCACGCCTGACCGGCTACCAGCCGCGCTGGTTCAGCTACTTCGTGGGTGATGCGCACATCTACGAAAACCATATCGACATGGTCAAGGAGCAGTTGACGCGCGAGCCCTACCCGCTGCCGCAACTGGCCATCGCCGAGCGCGTGCCGGAATTCGCCAGGACCCGCGAGTACGCCCCGCAATGGCTGGAACGGGTCGAGCCAAGCGACTTCTCGCTGGTCAACTACCAGCACCACGCCCCGCTGACCGCGCCCATGGCGGTCTGATCCACTTCGGCAGGCCACGGCATCGCATCGGCGCCGGCCTGCGCTTCGGGAGTTCGCATGTCCACTGCGCTGCTGCAACGACTGGGCCTGGCCCATCCCATCATCCAGGCGCCCATGGCGGGCACCTCCACCGTCACCATGGCCGCTGCGGCCTCCAATGCCGGTGCGCTCGGTTCGCTGGCGCTGGGCGCTTGCTCGGTGACGCAGGCGCGCGAAGCACTGGCGCAACTGCATGCCCTGACCGACAAACCCTTCAACGTCAATTTTTTCTGTCATCAGCCGGCGGTGCTGGACGGGGCGCGCGATGCGGCCTGGATCGCGCATCTGCAAGGGCATCTGGACGAATTCGGCGGCAGCATCAAGCTGCCGCTCAAGGAGATCTACCGCAGCTTCGTCGTCGATACCGAGATGCAGCAGTTGGTGCTGGAACTGCCCCCGGCAGTGGTGAGCTTCCACTTCGGTCTGCCGCAGGCGGGCGTGATCCAGGCGCTCAAGAATGCAGGCGTCTTCCTCATGGCCACCGCCACCAGCCTGGAGGAGGCGCGCCTGATCGAAGCGGCGGGCGTCGATGCCATCGTCGCGCAAGGTATCGAGGCCGGCGGCCATCGCGGCATCTTCGATGAACACAAGGATGAAGAAATCGGCACCTTCGCCCTGGTACGCCTGCTGTCCACGCACTGCCGACTGCCGGTGATCGCCGCTGGCGGCATCATGGACGGCGCCGGCATCGCCGCGGCCCTGCAACTGGGGGCACAGGCAGTGCAGTTGGGGACGGCCTTCCTGCTCACCCGCGAATCGGGGGCCAATGCCGCCTACAGGAATTTGCTGAAAAGTTCACGTGCCCACCACACCCGCGTGACGGCAGCGATCTCGGGCCGCCGCGCACGGGGCATCGTCAACCGTTTCATGGAAGAAATCGACATATCGACTGCAAACCGCCTCCCCGCCTACCCCGCCGCCTACGACGCCGCCAAGCAACTGCATGCCCTGGCCAGCGCCAGGGACGTGCACGAGTTCGGCGCCCACTGGGCCGGCCAGGGCGCGGCGCTGATCCGGGATGGTTATACGGTGGGGGAACTGGTGCATCTGCTGGTGCAGGAGTGGCGGGCGCAGGCCTGAGCCTGCCCGTGTTCAGGAAACGGTGTCGGTGCGGGTGACGGTGTCGTCCGGAACCTGCTTGTCCTGCCAGCCGCCGCCCAGCGCCTTGTACAGCGAGACCGTGGCCTGCAGGCGCTGCAGCTTGATCTGGCCGAGCTGGTTCTGGGCTTCGGACAGGGTGCGCTGGGTATCGAGTACCACCAGCAGGTCTTCGGCACCGGCGCGGTAGCGGATCTCGGCCAGTTCGAAGGCGAAGCGCGCCTGGTCCACTTCATTGATTTTCAGGCGATAGCGCTCTTCCAGGCTGCGAATGGCGCCCAGCGCCTTTTCCACTTCCGACAACGAGGTAATGACGCGCTGCCGGTAGACCTGCACCAGCTCTTCCTTCTGCGCTTCGGCCAGCGCCTGCTGGTTGCGCAGGTTGCCGCCATCGAAGATCGGCGCGATCAGGCTGGTACCGAGATTGGCAAACAGATTGGGACCATTGAAGAGCGACAGCAAGGCATTGCTCTGCGCGCCGGTGGAACCGGTGAGCGAAATACTGGGGAAGAGCGCGGCCCGTGCTACCGCCACATTGGCATTGGCGGCCGCCAGATTGGCCTCGGCGCGGCGGATGTCGGGGCGGCGGGTCAGCAGTTCGGAAGGCAGGCCGGCCGAGATGCGCGGCATCTGGATGCGCGCCAGACCCTTTTCCTCGACCTTGAAATTCTGCGGCGGACGGCCCAAGAGGATGGCCAGCGCGGTCTGCGCATCCTGTTCCTGCTGCTGCAGGTCGGGAATCAACTGGCGCTGGTTGGCCAGGGCCGAACGCTGGCGCGCCAGGTCCAATGGCGAAGCTGAGCCGGCGCGGCTTTGCGCCTCCACCAGGCGTAACACGCGCTCGGCATTGTTGACGTTCTGGCGCGCGATCTCCAGCCGGTCGCGCAATGACAGCACCTGCAGATAGGTGGAGACGATGCCGCTGGTGACGGTCAGGGCCACCGTCTCGCGATCGTAACGATTGGCACGCAAGGTGGCTTCAGCGGCTTCGACGCCCGCACGGTTCTTGCCCCAGAAATCGATTTCGTAGCTGACCTGCAGGCTGGCATTGGCGGTGTTGGTCGGTGTGCCGCCGGAAATGGGCATCTCGCGGCTGGCACCCGCGTTCAGTGCCACGTTGGGCAACAGTGGCGCCCCGGCGATGCGGGCCTGTGCCTCGGCCTGCTTGACGCGCGAGAAGGCGGCGGCGATTTCATAATTGTTGCGCTGGCCTTCCTGCACCAGCGCGGACAATTCACTGCTGCCAAACTGCTTCCACCAGTCGCTATCGGGCCACAGCTGCTCGGCGTGGGCGACGTCGGCGGAGACGCCGCCGCCCCACTGGTCGGGCACCTGCATTTCCAGGATGGGATCGGGCTGCACGTCCCGCGTGACGCAGCCACCGATGGCCAGGACCAGCGCGACGGCCATCGCCACCCGCGTCAAGCGGGGCAACGGGAAAGAAGTCAGCAGCAGTGAACTACGCAATGTCATGGCCTTGAACGTCGAAAAACGGAAAACGGAGAAACCGGGCCGCCCGGGCAGCCGTTACTGTACAGCAAGCCCTGCCGGCCGTGCGCGACTACTTGGCAAGCGCCGGCGGATTGGCCGGCAGCAGCACCTGCTCGCCCTCCTTCAACCCCGACAGTACCTGGGCGCGTTCGCCATCGCGAATGCCGATCTTGATCTTGCGCGTCTCCAGCGTGCCATCGGGCGCCACCACCTTGACACTCTGGGTGCCGTCCATGCCTGGCTTGGTCACCAGGGAACGCGGAATGGTCGGCACATGCTCGGCGCGCGCCAGCACGAAATACACGTCGGCACTCATGCCGCTCATCAGTTCGCGGCTGGGATTGGCCACGTCGAAGAGCACGGTGTAATACGCCTTCTTGCCCTGGCGTCCGGAGTCATCGGTGGGCAGCAGCATGATCTGGCGCAGCTTGCCGCTCCAGCGCTTGCCGGGGTAGCCGGGCGTGGTGAAATACGCCGTCATGCCCTTTTGCAGGCGCGTCACGTCCTCTTCCGCGACCGGCACCTGCACCGTCATGCGCGAGAGATCGGCGATGCGCATGAGCACTTCCTGGTTGGCGCTGACCATCTGGCCGGGACGTGCATTGAGGGTGACGATGGTACCGCCGGCGGGGGCTTCGATGCGGGTCTGCTTCTGCACCGCCTCATCTTCACGGATGGCCGCTTCGGTCTGCTGGATCTGGGCGTTGGTGGCGTCCACGCGGGACGCCGCCGCATACATGTTCATGCGGCTGGATTCATAGGATTCTTCGCGGGTGGCGTTCTCGGCCTTGAGCTGGGTCTGGCGCTGGAACTGCAACTGGGCAAAGTCGAGCTGGGCGTTCTGTCCGGCCAGTTCGGCCTTCAGGCGCGCCAGGGTGGCACGGTTGCTTTCGATGCGGCTGTTCTGCACGGCCGGCGCCACGGTGGCCAGCAGGCGCCCGGCTTTGACCGACTCACCGATCACCACTTCCACATCCGAGATCTGTCCGGCCACCTTGGAGCCGACATCCACGTAATCCTGAGCCACCACATTGCCGGTGGCGTTGACCACCTGTTCCAGGTCGGCGCGCTCTACCGCGACCGTCTCCAGCTTCACCGGAATCGGCTTGGGCGGCGGCGGTGGCGGCGCCTGGCGGGAATACAGCGCATAGCCGCCGCCCAGCACCAGCGCCAGGGCGATACCGCTCCACCAGGCTTTCTGCCGCGCAGGCGCATGGGTGGTCGGAATAATATGTGGAAGTGGTTCGTGCGGCTCGGTCATGTCACTGGCGGCAAGCGTTCAAGTCGGATTCAACAAGGCGTGATGATCCCTGCAAAACATGACGGCCGAATGTCTTCGGCCGTCCCTGTTGCGGTGCTGGCGCGCCCCCTCAGGCGGCCAGTACCGGTGCTTCGATGGCGCTGGCGGGTACGGCCTGCTGGCGGGCCGCGTGCCAGTCGGGATGAACCTCGGCAGCACCGCTCCAGACCGCCTGGTGCAGTTGCGACAGCAGGCCCGGCTCTTCCAGGATGCTGTTCTTCTGCTTGTCGTTGAGCGCGTCCGGTCCATCCTTGAGCGCACTACGCACCAGCTTCTCGCGCAGGTGCTGCGTCAGTGCCGGCACCTGCGGGTGCGCATGCGCGGTGGCGCACACCAGCGCATTGAACGACGGATCGACCACGGCCTCGACGAAGCCCGGCAAGGGCGGCGTCTGTTCGTGATGGCGCACGGTCTCGCGCAGTTCCAGCGGCGGCGAGGTCTCTTCCGGGATCTTGAACAGACCGGCACGGCGGAAACCACGACCATAAGTTACCCGCGAAGACAGCACCGACACCGGCACCGAAACGGCCAGCGAACCGGCAATCGGGATGAGCCACCAGATGAAGGAGGGATTGAGCCAGTACACCAGCGCACCCCAGGCCACGCCCAGCACCGAATGCCAGCCATGGCGGCGCACCGCCTCGCCCCAGCCGGTTTCATTGTCGGCCCGCGGCGGCGACTTCCAGCCGGCATTCCAGCCGAGGAAGGCCCCCAGCACGAAGCGCGTATGGAACAGCATGCGCACCGGGGCCAGCGCCATCGAGAACAGCAGTTCGATCAGCATGCTCACGAACAAGGCCAGCGCGCCACCGAAACCGCGTGCGCCCTTCACCGCAAACAGCAGCACGGCCAGGATCTTGGGCAGGAACAGGATGGTGGCCGTAGCCGACACCAGCGCCAGGGCCTTTTCCGGATGCCACTCGGGCCAGATCGGGAACAACTGGCGGGGCGCCGTGAAATATTGCGGATCGATCAGCGTATGGGCCGCCAGCAACACCGTGGAGAGGATCAGGAACAGGCCCCACAGCGGCGCCGACACATAGGCCATCACGCCAGTGACGAACACGGCGCGATGCACCACGTGCATGCCGCGCGCCAGGAACAGGCGGAAGTTCATCAGATTGCCCTGGCACCAACGGCGGTCGCGGCTCAACTCGTCGAGCAGGTTGGGCGGCATTTCTTCATAGCTGCCATCCAGGTCATAGGCGATCCACACCGACCAGCCGGCGCGCCGCATCAGCGAGGCTTCCACGAAGTCGTGCGACATGATCGGCCCGGACAGGTTGCTCTTGCCCGGCAGCGGCGCCAGCGCGCAATACTTCATGAAGGGCTGCAGACGGATGATGGCGTTGTGGCCCCAGAAGTGCGATTCGCCCAGCTGCCAGTAATGCAGGCCGGCCGTGAACAACGGGCCGTATACGCGCGTGGAGAACTGCTGGATGCGCGCATAGAGCGTATCGCGTCCGGCTGCACGCGGCGCGGTCTGGATGATGCCCGCGCCCGGATGGGCTTCCATCAGGCGGGTCAGCTTGGTGAGGCATTCGCCGGTCATGACGCTGTCGGCGTCCAGCACCACCATGTAGCGATAGGCGGCGCCCCAGCGGCGGCAGAAATCGTCCAGGTTGCCGCTCTTGCGCTTGACGCGGCGGCGGCGATGGCGATAGAAGATGCGCCCGAAGCCACCAGTCTGGCGGCACAGGCGATCCCATGCGGCGGTTTCTGCCGCGCAGATATCGGCTTCGCCGCTATCGCTCAAGATGAAGAAATCGAAATGCCGGATCTGCCCGGTACGTTCCAGCGACTCGTAGGTCGCCCGCAGGCCGGCGAAGACGCGTGCCACATCCTCGTTGCAGATGGGCATGACGATGGCCGTGCGGGCCTCGGGTGCAATCTCGGTATTGCCGGCCTTCTCATGCGAGATCAGATACTTGTCGTCACCACGCATCAAGACCAGGAAACCCGTCATGGCCGTCCAGAACCCGGCCGAGACCCAGAGGAACAGCAGCCCGAACAGGAACAGCACCAGCATCTCCAGCGGCTTGCTGCCGTGATAGGGCAGCACGTCGCTCATGAAGTAGGTGGCCATCGAGGTCTGCAACACCATCAGCACCAAAAGCGTAATACGGCGCACGTTGCCCGTATGCTGCCAGTGCCCCTTGGGATCGGGGGCCTCGGACTGGTCCAGGTGATCTTCGATGTAGCGCGGTTCGTCATCCACCGGCGGCGCGGCTTCGACCACCTTGGCGCGGCCCTTGCGGGCGCGCCGCCAGCGGCTGGGACGACGTTCCAGGCGGCGGTTTTCTTCTTCCACCCAACGCGAGAACGGATTGAGTTCACCCCAGGGACGCGGCACCATGGACTTGCGCTGCAGAGGCGGCCCGACCGGAATGCGCGGCTGGCCGCGCTCCTGACCGATGGGTGGAACCGGGGCGCCCTGCACGGCCCGCGCAGCTTGCACGGCCGGCACCGCAACCGGCTGGGCGGCGGGATACATGAGGCGCAGGCGGGCATCGACCGAGGCTTGCGCCGCGGCCGGCACCAGGCTGGCGTCGCGTCCGCTGGCCTCGGCCAGCACGCGGTGCAGGTCGACCACCGGATCGCCGGAGCCGATTGCACCCGCCCGCGCGGCCAGGTCCTGGCGTTGTTCAGGCGACAGCGGCAGGCACGCGAGGTAATCCTCCAGCGTCTGCGAGGCTGCCGAAGTCTGCCTTAGTTGGGGGGTAATATGTAGCTCCACGTTTCAGACAAGGTTGTGCCGCCATTGGCATTGCGCAGGAAACCGCGCAGCTCGACAGGCTTGTTTTCTTCCAGACGGCGCAGCTTGACTTCCACACGCCAGCCGCCGGTCACGTCATTCTTGCGGGTAGTCACGCTGGCCAGCTTGCCATTGGCATCGGCCTCGACCACCCCTTCCACCCGCGCGTTGGCGGGCAGCTTCTTGAGATTGCCACCATCGAAGTCAATCGCCAGCTGCTGCACCTCATCGGTCTTGCCGTCCTGCTTGGGACGATAGCCATGGCCGAACAGGGTCTGGGTGACGAAGGCCAGCGGCGGGCGCTTCTCGTTGTCCTTCTGCCAGGACAGGCGGTATTCCACGTTCAGCGGCTGGCCCGGCTTGGGCAGCGTGTTGGGGATCCAGTAGGCCACGATGTTGTCGTTGGTCTCGTCAGGCGTGGGGATCTGCACCAGCTCCACGCGGCCCGAACCCCACTTGCCCTTGGGCTCGACCCAGGCGCTGGGGCGCGACTGGTAGTTGTAGTCCAGGTCTTCGTAGTGCGAGAAGTTGCGGTCGCGCTGCATGAGGCCAAAGCCCTGGGGATTGTCGAAGGAGAACGAGGTCACCAGCAGGCGCTTGGGGTTCACCAACGGACGCCACAGCCATTCGCCGGTCCCCGACTGCATGGCCAGGCCGTCCGAGTCATGCACTTCCGGACGGAAGTCGTCGGCCGGACCCGGCTGGTTCTCGCCGAAGAGGAACATGCTGGTCAGCGGAGCAATGCCCAGCTTGGTGACGTTGCTGCGCAGGTAGATCTGGGCCTTGACGTCCATGACCGTATCCACCCCGGGCTTCAACACGAAGCGATAGGCGCCGGTGGCGCGCGGCGAATCCAGCAGCGCGTAGATCACCAGGTCCTTGGCATCGGCGGCCGGGCGCTCCAGCCAGAATTCGGTGAAGCGGGGGAATTCCTCGCCCGAATAGAGCGCCGTATCGATGGCCAGACCACGTGCCGACAGGCCGTAGCTCTGCCCTTTCCCCATGGCGCGGAAGTAGCTGGCACCGTGGAAGGTCAGCACGTCATCCTTGACCTTGGCCGAGTTGAGCGGGAAGCGGATACGAAAACCCGCAAAGCCGATATTGCGCAGGGTGCGCGGATCGACGCTGCGATTGGCGCTGTAGTCGAAGAGGGCCGGACTGAAATGGATCTCGCGCACGGCGTTGCCCACCACTTCATTGATCTTGACCGGCTCGGTATAGCTGGCGCCAAGATGGATGAAGGACAGTTCGAAGGGCAGCTTCTGCGCGCGCCAGACCGACTTGTCATCGCGGAAGTAGAGCCGGCTGGCCTGCTCGTAGCTCAGGTCCTTGAGCGACTTGGGCAGGTCATCGGCAGGCTTCTTGTAGGATTTGCCGGCCAGCGCCTTGGCGCGGGCGGCCACCGTGTTGAAATCGAAGGCCAGGGCCGCCTGCGGCAAGGCCAGCGCCAGCAGACCCGCCAGGGCCGCCGGAGCGGCAAGGCGACGCCACCAGGCCCGTCGTGCGGCACTGCGCGGGGAAACAAGTCCCTCGCCAGGCCAGGAGGTGGTGTGAAGCAGCATTATTGTTTTGTCGGACATGCAGTTTTCTGGTTGATTGCCCCGGCAGACACTGGAAGCAGCGCCGCACCGGAAGGCAGGCGCTAGTTTACCCAAATGTGGCCGGGATTGTTCGCTAGTTCATATCGGGATGGCATGCTTGCGGCCGGAATGGCCCCAATGGCCAATGTTTCATGAAAGAAACTTCATTCGACCGCAAACCCGGCTTTAGCCCTCAGGGCAGCCGGCCAGTTCAGATATAAGGGCAGATGGCACTGCATAAAGTTCCGTGTTGCAGCATGGCTGCTGTAACATTATGTTTTGTCGCGCCTGCCTCCGGCCCCGTGCCGGCCTGCTTTCCCCTCGTTCCAACCCAGATTTGCGCATGACCACTGCTTCCGGCTCCCTGACCATCGTCGTCGCCACCGACCTCAACAACGGCATCGGTATCCGCAACACCCTGCCCTGGCATCTGCCGGAAGACCTGGCGCATTTCAAGCGCACCACCTCCGGGCATGCCATCCTGATGGGCCGCAAGACCTTCGAATCGATCGGTCGCCCGCTGCCCAACCGGCGCAACATCGTCATCACCCGCAATGGCGGATGGCAACACGCGGGCGTGGAGACGGCCGGCTCCCTGCAGGAAGCCGCCGCACTGGTGCAGGCAGCGCCGGCCTTCATCATCGGCGGGGCGCAGATCTATGCCGAGGCGCTGCCGCTGGTGGACCGCCTCATCATCACCCGCATCGGGAAAGTCTTCGATTGCGACGCCTTCTTCCCGGCCCTGGACCAGGCGCTGTGGCAGGAGACGGCGCGCGAGAACCACCGGTCCGAAACTTCCGGATTGGACTACGCTTTTGTGACATACCAAAGACGTTGACCCGGCCCGACAACAGGCTGTTGTTTTTTCCCTTTTTTGCTTACACTGCGCAGCTCTTTAGCGCAGTTGGCGCACACGTGGCGCGCATATCTGCGACAATCCCGCTTTCATTTTTCCGGCGCGCAAGCACTGCCAGCCCAGGCGCTTTTCTTTTGACCCCCTGCGCGCGTGTGCCGACCCGGCTCCCCGCGCGCAAAGCCTGGAGAAATCCATGAAATTCCGATTCCCCATCGTCATCATCGACGAAGACTTCCGCTCCGAAAACACCTCGGGCCTGGGCATCCGCGCCCTGGCCGACGCCATCGAAGCCGAAGGCATGGAAGTGCTGGGCGTGACCAGCTATGGCGACCTGGCCCAGTTCGCCCAGCAACAGTCGCGCGCCTCGGCCTTCATCCTGTCCATCGACGATGAAGAAATGGGCGCCGGCTCGGATGAAGAGACCGACCACGCCCTGAAGGCCCTGCGTGCGTTTGTCAGCGAAATCCGTCATAAAAACGCCGACATCCCCATCTATCTCTACGGTGAAACCCGCACCTCGCGCCACATTCCCAACGATGTGCTGCGTGAGTTGCACGGTTTCATTCACATGTTCGAAGACACGCCGGAGTTCGTGGCCCGGCACATCATCCGTGAAGCCAAGTCCTACCTGGACGGCCTGGCCCCGCCCTTCTTCCGCGCCCTGGTCGATTACGCCCAGGATGGCTCCTATTCCTGGCACTGCCCCGGTCACTCCGGCGGCGTGGCCTTCCTGAAGTCACCTGTGGGCCAAATGTTCCACCAGTTCTTCGGCGAACGCATGTTGCGCGCCGACGTCTGCAACGCCGTGGAAGAACTCGGCCAGCTGCTGGACCACACCGGCCCGGTGGCCAACTCGGAGCGCAATGCGGCGCGCATCTTCAATGCCGACCACTGCTACTTCGTCACCAACGGCACCTCGACCTCCAACAAGATGGTCTGGCACTCCACCGTCGCCCCCGGCGACATCGTCGTGGTGGACCGCAACTGCCACAAGTCCATCCTGCACTCCATCATCATGACCGGTGCGATTCCCGTGTTCCTGATGCCCACGCGTAACCACCTGGGCATCATCGGCCCGATCCCGCTGGAAGAGTTCACCCTGGAAAGCATCCAGAAAAAGATCGAAGCCAACCCCTTCGCCCGCGAAGCCAAGAACAAGAAGCCGCGCATCCTGACCATCACGCAATCGACCTACGACGGCGTGGTCTACAACGTCGAGACCCTGAAGAACATGCTCGACGGCGAGATCGAGACCCTGCACTTCGACGAAGCCTGGCTGCCGCACGCCACCTTCCACGACTTCTACAAGGACATGCACGCCATCGGCAAGGACCGTCCGCGTGCCAAGAAGTCGCTGATCTTCTCGACCCAGTCGACTCACAAGCTGCTGGCTGGCCTGTCGCAGGCTTCGCAGATCCTGGTGCGCGAATCGGAAACCGTGAAGCTCGATGAAGACGCCTTCAACGAAGCCTTCCTGATGCACACCTCGACCTCGCCGCAGTACTCCATCATCGCCTCCTGCGACGTCGCAGCGGCCATGATGGAAGCGCCGGGCGGCACGGCGCTGGTGGAAGAAAGCATCCTGGAGGCGCTGGACTTCCGTCGCGCCATGAAGAAGATCGACCAGGAATTTGGCGATGAGTGGTGGTTCCAGGTCTGGGGACCCAACAGCTTTGCCGCTGACGGCATCGGCGAGCGCGAGGACTGGGTCATCAAGGCCGAGGACGACTGGCACGGTTTCGGCAACCTGGCGCCGGGCTTCAACATGCTGGACCCGATCAAGGCCACCATCGTCACCCCCGGCCTGGCCCTGAACGGCCAGTTCGGCGAGAGCGGCATCCCTGCTTCCATCGTGACCAAGTACCTGGCCGAGCACGGCGTGATCGTGGAGAAGTGCGGCCTGTATTCCTTCTTCATCATGTTCACCATCGGCATCACCAAGGGCCGCTGGAACACTCTGGTGACGGCGCTGCAGCAGTTCAAGGACGACTACGACAAGAACCAGCCGATCTGGCGCATCCTGCCCGAGTTCGCCCAGCGCAACCCGCGCTACGAGCGCCTGGGCCTGCGCGACCTGTGCCAGCAGATCCACGAGACCTATCGCGCCTACGACGTGGCCCGCCTGACTACCGAGATGTATCTCTCGGACATGCAGCCGGCCATGAAGCCCTCGGACGCCTTCGCCAAGATGGCCCACCGCGAAATCGATCGCGTCCCCCTGGACGAACTGGAAGGTCGCGTGACCTCGATCCTGCTGACCCCCTATCCGCCGGGCATTCCGCTGTTGATCCCGGGTGAGATCTTCAACAAGACCATCGTTGATTACCTGAAGTTTGCGCGTGATTTCAACGAGAAATTCCCGGGCTTCGAAACCGACGTGCACGGACTGGTCAAGCGTGAAGTCAACGGCCGCCGCGATTACTTCGTGGATTGCGTCAAGCAGTAAGTCTCGGCGCTGCGTGCAAAAAAAGCCGGTGCCTGCGAAGGCATCGGCTTTTTTCATGCTGCTGCCGGATGCAATCCGATCAGAAGCTACCGAGATAGAAATAACCCGCCAGTGCCCCGCCAAACAACAACCACAGCGGATGAATCTTGGTCTTGAGCGCAATGATGGCGGTCGTTGCCGTGATGGCCGCGAGGAAGCCATGCGTGATCGATGCCTGCGCAATCAACAGCGCCGAAGCCGCCACCAGTCCGCCGGTGACCGGCAGCAGGCCGGCCTGCACGTGACGCCGCCAGGGCTTGTCCTTGCACCTCTCCCAGACGTGCAACATGATGATGGTGATGATGGAGGACGGACCGAACTTGGCCAGGCTGGTCACCAGCATCCCCCAGAAGCCCGCCACATGCCAGCCCACCAGCGTAACCACCATCAGGTTGGGGCCCGGCGCGGCCTGACCCAATGCAAACAGCGCACTGAAATCCTCGGCGCTCATCCAGTGATGGACTTCCACCACCTGGCGCTGCATCTCGGGGAGGATGGTATTGCCGCCACCGAAGGCCAGCACCGACAACTGCGTGAAGATGATGGCCAATGCGATCAGGGTCTGGCTCATTGCGCGCCCTCCTTCTTGCCCGCAGTCTGCGGCTTGGCCGCGAAGCGGCTGCCATAGCGGGCGGTGAGCACCACGCTGACGGGCGTCATCACCAGCATCACCCACAGCAGCGGAATGCGCAGCAAGGCGATGGCAATGAAACAGACCACTGCCACGCCCGCCAGCACCAGGTTCTTGCGCAGGGGCAAGGCGATCTTGACGGCCATCTGGATCAACAGCCCCGCTGCCGCCGCCGCCAGTCCCGCGAACAGGTGCTTGACGTTGGGATCATGCTGGAAGTGCTGGTAGATCATGCCCAGCAGGATCACCACCATCGAGGGCACGGCGATGAGCCCGGTGATACCGGCCAGCGCCCCCTTCCAGCCCCGGAACTTCATGCCCAGCGCCACCGACAGGTTGATGATGTTGCCCCCGGGGAGGAACTGGCACAGGCCCAGCAGCTCGACGAATTCGGGATCGGTGAGCCAGCGGCGGCGCTCCACGATCATGCGGTGCGCCAGCGGCAAGGCACCGCCGAAGGCGGTCATGCCCAGGCCAAGAAAGCCCAGGAAGATTTCCCGGGTAGAAGGAACGGCCCGCTCAGGGGCCGGCAGGTCAGGAGTACTCATCATCATCTCATGCGAACGCGGCGTGATTGCCGGATGAATGAAAGGCTACTCTTGGGGAGGGTTTTTGTCTAATATATGTCAGATACTTGATCCATATTTTAAAAATATGTCACCTTCCATCGATCTGCGCCTGCTGCGCTACTTCATCGCTGTGGCTGAAGAGGGCCACCTGACCAAGGCGGCCGAGCGCATCGGCATCCAGCAGCCGCCGCTGTCGCAGCAGATCCGCCTGCTGGAGCGCGAGCTGGGCGTGACGCTCTTCAACCGCCTGCCGCGCGGCATGGAGCTCACTGACAGCGGGGTGGCCCTGCTCAATGATGCACGCGCCCTGCTGGCGCAACTCGATACGTCGGTGGCCAGCGTGCGCCGTATCGCCCAGGGCAAGATGGGGCGCATTGCGGTGGGCTTTACCGAATCGGCTTCGCTGCATCCCTTTGTGCATTCGGTGATCCGCGCCTTTCGCGCCGATGCACCGGATGTCGCCATGACGGTGGAAGAAAGCAACACCAATGAACTGATCGAAGCACTGCGCGCCAAGCGGCTGGATCTGGCCTTCGTCCGTTCCCCGGTGGGCGATTCAGGCGGATTGACCATCGAGACCATGCTGGTCGAAGACATGGTGGCCGCGTTGCCCATCGACCATCCACTGGCCGAGCAGGGCAAGCGCAAGAGCCTCGCCCTGCACGCACTGGCCGAGCAGTCCTTCATCATGACGCGCCGGCCCAACGGTCCTGGCCTGTACGACACCATCATCGCGGCCTGCCATGCGGCCGGATTCTCGCCGCAGGTGATCCAGGAGGCGCGCAAGAATCTGTCCACGCTATCGCTGGTGGCTGCTGGCGTGGGGGTGGCGGTGATCCCGGCATCGATGACGCGGGTCAATGCGGAGGGCGTGGTGTACCTGAAGCTGACCGGTGCGCCCGAGTTGAAGGCACCGCTGCACCTGGCTTACCGGACTGGCAGCATCAGCGGTGCGGCGCGCCTGATGCGGCAGGAAGCCTTGAAATTGAGTGCGGGGCGCAAACGGCGTTGATATCTGCTGCATATGGCAAGTTGCAGATCCATACAAAGCAGGCTTGCAGCTGGTGAGAGTGTGGTTTTCAACCTGAAGGCAGGCGGCGATGTGGAAACGGACTCTTGCATCAATACAATATTTCAATAATAATTTAACTATTGAATTGAAGGAGAGCGAAATGGAAACCAGGACTGTCATCACCGCATTGGCCGCATTAGCCCAGGAATCGCGCCTGGCCATCTTCCGGCACCTGGTTCAGCTTGGCCCCGAAGGCTGCGCCGCCAGCAAGATCGGAGAAACCTTGGGCATCGCCCCCTCGTCCGTCTCCTTTCATATGAAAGAGCTGACACACGCGGGCCTGGTGAGCTCCCGCCAGGACGGGCGTTTCGTCATCTACGCGGCCAACTACGGTGCAATGAATGAAGTATTGAGTTTTCTGACGGAAAACTGCTGCGGGGGCAATCCGTGCTCGCCCGTGAGCGCCTGCAGCGAACGGTCCACCACCACGTCAGCAACAGCGGGAACCATCAGACAGAGTTCATCATGAGCACCCACCGGCTTAAACCCTTGCCCCCTCATTTCCTGACCAAGGATAGAAAGTGCTGACTGCGCTCGTCATCTTCCTGCTCACCCTGATGTTTGTCATCTGGCAGCCCAAGGGACTGGGCATTGGCTGGAGTGCCTGCGCCGGCGCGGCCGTGGCGCTGGCGGCGGGCGTCATCCATCTTTCGGATATCCCGGTGGTCTGGCATATCGTCTGGAACGCTACCGGCACCTTCATCGCCATCATCATCATCAGCCTGTTGCTGGACAAGGCCGGCTTTTTTGAGTGGGCCGCCCTGCATGTAGCGCGCTGGGGAGGTGGACGCGGGCGTCTGCTGTTCGTGCTGCTGGTCCTGTTGGGCGCGGCGGTATCGGCCCTGTTCGCCAACGACGGCGCTGCGCTGATCCTCACTCCCATTGTCATCGCCATGTTGCTGGCACTTCGCTTTTCGCCGCAGGCAACACTGGCCTTCGTGATGGCGGCCGGCTTCATCGCCGACACGGCCAGCCTGCCGCTGGTGGTGTCGAACCTGGTCAATATCGTCTCGGCGGACTTCTTCAAGATCGGATTCGCGCAATACGCCTCGGTCATGATCCCGGTGGACGTGGTCTCGGTCGTGACGACGCTTATCGTCCTGTTCATCTACTTCCGCCGCGATATCCCCCGACACTATGACCTGACGCAACTGCAAGAACCCGCCGCAGCCATCCATGATCGAGCGACCTTCGTCGCCGGCTGGTGGGTACTTGCGATGCTGCTGGCAGGCTTTTTCTGGCTGGAAGACAGGGGCGTACCGATCAGCGCCGTGGCAGCCGCGGGCGCAGTGATTCTCCTGGCAGTCGCAGGCAAGGGCCAAGTCATCTCCACGCGTGAAGTCATCAAGGGCGCGCCCTGGCAGGTGGTGTTCTTCTCGCTGGGGATGTACCTGGTGGTGTATGGACTGCGCAATGCAGGACTGACGGACCACTTGACGGGCGTGCTGAACGGTCTTGCCGAACATGGCGTCTGGGGCGCTGCACTCGGCACCGGTTTCCTGACGGCCTTGCTGTCCTCCATCATGAATAACATGCCCACGGTGCTGGTCGGGGCACTATCGATCGATGCCACCACCGCACAGGGCGTCGTGAAAGAGGCAATGATCTACGCCAACGTCATTGGCAGCGACCTTGGCCCCAAGATCACCCCCATCGGCAGCCTGGCCACCTTGCTGTGGCTGCACGTGCTGGACAAGAAGAACATTCATATTTCCTGGGGCTATTACCTCAGGGTCGGCGCCTTGCTGACGCTGCCGGTCCTGCTGATCACCCTATCCGCTCTGGCCATCAGGCTGGGGGGATGAGCAGGATGGCCCTGCCCGCTCCGTCAACTTCAACACAGGCATTCATCATGACCACGATCTACCATAACCCCGCATGTGGCACCTCCCGCAACACCTTGGCCATGATCCGCAACAGCGGTGAAGAGCCGACGATCATCGAATACCTGCAGCACCCGCCCAGCCGCGAGCAGCTGGTCCAGATGATCCGGGATGCCGGTCTCGCCGTACGCGACGCCATCCGTCAAAAGGCTACGCCCTACGCCGAGTTGGGCCTGGATGATGCCGCTCTGAGCGACGACCAGTTGCTCGATGCCATGCTGACCCATCCCATTCTGATCAACCGGCCATTCGTGGTGACGTCCAGGGGAACCCGCCTGTGCCGCCCCTCGGAGCTGGTACTGGAGATCCTGGAAAATCCTCAGCAAGGTGGATTCACGAAAGAAGACGGCGAAGTCGTCGTCAATGCGGAGGGCCACCGTGTCAACTCTGCCAGGTGATCTGCCCAACGTCGACGCGAGTCAGTTCAAGGCCCCCTCCATCGCCGATTTCGCCAGGATCGGGGCGTCGTCACACCCTCCGCGATTTCTCTTGCTGTACGGCTCCGTTCGTGAACGCTCCTATAGCCGACTGCTGACCATGGAAGCGGCCCGCTTGCTGGAGGCATTGGGTGGCGAGGTCAGGATCTTTGATCCGCGCGGCCTGCCGCTGCCGGACAGCGAACCGGAGACACATCCGAAAGTGCTTGAACTGCGGGAGCTGGCCAACTGGTCTGAAGGGATGGTGTGGTGCTCGCCTGAACGCCATGGTGCCATGACGGGGATCATGAAGGCACAGATCGACTGGATTCCACTCTCTCAGGGCGCCATTCGCCCTTCGCAAGGCAAGACGCTGGCGGTCATGGAGGTATCGGGCGGCTCGCAGTCCTTCAACGCCGTCAACCAGATGCGGATACTCGGTCGCTGGATGCGGATGCTGACCATCCCGAACCAGTCTTCGGTGGCCAAGGCATATCAGGAGTTTGACGAAGCCGGCAGGATGAAACCGTCGGCATACTACGAGCGCGTGGTGGACGTGATGGAGGAACTGTTCAAATTCACGCTGTTGACGCGCGACGTCTCGCCCTTCCTGACTGACCGCTATAGCGAGCGAAGAGAATCGGCCGAAGAACTGACCAGGCGCGTCAACCAGCGCGCCCTCTGATCCGACAGACATGCTGCGAGGCGCTTGATTGGCCGGCGCAGCCCATCAATCATAGTGCAGCAACATTCCATAAATGATTTATATCATTTATGGAATTCAACCCATCAGGTCTTGGGCAGGGTCACGCCATGCTGACCCTGGTACTTGCCGCCGCGATCCTTGTAGGAGGTTTCGCAGATTTCATCGCTCTCGAAGAACAGCACCTGGGCGCAGCCTTCTCCGGCGTAGATCTTGGCGGGCAGCGGGGTGGTGTTGGAGAACTCCAGGGTGACATAGCCTTCCCATTCGGGTTCGAAGGGGGTGACGTTGACGATGATGCCGCAGCGCGCGTAGGTGGACTTGCCCAGGCAGATGGTCAGCACGCTGCGCGGGATGCGGAAGTATTCGACGGTGCGTGCCAGGGCGAAGGAGTTGGGGGGGATGATGCAGACATCGCCCTTGAAATCGACGAAGGATTTCTCATCGAAGTTCTTGGGATCGACGATGGTGGAATTGATGTTGGTAAAGATCTTGAATTCGTTGGCGCAGCGGATATCGTAGCCATAGGACGAGGTGCCGTAGGAAACGATCTTGCTCCCGTCGGCCGCCAGGCGCACCTGACCGGGCTCGTAGGGTTCGATCATTCCTTCCTGCTCCGCCATGCGGCGGATCCACTTGTCTGACTTGATGGCCATGGTTGTTTGCTGTATTCGACGGATTCGGAGAATGCGGCATTTTACGCGAAAAATGGGTCAAGTTGGGGCGATTGGGGGGAATCGGGGCGGCAGCGGCCCATTCGCGTTACGCCATGTTGATCCCTCCGGAAGGAACCGCGTGAGTGCGACCATTCACCTTATCGGAATTGACACTTCCGCTCCTGAATTTCATCGTTTGAGTCTGTACTCATCAGGACAGCCTCATGTATCCACACATACTGTTTGCTCTGACACTAGCTCTGCTCGCAGCAGAGACGCCTGCTATCGAATGCGCTCGTGCTGGCAACTTCGCGGAAAAGGCCATCTGTAGCGATCCGGTACTCACCCGCCTGGATACTGCGCTGAACCAGAACTATCGATGGATGTTGGACGCCGACATCGGCAAGGGTGCGAGAGACGCACTGAAGCATTCACAAAGGATCTAGGTGATCCAGCGCAACCGATGCAGGGACCGTGAATGCTTGATGACGCTATACAAGCAACGCATTGAGGATATCTGCGACTACCCCGTCATCGGCGGAGTTCATCCGGTCTGCGATGAGCCCGGTGTTTCGGCTGGAATACCTCACCCCGACTAATACCTTCTGCGCTCTACGCTCCCGCTCTCTTCTATCAATTGGGCGGAGTTCGAACTGCCCCATACTGACAAGACAGTTTTTCGGACTGCGCGTAGAGGCAGGCGACCCTTCTGCATAACCCCCAAAAAGTTTTGGTCGACGAAAAAACCTCAATCAGAAATGTCGACAAAAACTTAATTTTTTGATTTTTCTAAAAACTCGCTTTTGCTGTATTTCATAAATGCGACGGCCGAATATCGTCCGATTAAATCGACCTCCGTTTACCGTAAATATTCGATGGGCTCCCGCGTGAAATCAGGGTTCAATGTCGCAGGTTTTTACAAGACTTGTTAGCTGGACCATTAGTCAGACGGACTATCGAATTGCATTAGTCAGGAATCTGTCGGAACACTAATTTCAGGAGGAGCACTTGTGAGTGATGGCCCTGTTTATGAAACAAGCCCTATGCGCATCTGCATGAACTGCAAATGACACAAGGCGCTGCCAGCGCTTCTCCATGGGGTTGACGATATGAAACTGCTTCAATGGATGGCCGCATGGCGCGCCCTGTGGCAACGCTACCTTGGCATCTTTCTGCATTTCTGGCGCGTGCGGAAAAACCTGCGCACGGATTACTACAACCAGCAGGAAGCCCAGTTTCTGCCAGGCGTACTGGCCCTGCAGGAATCGCCGGCTTCACCGACCTTGCGATGGACAGGGCGCATTCTGATGAGTCTGGTGGCCTTCTTCTTCCTGTGGGCAATCTTCGGGCGCATCGACATCATCGTCCATGCCACCGGCAAGATCATTCCCTCATCCCGAACCAAGACCATCGCTTCGATCGATGTGGCCAGCGTCAAGGCTCTGCATGTGGTGGAGGGACAGACGGTCAAGGCAGGCGAGTTGCTCATCGAGCTCGATTCCAGCAGCAGCGACGCTGAGCATGACAAGGCCGCCGATGCCGTGGCACAGGCGCGATTGCAGCTTGCGCGGGCAAACGCATTGCGCGAAGCCGTAGCATCCGGCGCAAACCCGAAATTGCCGCAGGTACCGGCAGCGACTGCTGCGCAATGGGAAGCGGCGCAGCGGCAACTGGAAAGCCAATATCGGGATGTCAAAAGCAAGCTGGATCGCCTGGATGATGAAATCGTACGCTACGGTGCCGCCCTGCCCTTGGCCAGGCAGCTTGCCGAAGACTATCAATCGCTGCTGGCCGACAATACGGTCTCGCGCCATGCCTGGCAGGAGAAAGAGCAAGCCAGGATTGAGCTCCAGGGACAGCTTGCCGATGCCCGCAACCAGCGTTCCGCGCTGATTGCCCAAACCCTGAAAGAAGCGCATGACGAGGGCATCGACGCCAGCAAGCGAATCGAAGCAGGCTTGCAGGATCAGCGTCGCGCTGGCGAGCACAGCAAGTTGCTCAAGCTGGTAGCGCCGGTCAGCGGAACGGTGCAGCAACTCAATGTCCATACCGTGGGCGGCGTGGTGCCGGCAGCCCAGCCGCTCATGCAGATCGTTCCGCAGGAAGCAGCCGTGGAGGTGGAAGCGTTTCTGGAGAACAAGGATATCGGCTTCGTCCAGGTTGGCCAGGACGCCAAGGTCAAGATAGAAGCCTTCGACTACACCAGGTACGGCACGGTCCCGGCAACGGTGCGGCATGTTTCGCATGACGCCATTGAAGACGAGAAGCGCGGCCTGATCTACGCCAGCAAGATCGTTCTGTCACGCCATACGCTGGCAGCAGAGGGGCGCACCCTGGCGCTTGCGCCGGGCATGTCGGTCACCGTCGAGATCCGGACGGGAACACGACGGGTCATCGAATACGTGCTCTCCCCTCTGATTCGCCACCAGCAGGAGTCACTCAATGAACGTTAGAACTGTCTGCGTAGTCTTGATGGCAGCAGCGCCGGTATGTCTGACGGACATGGCCCACGCACGGGAATGGCTGGAACGGGCCTCGGCGCCTCTTGAGGATCCCTTGTTGGCGCGTCCACCGGAACTGGACGAAGGCAAATTGCTTCCGGGAGATGCCCATACCCTGGTTTGCGATGGCCGTTCTGCCGTACCGACTGCGCCACTCAGCTTGGGGGATGCGATCGACCTGGGCTTGTGTCATCACGCCCAGGTGAGGGCCGGCTGGGCGCGCATCAAAGTGCAAGCAGCGCAAAAGGGCGAAGCCAGGGCGGCCTATTTACCCAGCATCAACGCTGGACTGCGCTTGCAGCATGAGCGTGTGCAGCAGCCCGATTCGCTACTCCCTCTGGAGAACCAACGCAAGAGCCGTTCCCAGTACTACACGCTGACCTGGCGCCTGTTGGACTTCGGTGGCCGCAGCGCCAACCTGCGCGCAGCCGATGCCTTGCTCGACGCCGCCCTGGCCAGTCATGACGCCATCTTGCAAAAGACCATGAGCAGCGTCATTGCGGCCTATTACGACGTTCAAACAAGCGGTGCCAATCGCCAGGCCCGTGAACTGAACGAACGCCTGGCACGCCAGATCATGGAGATCACCCACAAGCGTGCCGAACGGGGCATGGCGGCGCGCTCCGACCTGTTGCAAGTCCAGACCTCCCTGTCCAAAGCGGAACTGGAACATGCGCGTGCCATCGGCCAACATGAAAAAGCCCTGGTCACCTTGTCGGTCTCATTGGGACTGCGAGGACAGGGAGCTCGCCTGCAAGTCCCCATCGACAGTCCCGACTCGGCCATCGAGGCCGGTCAGATTGCGCAAGACCTGGCGCAATGGATGGAGCTCGCTGGGCAGCAACATCCTGCCTTGCTTGCCTCCAGGGCGCAATTGGCCTCGTCGCGCGAGAAGCTGGCGGCCACGCGCGCCGAAGGCTTGCCCAGTCTGGATTTTTCTCATGGGTACTACGTCAACGGACGCCCCAATCAGGGGAGTGCGGGCGCGCAAACACGCGAGACGGTGAGCGCACTGGCCTTGAACTTCCCGCTCTTCGACGGCTTTGCTCACACCTACAAGGTACGCAACGCCCAGGCACAGATCGACCTCCGGGAAGCCGAACTGCTGGAGGCCGAGGGGCAGGTTATCAGCGAACTCGCCAATGCCTTCGCGGAGAATCAGGCTGCCCAACGCAACCTGAGCTCTTCCCTGCGCCTGCTGGAAAGCGCGAAGATGGCCATGGAAGACGTTCAGCGCAAATATGAACGCGGACTGAGCGACATCATCGGCATCCTCAATGTACAGGCCGCACTGGCCGATGCAAGCCAGGAACGCATACGTGCCCTGGCCGAATGGCGTTCCGCCAGGTTGCGGCTATTGGCCAGCGCCGGAGAATTGGGACGCACGCGGATCGCTGAACAAGGCAAGTGAGGGGTGGCGATCAACACACGACGGGCGCTCAAGGTGGTTCAGCGCTGCATGCTCTCCCACACCTTCTGCAAGCGCTTCACCGACACCGGCATCGGCGTCTTCAGTTCCTGCGCGTAGAGCGACACGCGCAGTTCCTCCAGCATCCAGCGGAACTCGGTCATCTTGGGATCCACCCGCCCGGCGCGGTCCTTGAGCGCGCGCTGGTAAGGCTGCGCCACCGAATTCCACTCGGCCAGCAAGCGCGTATCGCGGGCCGGATCGGCGCGCAGTTTGTCCAGCCGTACGTTGATGGCCTTGAGGTAACGTGGGTAGTGACTCAGATTGGTGTAATCCGTCTCGGCCACGAAACGCTTGCCCACCAGTTGCGACAACTGCGCCTGCATGTCGGTCGCCGCAGCCGCATGCGCCTTGATACCCTGCAGCTTCTTGGGCAGGGCGTGATACTCGGCCAGCACCTGGCCGCACAGGCGCGCGATCTCGTTGACCAGCAAACCCAGACGCGCCTTGCCCTCATCACGGCGACGATTGAATTCGTCCGCATTGCGCGGCAGCGGGTCTTGCAGGAAGGCGCGTTCCAGCCCGGCATTGAGGATCTGTTCCCGCAATTCCTCCTGCGAGCCCAGGGCCATGAACTGCATGCCCATCTGCTGCAGACCCGGAATGTTCTTCTCCAGATACTTGAGCTGTTCCTTCATCTGCAACGCAAACAGGCGACGCAGACCCGCATGGTGGAAGCGCGCGGCCTCGGCCGGATCATCAAAGACCTCCAGGTCGCAATGCGTCTTGCGATCCACCAGCGCCGGGAATCCGATCAGCGTTTGCGCCTGCTTGCCACTGCCGCGCGTGATCTCCAGCAGTTCGGGCAATTCGCCAAAACTCCAGCTGGTGAGATTGCTGTACTCGCCCACTGAGGCGGGGGCCGCCGGGGCTGCATTCGCGGCTCCCTTGCCGAGGGCTGCAGGTGCCGGTGCGGTGCTGTCCTCCTCCTCGCGCGGGGCAATGGCGACCTGCTCGGCCAGCTTCTGGAACTGCTGGCGTGCCTGGCCGCCGAATTCGGCTTGCAGGGCCGCGAGGTTGCGGCCCATCTCCAGCTGGCGACCATGCTCATCGACGATCTTGAAGTTCATCGCGTGGTGCGCCGACAGCGTCTCCTGCTTGAAGTCGCTGGGCTTGACCAGGATCGTGATCTGCTCGCGGATGTCGGCAATGATGGCGTCGATCAGGTTGCCCCGGCCAAAGGTCTTGCGCTCCTCCATGCGCTCGCAGAAACGTGCGGCGTAATCGGGCAGCGGTACGCAGTGGCGGCGCAACTTCTGCGGCAGGGACTTCAACAGCAGATGCACCTTCTCCTTCAACATGCCCGGCACCAGCCAGTCGCAGCGATCCGCCGAGACCTGGTTGAGCGCATACAGCGGCACGGTCAGCGTGACGCCATCGCGCGCCGCACCCGGCTCGAAATGATAGCTCAAGGCCATGGCGATGCCCGCCACGTTCATGGTCTTGGGGAACAGCTCGGTGGTGACGCCCGCTGCTTCATGACGCATCAGGTCGTCACGGTTCAGGTACAGCAACTTGGGATCGGCGGCCGTGGCTTGCTTGTGCCACTTCTCGAAGTCCACGCCATTGCAGATGTCGTGCGGGATCAGCTTGTCGTAGAAACCGATGATCAGTTCATCGTCCACCAGCACATCGAGGCGACGGGACTTGTGTTCCAGGTTTTCGATCTCCCGCACCAGTTTCTGGTTGTGCGCAAAGAATGGTGCGCGAGTCTCGAAGTCGCCACCGACCAGGGCGTCGCGAATGAAAATCTCGCGCGCGTCGGCCGGGTTGATCTTGCCGTAGTTGATGCGGCGCTGGCTGTACACCACCAACCCGTAGAGCGTGGCGCGTTCGGAGGCGGTGACCTGGGCGGCGCGTTTTTCCCAGCGCGGTTCGCCCCAGGATTTCTTGAGCAGATGGCCGCCCAGTTTCTCCAGCCATTCGGGCTGGATGTTGGCGACGCAGCGCGCATACAGGCGGGCGGTATCGACCAGCTCAGCGGCCATCACCCAGCGGCCCGGCTTCTTGGTCAGATGCGCACCGGGCCAGATGTTGAACTTGATGCCGCGTGCGCCCAGGTATTGCGCATCGTCCTCACTCTTGAAACCAACGTTGCCCAGCAAGCCCGTCAGCAGCGCCAGGTGCAGCTGGTCATAGGTGGCGGGGGCTTCATTGAGTCGCCAGCCCTGTTCCTTCACGATGGTCAGCAACTGCGAATGGACATCGCGCCACTCGCGCAGACGCAATTGCGAGAGGAAATTCTCACGGCAGTGTTCCTGCAGCTGGCGATTCGATTTCTTGTGGGCGATGGCCTCCTCGAACCACTTCCAGATCTTCAGATAACTGGCGAATTCCGATTTCTCGTCGGCGAATTTCTTGTGGGCGTTGTCCGCTGCATTCTGCGCATCCATGGGCCGGTCGCGCGGGTCCTGCACGGATACCGCTGCGGCGATGATGAGCAGTTCAGTCAGGCAGGCATTGTCACGTCCCGCCAGGATCATGCGCCCTACGCGCGGGTCCAGCGGCAACCGGGCCAGCTGCTTGCCCAGTGCAGTCAGGCGATTGACGCCGCCCTGCTCTTCTACCGCACCCAGCTCCTGCAACAGCTGATAGCCGTCGGCGATAGCGCGGCCCAGCGGTGGTTCAATGAAGGGGAAACTCTCCACATCGGTCAGGTGCAGCGACTTCATGCGCAGAATCACCGAGGCCAGCGAGGAGCGCAAGATCTCGGGATCGGTGAACTTGGGACGCTGCAGGAAATCCTGCTCATCATACAGACGGATGCACACGCCCGCGGCCACCCGGCCGCATCGTCCGGCACGCTGGTTGGCCGCCGATTGCGCCACCGGCTCGATCTGCAACTGTTCGACCTTGTTGCGATAGCTGTAACGCTTCACACGTGCGAGACCGGCATCGACCACATAGCGGATCCCCGGCACGGTCAGTGAAGTTTCCGCCACATTGGTCGCCAGCACGATGCGACGGGCATTACTGGTCTTGAAGACGCGTTCCTGCTCCTGCGCAGACAGGCGCGCAAACAGCGGCAGGATTTCCACATGCGGGGGATGATGCTTGCGCAGTGCTTCGGCAGCATCGCGAATCTCGCGCTCGCCGGGCAGGAACACCAGCACGTCCCCCGACCCGATGCGCGCCAGTTCATCCACGGCATCGACCACGGCATCCATCAGGTCGCGCTGCTCGCGGTCCTTCTGGGCCTGGCTGGCGCGGCCTTCGGCGCGCGCACGCGCCTGCGCCACTTCGGTGGAGACGCCGCTGCGGTCGGCATTGTCGATGGGACGATAGCGGATCTCCACCGGATACAAGCGGCCCGAGACCTCGATCACCGGAGCCGGTACGATCTCGCCCTTGACCTCGCGGCCGAAATGGCGGGCGAAACGGTCGGCATCGATGGTGGCCGAGGTGATGATGATCTTCAGATCGGGGCGCCTGGGCAGCAACTGCTTCAGATAGCCCAACAGGAAATCGATGTTGAGGCTGCGTTCATGCGCCTCGTCGATGATGATGGTGTCGTACTGGCGCAAGAGCGGATCGGTCTGGGTCTCGGCCAGCAGAATGCCGTCGGTCATCAGCTTGATCCATGCGCCCTTGGACAGCGTGTCGTTGAACCGGACCTTGTAGCCCACCAGTTCGCCCGGCGGGGAATTCAGTTCCTGCGCGATGCGCTTGGCGGTCGAGGAGGCAGCGATACGGCGCGGCTGGGTGTGGCCGATCAGGCCCTTCTCGCCACGGCCCAGCTCCAGGCAGATCTTGGGCAGCTGGGTGGTCTTGCCGGAACCGGTCTCGCCGCTGACGATGATGACCTGATGACGGCGCAGGGCTTCGGCGATCTCGTGGCGGCGGCCGGAGACGGGCAGCTCTTCGGGAAAGGTGACCGGGGGCAGCGCATTGCGGATCGGTGGCGCGGCCTCGGCGGCAGACTCGGCGCGACGGGGAGCGCGCGGCTCGCGCGGGCCGCGCCCACGGTCCTGTTGCGGGTTGTGCTGCGACTGGGCGCCTGGGGGAGTGTGGGGTGCTTTGGTAACGGACATGAGGCCGACATTATACCTGCCACCGCCCGCCCGGTCAGGCTGGATGCGGCTGTAGGGCCGATGGTGCAGGTTTTGGCGAGCCTTGCCGTGCCAATGGCTCCGCTTTGCAACATCCGCACAAGAAATCTGCTCCCAAGCGGCCCGCAAGCCTACGGCCCGCCGCGACGCTGGTTATAATGCGCGTCATGGAAAAACAGACCGAATTCGTCAACTGGCTGCGTTCCGTCGCGCCCTATGTCCACGCCTTCCGCGGCAAGACCTTCGTGGTCGCCTTTCCGGGTGAGCTGGTCACGGCCGGCGGCCTGCAGGTACTGGCCCAGGATCTCTCGCTGCTGCATGCCTTGGGCATCCGCGTGGTGGTGGTGCATGGCTCGCGCCCGCAGGTGGCCGAGCAACTGGCCCTGCGCAATGTCGAGGCGCGCTTCCAGAACGGCCTGCGCGTGACCGACAGCGCCGCGCTGGAATGCGCCAAGGAAGCCGCCGGCGAACTGCGCCTGGACATCGAGGCCGCCTTCAGCCAGGGCTTGCCCAATACCCCCATGGCGCATTCGGCCATCCGCGTGATCTCCGGCAACTTCGTCACGGCTCGCCCCATGGGCGTGATCGATGGCGTGGACCTGCAACTGACCGGCGTGGTGCGCAAGATCGCCGCCGACGTCATCCAGCCCATCATGAATGCTGGCGGCATCGTGCTGCTCTCGCCGCTGGGCTTCTCGCCCACCGGCGAAGCCTTCAATCTGACCATGGAAGACGTGGCCGTGTCCGCCGCCATCGCGCTGCGCGCCGAAAAGCTGATCTTCCTGTCCGAAACCCCGCTGATGAAGGATGCCGGCGGCGCTGAAATCCGCGAGCTGTCCTCGCACCAGGCCGAGGCGGTGCTGTCGGCCGGCTTCCTGCCTTCGGACGCAGCCTTCTACCTGGCCAGCGTGGTCAAGGCCTGCAATGCCGGCGTCTCGCGCGCCCACATCGTGCCCTTCTCCACCGATGGCTCGGCACTGCTGGAACTGTTCACCCACGATGGCGTGGGCACCATGGTCACCTACGAGAACCTGGAAAGCCTGCGCCAGGCCACCATCGAGGATGTGGGCGGTATCCTCAAGCTGATCGAACCGCTGGAAGCCGATGGCACTCTGGTCAAGCGCGGCCGTGAACTGATCGAACGGGAAATCGACTACTTCTCCGTGATCGAACACGACAACGTCATCTTCGGCTGTGCTGCACTTTATCCCTTCCCCAAGGAACGCATGGGCGAGATGGCCTGCCTCACCGTCAATCCGGAAGTGCAAGGCCAGGGCGACGGCGACCGCATCCTCAAGCACATCGAAACCCGTGCGCGCGAAGCCGGGCTGACCAAACTCTTCGTGCTCACCACCCGTACCTCGCACTGGTTCTTGAAGCGCGGCTTCGTGCTGGCCGGTGTCAACGACCTGCCGCAGGATCGCCAGCAGATCTACAACTGGCAGCGCAAGTCGCAGGTATTGATCAAGAATTTGTATTAATCATTTTTCCGTCAGGACGTGAGCAGGCTCAACCGCTGACCCCCATCGCTGGCCCGCCCGTCCCAGGCATTTCAACTTAACGAACCAAGGAATCGACATGGCACGCATGGTCCACTGCATCAAACTGAACAAGGAAGCCGAAGGCCTGGACTTCCCGCCCTATCCGGGCGAACTGGGCAAGCGCATTTATGAAAGTGTTTCCAAGGAAGCCTGGGCTGCCTGGCTCAAGCACCAGACCATGCTGGTCAACGAAAACCGCCTGATGCTGGCCGACGCCCGCGCCCGCAAGTACCTGGCCGCACAAATGGAAAAGCATTTCTTCGGCGAAGGTGCCGATGCCGCAGCGGGCTACGTACCGCCGAGCGAGTAAATCGGACCGCGTCATTGCTGGCGCACGGACTGCAACGCCGCCCTGGCTCGCCACGGCGGCGTTTGTTTTGCGTCCGGGGGTTGCAGCGCAGTAGAGGGCGCTACAATGCGCGCTTCGTTTCCGACTTCCTGCTGGAGCCTATCTTGTCCTTGCGTCGCACGCGCCTTGCCCTGCTATCCCTCAGTCTGGGCCTTGCCCTCTTGCCCCCGCAGATCCACGCGGCAACTGCTGCGCCAAGCCTGCCGCCGGGCATTACGCAGGGCCCCAGTGCCGAGGGCATCAGTGAGTACCGGTTTGCCAATGGTTTCAAGCTGCTCCTGCTACCGGACGACTCCAAGCCCACGGTCACGGTCAACATCACCTATCTGGTCGGCTCGCGCCATGAAAACTATGGTGAAACCGGCATGGCCCATCTGCTGGAACACCTGATGTTCAAGGGCTCGCCGCACAATCCGGCGATCCCGCAGGAATTCAGCAAGCGCGGCATGAACTTCAACGGCACCACCTGGCTGGACCGCACCAACTACTACGAGACCTTCGAGGCCGGCAAGGACAACCTGCAATGGGCCATTGCGATGGAAGCAGATCGCATGGTCAATTCCCGCATCGCGCGCAAGGATCTGGACAGCGAGATGACGGTGGTGCGCAACGAATATGAAGCCGGCGAGACCTCTCCCTCGCGCGTGATGTTGAAGCGCATGCAGAGCGTGGCCTATGACTGGCACAGCTATGGCCGCAGCACCATCGGCGCGCGCAGCGATATCGAGAACGTGCGCATCGAGAACCTGCAAGCCTTCTATCGGACCTACTACCAGCCCGACAATGCGGTGCTGCTCATCGCCGGCAAGTTCGAGCCGGCGCAGGTACTGCAATGGGTCAACCAGAGCTTCGGCCGCCTGCCCAGACCCAAGCGCAAGCTGCCTGAATTCTGGACGGTGGAACCGACCCAGGATGGCGAACGCCAGTTCGTGATCCGCCGTCGGGGGGACGTGCAACTGGTGGCGCTGGGCTACAAGATGCCCTCCGCGCTGCATCCGGATGCCACCGCCCTTGCCTTCGCCGCCGACATCCTGACCGATACGCCCAATGGTCGCCTGCACAAATTGCTGGTCGAGAAAGGTCTGGCCACGCAGGTCTATGCGATGCAGCTCAATGGCTTTGCGCCGGGGCTACAGATGATCGTGGCGCAGCTCAAGGCGGGCGCCGACATCGAACCGGTCAAGCAGGCCATGATCAGCGCCGTCGAATCCTTCAGCACGACACCGCCAACCGCCGAGGAAGTGGCACGCCTGCACCGCGAGAGCAGCAACAATTTCGAGACGCTGCAGAACAATCCGCAGCAGATGGCGGTGGCCATGTCCAACGCGATTGCACGCGGTGACTGGCGCCTGGTCTTCATCGAACGCGACCTGGAGCAACGCCTGAGCAGTGCAGACATCGCCGCTGCCGCCGGCAGATACTTCTGCCGCGACAATCGCACCGTCGGTCTCTACCTGCCGGAAGATCATCCGCTGCGCGCCGACGTCCCGGCTGCCCCCAGCGTGGCATCGCTGCTGACGCAATACCAGCCGCGCCCGGCCATCGCCTCCGGCGAAGCCTTCGACCCGGCACCGGGCAACATCGAACAGCGCACTACCCTCATCGCGCCGGGCCAGTCGCCGCACACGGCACTCAAGCTGGCGCTGCTGCCCAAGCAATCGCGCGGGCAGACGGTGTCGGTGAGCATGAATCTGGAGTTCGGCGATGCCCAGACCCTGTTCGGTCAGCGCGCCGTGGCACAACTGACGGCGGCCATGCTCATGCGCGGCACCCGCAATCTTGATCGGCGCCAACTGGCCGACGAGTTCACGCGCCTGAAGATCAACGGCAACGTCTATCGCTTCCAGACCACGCGCGAGAACCTGGTCCCGGCGTTCGCGCTGGTGGGCGAGGTCTTGCGCTACCCGCGCATAGATCCGGTCGAGTTTGCACAGTTGAAGAACGAGACCGTGGCCGCGCTCGAAGCCACCCGCAAGGAGCCGGATGCGCGCGCGGGCGAGGCCCTGCAGCTGCACTTCAACCATTACCCGGCCGGTGACTGGCGCGCCGCGCAAACGCTGGAGCAGCGCATCGCCGCCGTGCAGGCGGTGACGCTGGAACAGGTGCAGGACTTCCATCACCGTTTCTATGGCGCCTCGCATGGTGAGGTGGCCGTGGTCGGTGACTTCGATGCGCAGGCCGCGCGCAAGGCGATTGATGCAGCCTTCGGCGGCTGGGCCAGTGCGGCGCCCTATGCGCGCGTGCTGCAGAGCTGGGCCGACATCCCGGCCAGGCGCATGGTCATCGATACGCCCGACAAGGAAAACGGTGTCTATCTGGCGCGCCAGAATATTCGCTTGCGTGACGATGATCCCGACTACCCGGCCCTGGCCGTGGCCAATTACCTGCTCGGCGGCTCCAGCCTGAAGTCGCGCCTGGCGGACCGCATCCGCCAGAAGGATGGTTTGTCCTATGGCATCAACAGTGGCCTGCAGATTGGCGCCATCAGCGATGCCGGCTACTTCATGGTGCGCGCCATCGCCGCGCCGCAGAACCTGGACAAGGTCGATGCGGCGGTACACGAAGAAATCGCCCGCCTCATCAAGGACGGCTTCACCGAGGATGAACTGCAACGCGCCAAGTCCGGCATCCTGCAGCAGCGCAACCAGCAGCGCGCCGGCGACGGCGGCATCGCCACCAGCTGGAGTGCCTTGATGAACCTGGACCGCAGCTTCCTGTGGCAGCAGCAGCTGGACCTGAAGCTTGCCGACCTGACGCTGGCGCAACTCAACGCGGCCGTGCGCAAGTACATTGATCCGGCGCGCATGACCGTGGTGATTGCGCGTGATGAGGCCAAGGCCGGCCAGCCCTGAGGCAAGGCGTGCAATGAAGGGATGAAGGGATGAGGGGATGAGGGGATGAAAAAATGCCCGTGTCATAGGACAACGGGCATTTTTGTCTGAGACAAAGACCAACGGCAGTGGGCAGTGGGCAGTGCGTCAGAACTCCAGTTTCCTGACGCCCTCAGCCGTGCCCAGCAGACAGACGTTGGCACCCTGGCGCGCGAAGAGGCCATTGGTGACCACGCCGACAATATTGTTGATCTTGTCTTCGATGTCAGCCGGATCGGTGATGGACAGTCCCAGCACATCGATGATGTAGCAGCCATTGTCGGTAACCAGCGGCTGGCCGTCGCCGTTCTTGTTCAGACGCAGGCGCGGCTGGCCGCCCAGTGCCGCCAGCTTGCGGGCCACCACGGCATGCGACATCGGGATCACTTCCACCGGCAGCGGGAAGTTGCCCAGCACCTCAACCAGCTTGGAACCATCAGCGATGCAGACGAATTTCTGCGCCACGGAAGCCACGATCTTCTCGCGCGTGAGGGCAGCGCCCCCGCCCTTGATCATGGCACCGGCACCATTGATTTCATCGGCGCCGTCGATGTAGACGGGCATGGTCTCGACCTCGTTGAGATCGAACACGGTGATGCCGTGCGAACGCAGCCGTTCTGCCGTGGCTTCGGAAGAGGCAACCGCGCCCCTGATGCGGTGCTTGATCTTGCCCAGTTCATCGATGAAGAAGTTGGCCGTGGAGCCGGTGCCCACGCCGATGATTTCGCCGTCGACCACGTAGTCGATGGCGGCCTTGGCTACGGCTTGCTTGAGTTCGTCTTGAGTCATGATGGTTCAGTTCAACGTAAATAAAATCGGGGGCGTGCCGTTTCCGGTCACGCCCGAATTCTCAAATGACAGGATCGACGTGCTCAATGCACATCGTCCGGCTGCTCATCCAGCGTCTCGAAGAGCGCAATCTGCAGCCGCGAATGCAGCTTGACCAGCTTGCTCCACAGCAACCACAGCAGCGCGGCGGCCGCCGCCAGCACGAAGGCCAGCAGGTTCAGCGGTGGCAGGATGCTGGCGCTCAACACGAAGATCAGCAGCATGATGCCCACGATGGACATGATGGGCAAGACCTCCGAGACCACCTTGCGCACGCCCGAAGTATACGCTCCTGCGAACTCGGGCTTGACGCTGACCTCGGCCAGCAGCATCGACAGCGCCTGCAACTTGCGATAGGTGGCAATGAGGAAGGGCAAGGAGAGCACCAGGGCACAGCCCCAGATGATGGCCTTCTGCACCTCCGGGTCAGGCGTCCATGCCGAGAGCTGGCGCGAGAGACCGTCCACGAAGAAGGCCCCGGCCAGGAATACTGCAATCACCAGGGCCAGGTTCACCATCACCTGCATGAGGATGCGGCGGATGATGCGCGTGAGTTCGGCACGATCCCCCGTAGGCTGCAGGCTTTCCAGCCAGCGTGAATACATGCCCAGCAGGCCGGAGACGCGTGCCGGCACCAGCGTGACAGCCTTGGCCGAGAGCGGATCGGCGGCCTTGATGAGGTAAGGCGTAAGCAAGGCGGTGACCGCCGAGACCGCCACCACGATGGGATAGAGGAAGTCGCTGGTCACCTTCAGGCTCTGGCCGAGCGCGGCGATGATGAAGGAGAATTCGCCGATCTGCGCCAGGCCCATGCCCACGCGCATGGGCGTACGCCCGCCCTGCCCCGCCACGAAGGTCCCCAGCCCGCAACTGATGAGCTTGCCGAAGACCACCGCCAGCGTGATGACGGTGATCGGCATCCAATACTTGACCAGCACGCCGGGATCGAACAGCAAGCCAATGGCCACGAAGAAGATGGCCGAGAACATGTCGCGGATCGGCTCCACCAGGCGTTCGATGCGATGCAGCTGGCGCGACTCGGCCATCACCGCACCGACCAGGAAGGCGCCGAGGGCCACACTGTATTGCAGCTTCATCACCAGCAGGCAGAAGCCGAACAGCACGCCCAGCACCGCCACCAGCAGCATCTCGTTGCTCTTGAAACGGGAGATGAAACTGAGCAGGCGCGGCACCGCCAGGATGCCCACCACCAGCGAGACCGTCATGAACAGCACCAGTTTGCCCACCGTCGTAAAGACTTCGGTGGAATCCACCGAGCCGCTGGTAGCCACGCCCGAAAGCAGCGCGATCATGCCGATGGCGAGGATGTCTTCCACGATCAGGATGCCGAAGATGATCTGGGCGAACTTCTCGTTCTTCATGCCCAGCTCGTTGAGAGCCTTGACGATGATGGTGGTGGAGGACACGGCCAGCATGGCCCCCAGGAAGATGGCATCCATGCGCTTCCATCCGAAGTACAGGCCGATCTCGTAGCCGATCCAGATCATCAGCAGGATCTCGGCGGCGGCGGCAATGAAGGCGGTGGCGCCAACCTTGGCCAGTTTCTTCAGGCTGAATTCCAGACCCAGCGAGAACAGCAGGAAGATCACGCCCAATTCTGAAAGAATATGCACGGTCTTCTCATCCTGGATCAGGTCGTAGGGCGGTGTATGCGGACCGATGATCACGCCGGCCACGATATAGCCCAGCACCACCGGCTGCTTCAACTTGTTGAAGACCACGGTGACGATGCCGGCAATGAGCATGATGATGGCCATGTCCTGGATGAATAACTCGACTTCGTGCATCGTGCGGGATTTCCTTTCTGTGTTGCCGTAGAGATGGCCGGTTGGCGCCGCAGGAGGCTGCGGCACCGGGCATGGCTGCGCCCTGCGGCTGTGGCCGCGGACGGTGGATGACAAGGGTTGCGGGTACTGCTGGCGGGCCGGCCACAGGAGGCGCCGGCGCTGGGTGCTGATCTGTGTCCGCTCTTGTTGCTGGTGACCACGGTACGGCTTGAACGGGCTTGAGCGAAGACGCAGTGGCGCAACATCTCTTCATCGCACACTGCGGGATGCCTCGAAAATAACACAACTGACAAGCGCACTGCAATGCAAAGTGCGTGCCTGCTCAGGGGCAAACGAGGATCCTGCACCATGAGATTGCATCAACGGGAAATGAAAAACTTAGTAATTTCGGCGCATCTGCTACGGGAAGCAGGCACCTAACCTAACAAAAATCCTGCCGGATGCGTTTGACGGCATCCTCCGTGCGGGCTTGCGCAACAGTCTCAGCCCGGTACGCGCACCTGTACCTCGACGGCCTTTTCATCGAAGGCGATGCGGGTGGTGAACTTGGCGCGCTTCATGGGGAAGCGTGACTGGAAGTGACGCACATTGCCTGAGCCAGAAATCACACGTCTGACGAACTGGTAATAGGCATCCATGTCGATGACGTGCACGGCCAGGAAGTAGTCGTATTCGCCGGAGACGAAGTAGCACTGCATCACCTCGGCCTCCTTGGCCATGCGTTGCTCGAAGTCCTGCATATGCTGGTCGGACTGGTTGTTGAGCGAGATCTCGAGGAAGGCCAGCATGCCGTAGCCCAGCGCGAAGGGATCGACCATGGCCACTTCAGCGCTGATGATGCCGGCCTCGCGCAGTTCGCGGATGCGGCGCAGGCAGGTCGGTTGCGAGATGTGCAGCTTTTCAGCCAGTACCCGCGTGGAGATCTGGTTGTCCTTCTGCAGCATGTTGAGCAGTTTGCGATCCACCTTGTCGAGGGTGTGAAGTTTGGCAGCCATGGGACAGAGTCGAGGAAGATTGTTCAGGCCGGCCGCTCAAAAAAAACTTGGCTTGGCCGATTCTTATGTTGTACCGTCGCATTATTCAGAAAGTCGGAGACGAAAGCAAAGCGGTACGCCATGTCGCCGCAACAGGGATCTGAATAAACTGTGTTGTGAGACAAAACATTAAAAGTGGTCAATCCAATCTACAGAGGAAAGTTATGAAACTCAAGTGCGCCATTATTCCATTAACCGCCGCTGTTGGTCTGGCATTCGCTGGCGCCGCGTATGCCCAGGAAGTGGTCAGGATCGCTCATGTGGGTCCGCTGTCCGGTCCTAACGCCCACATGGGCAAGGACAACGAGAACGGCGCGCGCATGGCGGTCGACGAATTGAACGCCAAGGGCTTCACCATTGGCGGCAAGAAGGTCAGGTTCGAACTGCTGGGCGAAGATGATGCCTCTGATCCCAAGCAGGCCACTGCCGTGGCCACCAAGCTGGTCGACCAGAAGGTTGCTGCCGTGATCGGCCATCTGAACTCCGGCACCACCATTCCGGCCTCGAAGATCTACAGCGATGCGGGCATCCCGCAAGTATCGCCCTCGGCCACCAATCCAAAGTATACGCAGCAAGGCTTCAAGACCACTTTCCGCGTGGTCGCCAACGACGCGCAGCTGGGTGCCGCACTGGGCAAGTATGCGGTGCAGAAGCTGGGCACCACGAAGATTGCCGTGATCGATGACCGCACCGCCTACGGCCAGGGCGTCGCCGAGGAATTCGCCAAGGGCGCCAAGGCTGCTGGCGGCAGCATCGTGGCCACCCAGTACACCAATGACAAGGCCACCGACTTCAATGCCATCCTGACCTCGATCAAGGGCAAGAAGCCGCAGGTGATCTTCTTTGGCGGCATGGACGCAGTGGGTGGCCCGATGCTGCGACAGATGAAGCAGCTGGGCATCGGCGCCAAGTTCATGGGCGGTGACGGTATCTGCACCGGCTCGCTGCCCGGCCTGGCCGGCGATGGTCTGGGTGAAGACCAGGTGATCTGTGCCGAAGCCGGTGGCGTGGATGCCTCAGGCAAGAAGGGGATGGATGATTTCCGTGCGGCCTACAAGAAGAAGTTCGGCATTGACGTGGTCTACAACGCTGCCTATGCCTACGATGCCACCATGACCGTGGCAGACGCCATGGCCAAGGCCGGCTCCGCCGATCCCAAGAAATACCTGCCCGAGCTGGCCAAGATCAGCCACAAGGGCGTGACCGGTGTAATCGCCTTTGATGCCAAGGGTGATATCAAGGATGGTTCGCTGACACTGTACACCTACAAGGGCGGCCAACGTACCGTGCTGGCGGTGACCAAGTAATAGCGAAGATCTTTTCTGGTGGCCGCTTTGCGGGATGGCCTCCAGCGCGAAGATAAGGCAGCGCCTCCGATGTACATCGGGGGCGCTTTCTTTTGGAGGAAGAGTTTTTACCGGGTCGGGACGTACTGACCGCGCTGCGCATATTGTTTTGATGATTTTCGCCATGTTCCGGTTTACTTAGTTTTTTCTCCTGCGCATCCAGACCGGATACTTAGATCCTGTCGTTCAGCTGGAGAGCGCCTTTTGCAGCGCCGCCTTGTTCATCGTCGAGCGGCCCTTGATGCCACGCGTGCGCGCTTGCGCATACAACTGCTTGTAGGTAGGGCCGCCGGAGCCGGTGTGTGAACGTAGCCCCCCTCGACGCGAGGCGGGCATATCTTGGGTGGACGTCTTGCTGGCCTTCTTGGATTCGCCGTGCTGGGCGCGTTCCTTGTTGACGGTGCGCGCGGCGATTTCCTCGGCACGTTGGATGCCGGTGCCACGTTTCATGGCGCCGGACTTGATGTGCTGGTACTGGCGTTCACGTTTTTTGCTCCATGCGGCTTGCGGCATGATGGCCTCCTCAGGCTGGCGCCCACCCATGGACAGGCGGACAGTGGATGGGGATCGACTGCTCAGAGAATTGTTTTCCCCAGGAAGAATTCATCTTCCCTCCCTCCCCTTGGACCCGCCATCCGATAGAGACTGAAAGCCCTGTAGGAAGAGGAGAACACGAACGCCTTGCCGATCTGCCCGGCCATTTCTGGAGCGCGGTGCAAGCGTGCGCATTGGTCATCCTTTCCCGGGTGCCTCGCGGCGGCGATGCTGACAGGAAACGTCACAAGGAAAATCATGAGACAACCTTTCTGTGCCTCATCAGTCCAACCGCTCATCACAAAACGGACGGGAGAAAAGAATGAAACGGATCACGGCGGCTTTTGGCGTGGTGCATGCGGTGATTGCGGTCTTGTTTGCGCTGGGTGCACTGGCATTGATCGCCATTGCTGCGCGCATGGGATTTGACGCGGTGACCGAAGGTCTGGGGCTGGTGCAGGCGCAGGCGCTGATCGAGGCCATTGGTATTCTGGCCGCAGCGGTGGTGGCATTTCAGATTGCCGAGACCATTACGGAAGAGGAGGTGGTACGGGACGCCAACATCAGCGCGCCGACGCGGGTACGGCGGTTCCTGTCGCGGTTTTTCGTGGTGGTGATCGTGGCGCTGGCCATCGAGGGCCTGGTGATGACCTTTCGCGCCGCGCACGAGGAGGCCGCTGACATGATCTACGCCGCGGCGTTGCTGGTGGGGACAGGGGTGTTGCTGGCCTCCTGGGGCTATTTCATCTATTGCAACCGTTCGGCCGAAGAGCTGGAGCCGGACGCCATGGAAGAGGCCAAGGAAGAGGACAAGAAAATTGACGGCTGAGCGGTAGTGGCCGGTCCTAGCGGCCTGGGCCAGCGCGCAGCACGGGCCTGCCTCTTTGGGCAGGCCGGCTGAAAATTTCTGGCGGGGATCTGGATGAAGCCGAAATAACCCGTTATAATCGCGGACTTTTGCTGATGTAGCTCAGTTGGTAGAGCAACTGATTCGTAATCAGTAGGTCGACGGTTCGATTCCGCCCATCAGCACCAGCACGCAAGGGTTCCGGCTTACGCTGGGACCCTATTTGGGTAATAGACGCCTATCTGGGTAATAGAATTGCCCCCAGAGAGGTTTATGGTCCCCAAAAAAGCCCGCGATTGCGGGCTTTTTTTATTGGCCTAGATGTCTGCTTCTGGCCGGAAGCGGACGCCCGCGACAAAACGCCTGGACGGGCTGTTTTCATTCTGGCCCGTTACCAGTGATATGAAAATGTGGCTGCCACATCGCGTTCTTCACAGTATCGGCTGCTTTTCCGTCAGGCGATTGGTCTGCGTGATCCGCGCAGTGCGGCTGACGGAAGTATCTTTCCGCCTTTCAAGCTGTAACGGATTTCTGTTGCCTACTGGTTGCTGCGAGCCGGCTTCAGACTATCACCCTCCCGTCATACTACTTGAATATGGAACCGTTTTGATCCAAAATTAAGGAATGGTTCAAACAACGGAAAAAATCAGCCGCGGCCGTCCCAGGGAATTCGACTATGACGAGGTCGTGGATAGGGCTGTCTCCTTGTTCCGGCAACGCGGTTTCGGCGCTACGTCGATTGCCGATCTTGTCGATGCCACTGCACTGACGCGCGGTAGCCTGTACAAGGCATTCAAGGACAAGAAGTCCATCTATATTGCAGCCTTCGAGCGCTACACGGCGCGCGGGCACGAGCGTATCGGGGCTATCGTGCACGGCGGCGGGACCGGGCGCGAACGCGTAGAGCGCCTGTTGGCGTATTACCTCGAACAATCTTCTGGCGAGCCGGGGAGACTCGGCTGCCTGGTCGTGGCTACAGGCCTGGAGGTAAGCGTGTTGGACCCAGATATCGCGATACTGTTTCGACAGGCGCTGCGGCGCCTTGAGCGCATTTTGGTTGAGTTGATCGCAGCTGGGATTAAGGATCAATCGATATCGGCAGATCTGAATGCGAAGTCTGCTGCAAAGTCTCTCCTTTGTTTCGTGCAGGGCTTGCGTGTTGTCGGAAAGAGCGATGAACAGCGCACGCATCTCAATAAAGGAATGATTGATATGGCGATGAAGATGCTGGGATAAGCCATGCCCCTTCTTTGGACGGTCAATACCGTCTTATTTTTCTTTAATTTGGAACCATTATGTCTATAAATAATTCGACTGAACACTCCGATCGTAGCTACGGCCTTCACGAGGATGAAGTTGAGTTGCTTCACCACCTGATTGATGTCGACGGTGTTCGGCTTCACTACGTGGAGGCTGGCTCTGGCGCCCCGATCCTGTTGATTCCCGGCTGGCCAGAGAGCTGGTACGCGTGGCGAGATGTGATTCCAAAACTTGTCCGAGCCGGGCGCCGGGTGATAGCCATTGATCCTAGGGGCATGGGTGACTCCGCCCATCCCGTCCATGGATTTGATCCCGGAGTCGTCGCGGCAGAAATACATCGTTTCGCGGAACTTCTGGGCTTGATTAAGGGGACAGGACTGGATGTCGCTGGTCACGACGTTGGTGCCTGGATTGCGTATGCCTATGCGGCGGACTGGCCTGCCGACGTAAAGAGCCTGACGTTGCTTGACGCAGCGTTACCGGGGATTTCACCGCTAGCCACCGGGGAGATTCCCTCTGACGAAGTCAACAAGCGAACCTGGCATTTCGCCTTCAACCGCATTCCCGATCTACCCGAGATACTGGTACGTGGGCATGAGCGCGAATATCTTATCTGGCTGTTCTCCCAGAAAGCCGCCCGTCCATGGGTATTTACCCCCGAGGTAGTTGACGAGTATGTGCGCACCTATACTCAGCCGGGCGGCACGCGAACAGCTTTCGCCTATTACCGGGAATCCTTCTCTCGCGATGCACTGGATGCAAACAAGGCCAGGGCGAACCAAATGCTGGAGATGCCGGTTATGACCATAGGTGGTCAGTCCGGGGTCGCATCCGGCCTGTTCAACACAATGAATGGCATCGCCAGGAATGTTCGAGGCCATGTCCTCGAGGATTGTGGTCATTTCATCATGGAAGAATGCCCGGATGAAGTGGCCAGACATCTTGCCGCTTTCATTTCGGACGTAAAAGACTCATAAGCACAATATGGATCACGCGGCCGAAAGCAGACATCTAATATGTCATGCCAAATTAACGTCGTCTGCTTCTGGCCGAAAGCGGCCCTTTGGTCCAAGCAATTCTCCTTCAAGATGCGGTCGTATCGAGAGCCCAGTCGACGATTTGCTCGGGACTGGGATCGTAGTCGCTCATCGGCTTTCCGCCACCCCATGTGTCGCTATCGTGGTCATAGTCGGGGGCGTAAAAAATGAGGTTTGATGCGTGTAGCCGTGACACGTTACAGTCAAATATAGCCATGTACGCCTCGTGTAAGCCACCTCGATCTAGTTTCATCGCGCGCCGGACAATTTCAATAAGTTCTGCTCGGGTGATATCGGGCACCGGCTTTATGTGCTGCTTGCGTAGTATTCTGCGTACGAAGTTAGCGTGATCTTCACTTCCATGGATGCCTTGGAAAGAAATCATCGCGAGTTCTGTTCCAGCAAGCCTGTTGAACTCGGCGCGCAGCGCTTCATTGGGAGTGCCATCAAGGGCATCAGCCAGCTCAGCGAGCCGGGAGACGAGTTCCTCATCGAGCGATGGGGGGGTAAGCTCTCGCCGCAGTTCCATATACAACACGCTCCGAAAGATTAGTTTCTTGAAGGTCCACTTCTGGCCGATTGCGGACCCTATTATTTTTTCGACTCTTTAGCACGCCAAGCGCTGAAGGCAGTATTTATCGCGTCGGCATACCTCAATGCTACGTTTCTGTTCTTATATTCTGAGCTACTACCTACAGCACCGGGTGCCGAGTAACTAATCTTTTCGGCTAGCTTGCTGAGATATTCATGTCCATCGTTTGCATAGTCAGCTCGCTCCTGGTCACTCAATTGGACTAAGACGTTGTAACTTACCGCATCGTGCTCGCAGTTTACGTCCAAAAACAATGAGCCCGCATCTGAGAAAAGAAACCAGAAGTGCGGCTCGTTATCAATAACTTCCATAGTCTCCCCGTTTTTGTAGAAGTCCGCTTCTGGCCGAATGCAGACATCTTAGCTCGAAGAGAGAATGTCGCGCGACCAACAGAACAATAGAATTGCCTCAGGCGAGCCCCATAACGCGAAAAGCCTGCGTAGCAGGCTTTTTTGTTGTCTTTTTTATCACTCGAATCGCGCTTTGAGTGGCTGAACCAACTCAGGCTTGCGGCGGTAAATTCGTCTGGTCGTCCGTGAGTCGGCATGAGCCAATAATGCGCGGGCCTGTTCCAGGCTGTCGGCATCACTTGCGCACTTGGCGCGCAAATCATGGTCGGTGAAGGATTGCGTAACCTTCGTTTCCGCCAACACGCGGGCCATGAAACGCTGCCACATGGAATCCCAACCGCTGAAATCGTCTCTCTCTTCGTTGTAATAACTGGTCCCGGTACGGGTGCAGAACAGCAGATCGACCTTTTTCGGCCGTGCTTCCATTGCTTGAAAGACCTCGTCGCGCAGATCAGGCGTCCAGGCATAAATAGTTCGCTTGCCGGTCGAATTCTTCACCTTCCGGCGCTGCACGTGGATGCCGTCTTCCTTAAAATCCTCCGAAGGGACCAGACGCAACAGGTCCCCTTTTGAAATTCCGGTCAGCAGCTTAATGCGCATGTAAGCCTGGATGATGGGGACACCCGACGATCCTCCGTTCGACTGCCGTTTGAGCGCCAGGCACTCCACAATTTCCCAATCCTCCACGTATCGGTCACGGGCTTTTTGCCCTTCCAAGCGCATCTGCCCGATGAACGGATGCCGGTCGGTGTAGCCCCACTCCACTGCTTTTGTGAAGGCATGTGACAACAGCGCCACCGCCCTGCGCGCCGCGACCTTCTTCGGTGACTTATCGATGAACTGATAGATGAGCTGTGGACGGATGTCAGTGAGCAGCAGCTCACCGAACACCCCACGCAATCGGCCCACGTATCGATTGCCGTCGCGCTGCTGCTTCGCTCCCTTGGTCGGCACCACTTCCAGGGCGTACCTGTCCAGCAACTGCGCAACAGTTTCTGCCGCATCCAATTTCTCCAGGCGTGCCGCCCAGGTCCTGTATGCCTCCGGTAAGGTGCTGCCGAGACGGAACTTCTTTTTTCCGTCCCACCGCGACTCAAGGCCAGCCGGTACATGATAGTAGTAGGCGCCGTGGTGCAGTACCCAGCGCGTCGGCAGTCCACGATGTTGCGCACTTCTCGGCTTAGGCATTTGTCAGCACCTCCCAGTTCGGTTCACGGACAGATCGCTGGCGAACGGGCGGCTCCAGCCCTCCCAGCAGGCGCTCAACATGAGTCTGTAAAACAACCAGGGATCCATCGGCCCGCACCTTGTATTGGATGCCCATAGCATTGAGCTGCTTCTGCTGTGCCTTCGCTCGCTTGCGCTTCGTGAGATCGGCGATGTCCGTTTTATTCAAGAACATTTTATTCTCCTGACGGCACCTCGCTGGATGCCGCCCTTTCAGTGAAATCATTCTGCGGACGTTGAATCCGACCGCAAGTCATTCGCCAGACTGCCGCTATAGTCGGCCAGGTACAAGCGCCGTGAATGTCCGTTGGCCGCAGCGTTGTGGCGCACGCTCCCTGCGTCATCGCAGGTAATGATGTCGGCCAGTGGCACGCCACGGAATTGCCCGGCCAGTTCGTTGTCCAGCTCCACCCAGGCAAACCGCTCACCATTCCCCAGGTGCTGACGAATGACCGACACATAGCCGGCCATCACACCATCGTCGGGTGTGTTGAACGTGATGCGGTCCAGGGACTGCGGGGGCTGCATCACGAAGTCACGCGACTTGCTGGCGGTGGCGATCACATCAAATTTCACAGGTGCATTCATTGCTTCTTCTCCTTGGTGGCCGTAACAGAACACACGCCAAAGCGATCGACGGCGGCGGCGATCACGTCGCAGCTATGGGCTGCGATGGCGGTGTAGGAATGGCGTGCGCTGGCGGTGCGCACGACGACACGAAACGCGGTCATGAGGCGTTCCCTTTCGTTGGGTTGGGATCAATCGGAAGTTCGGTCACATCGAGCCGGCCGGCGCGCCAGTCCGCAACCTGGCGCGGCGTGCCGCGACGCGGGGATTTGTCCGGCAGCGGCACCATGCGTGGCCAGGGGCACGCCTTGATGGCATCCCAGGCGGCCAGGGCCCGGCGCTGTTCATCGGCGGTCATGGCTGGCCCTGGCCATGTCGGCATGTCGTCCACCACCGGTCGAGGCCAGGGACATGCGCCCAGCGCGAGCCAGGCATGCTCAACCTGTGCTGCCTGGTCGGGCTGGAACATGACCGGTGCGGGCGCCATCTTCGGCTCAAAGGACACATCGGCCGCAAAGGCAGGCGCGGCGGGCTGCGTACAGTTATTTACACGAGTCCAAGGGAACCCCGAACCCGCCGATGCGCGGGCGTCGTGCCCTTGAACTGGCGTCCATGTGTGACGAACAGATTTAAAAACCACACCGACCATCTGGCGACATTGCACGCCATAGGGCATCACGCGTTCGCACTCTTCATAGCGGCCGGTGACCGTCTTGTTTTCTTTGGCCAGCGTGACCATCAGGTCGTCGCGCTTTACCAGTGCGCCACCCTGGGCGCGCAGGTAGCTCGCCCAGCATGCACGCTTCTCGCCCTCGACCTTCTGCACGGCATCCCAGGCAGCGGCCATGGCCGGCGGGGCTTCTTTGAGCATGTCTGTCGGCACGCGGCGCAGTTCGCGCCAGACGCTTACCGGTGCGCCACCCCATTGCTGGAACTGGCGAATACCCCAGCGAGCCGCCCAGGCTTCTACACGGGCCGAGGCCGTCAGCTCACGGTCTCCCGCCATATCAGTAGTGATGAGGTAACCTTCTTTGGTCTTGTGGTCGGCCACACCATCGATGTTCTTGGCCACGTACTTAGCGATATAGCCGGCAGCACTGCCTTTCGCCCAGTCGATTCGCTTCACATCCAGGCGGCGCTTGAATGCGCCCGGTTCGCCGCGATCCACGCGCCAGGCGTATCTCTTCATGATGCGGATAGCGCGGCTAGCCACGTCCTTGACGTGCGGTGTGGTGTAGTCCGGCAGCGCACGCACGAACACCAACATGTGCCAGTGCGGGCACCCATCGTGATGCGGTTCAGCAATACGGAAGCCGTACAGACCGATACCACGCCGAGCCAGCGCCGAGCGCGCCAGCGCAGTCATCTTGCCCAGGTATTTATTGGCCGTGCGCGGGTCCGAGCCGTCATATTTCGGATTCGGCTTGCCCGTATGCAGCGTTGCATGGAAGCGCGATGGGCACGACCAGGTGAGGAATAGCCCCTGATCGTTGCACTCCTTCGCAATGGTCTCGAAACCATTGATGCGCAGCATGAGTTCGCCACGGCGGATGGTCTTATTTGCAGTCGTCTTCTCCGCCAGCTCAGCAATGCTGAATTCTTGGCCAGCCTCATTGCGCACAATGGTCGCTTCCAGAGCGGCAGCATTTCTTCTGTTCTGTGCCAGGCGAGACAGCACCGCATCATTGCTGGCATAGGGCTCGCCGTGATAGTGAACATAGCCAAGACGGATATTGCCGCCCTCGAACGCGCGGCCGACCACCTTGCGCAGTTGCCTGCGCCACCAGCGTGGATCTACGACACGCGCAATGATGGCGCGCAGGTCGTCATCATCCACTTCCGGCATATCAATGCCGTAGTCGCTGCATTCTTGCTCGATGAGGTCGCGGGCGTGGGTATCTGAAATCGCTTTCCACAAGACTTTCTTGACGTTCTCGGCGGCTTTCTCGGCCGTGGCGCAAATATCAGCATCATCCTGCGACAGATCCACGCCGGCCGGCACATACTGCTCAGCGAATTCGCGGACGAACTGAACGGCGACCGGCTCAAAAATCTTGTTCCAGTGCCATACCGACATCAGTTCCAGTGCCTGGCTCACGACACGTCCGCGCCACTTCAGCGGAATACGTGCCAGTTCCCCGGCAAACTGGTGCGACTCGACGAAAGCCCGATGCCGACGCCGGGTCTTCGCATCGACTGTTCTAGACTGCATTGAGAGCTCTTTCATACGTCGTAATGGCACGCAGCACCGCATGGCGCATGGCCAGGCGTTCAGCTTCAGTGAAGGAGTGAATAGGGCATTCCCAGCGATCCGCCGAGAGTCCTGCCAGGGCCAGGATGTGCCGGCGTACGGGCTTGGGCATCGCCGCCCAGGAATAAGCAATCCCCGTTTGCAGATTGGGCCGCCTGCGATTGCGCAAGAGTGAGATGGATTTACTTAGCTCGGCCTTGGCAGCTTCATTACCCGGAGGGGTGGGCACCCATGCAGCGCGCTCGCGCAGCAGGTCCGCAGCCGGCCGGAATGACGCATGGTCCTTAATTCGTGCACCGCGCATCATTACCCTTTCACCAGCCCGAGGGCAGCCAGAAGAGCCGGCGCAAGCAGCAACAACACAGCAATGCCATGAGCGATCACAGTACGCATTACCATGCCCCCATCAGACCGCCGAGACGCTGCAGACGCTGGCCAAGGCGATGTGCAATGGCAGATTTACCCTGCCAGATCACATTCCACTGCAGTTCATCTTGCAGTACCGCCTTGCGCAACAGCATGCGCTGGGCGCATTGAAATTCTTTGATGTCGTCGCCCATGCGAAGCCGCAGCGAGGCGAGCGCAAGCGTTGTCTGTTGCTGATCGAGAGCCATGTGAGGTTTCTTTAGGGTGAGCGAATCCCGCGTGCGCCAAAGGGCGCACGACAGGTCTTAGTCAATTTGGGGTTCAGCGACCGGCTAGGCGGTCACCAGTAAATCAGGCAGTGCCTGTTCCTTTGGGGGCAAGGTACGCACGGGGCGAGATGGGAAGGCTCACCTCGGGATTGGGCATGGCCGACAGGGAAACGGTACGAGAAATCTCCAGCGTGGCCACGAAGGTATGGCCGCAATCGACGTTCTGGCACCGATAGGTGATTTCCTTCATCAGCGTAGACATCGTCCGGCTTTTGGCTGCACGCACTGGACTTTGGCAATGAGGGCAGGGGAGGCTAATTACACGCATAATTTCGGATTTCCTATGACAGCATAGAGCGTCCGGCCTTTACCGGTTACGCGCTTTACACCGTTACGTAAAGCTGTTTTAGCGAGCCACTCTAGTGCCTGGTCGACAGATTCGAGTCCTTCACGCTGGCGGATAGCGTCAATTTGTTCGCGCTCCTCATCCGATAGCATCATTTCGTTCCAAGTCATTTACGGTTGCTCAAAAGTTACTTATTGCTGCCTTGGTTTATCAGACAATACGGCTTACGCTATCACTAGCATCTGATGCCAAAATCGCGGCAGCCTGGCGTAACGCTAACTCACGCAGGAGAGTCGATACTTGCTCACCTTGATATGCGGCTAACGATTCGACGAGCTTCTGTTCATAGTCGTCGAGTCGAAGCATGTGGCGATGCTGGCGGACGCGCTTCGGGTCTTGATACATATTTGCTCCCTTTTCAAACCGTTACAGATTCGATTTCTTTTTCGTAGGAGGCCAAACCACGGAGAAACATCACACGGATGAAGGCCGCGCGGGTACGGTGGTCTCGGCGTGCAAAGATTTGGGCCTTTTCAATTTCTTCAGTAGTCAGACGAAGAGTCACAGGCTGTGAGCTATGCTCCGCAGCTATTGATTGGAAGGGGCCTTGAGTACTCATGAGTTAATATTTGTGTGCGTCACTAGCAATGACGCAAATATAGTGGACAAAAACCCACAAGTCAAACCAAAAGTCGAGAAATGTCGGATTTCAAGTCGCGCCTCAAAGAGGAAAGAAAGCGCCTGGGCCTAAACCAGGAGAAATTTGCACAACTAGGTGGAGTGTCTAGAGATACTCAGTTGAACTATGAGAGCGGTTTACGCGCACCGGATTCTGATTACTTAGCGGCAGTGGCTAAGGCTGGTGTTGATATTCGCTATCTCTTTTCTGGTGTTTCAGCTGAAGATCAGCTAACCGACAGAGAAAAAGAACTATTGACCGTAACCCGTCAACTCAGTGACGAAGGTTTCACTAGCGTCATGGCACTTGCTACTAGCCTTGTTCCCAATCGTCACAGATTTTCAATTAATCTGACCGATGAGGAACAAGCTCAAGTTGAAGCTATGGCACACAAAAGCGGAATATCTATTGGAGAGATGTTGCGCTTGCTGGCTATTAATCAGGCAGAGGAAATACTCAAAAAGCCAAGCTCTGGCAGAAAGAAGTAGCTGTTCACTATGGGATATGTTTCCACCAGTCGGATAGACCCAGGCGGACTCCAAAATCTATACGAATTGACCCTCTCACCTCCTTCGCCGCAGCAGAATTGTTAGGCAATACAAGAATCCCGAAGATTTGCTAGGAAAAAAAGCTTGCTGAAGCATCACCAAGCGGAGGTGGAGCGAGCTAAGGATGCGCGTCATCAATTACCGCTGACTTGCGTGCTCACATCCTCTCTTGCGGTGAGCGTGGCACGGCTCACGTCGCTCTCGCTGGTAACTTGGGCGCCGTTGGATCAACTACCCAAGCGCTCTCAGTTTCTAGCCAGAAGGTGACAAGCATCAGAAGTCACATCATCGTAAGTCATCGCAATAGAAAGTGCAGTCTTTCCCATATACGAGCTAGGGGTAATCTTCAACTGAATACCCTCTTTGCAATACACTCCCATCGACAGTGGCTTCCAGCCACGTTCATCAAAAGTTTCTTTGGAAGGATAGTGCCAAAGATCGGGATCGATAATTAAGTATGAGGACGCGACGCCAGACTTGGAGACTTCTCCGTTAGCATAAATTCTTACGTCTCCATTTGGCGTCTGCCTAATCCATTTCATTTCCCCCCTTATTATCTCCAGCTTTTTGTATGTTGGCCCAACATTTTTCCCCGTAACGATTGAGTAAAAAAAACCTACCAAAACGATCGGCATAAATATGGCCAGAGTTCGATTTTTGATTTTCCTGAAGTTCAGCTCCATAAGTTTCTCTCAGCGCCCAAAAATAATTCAAATCTTGTCATTCTTTCTTACTTCCCATCTTCGCCTCAACGGAGGCTCCGGTACCAGCAGAAAATCCGCTGCCCAAGCCCAATTCTACTGACGTACCCGACCACCCTCCGCCAAAACTATGGTTTGCGCCGGCACAAATGATAAATATGCACCCTGACGTAGTTACACCCGCCCCCTTTAAGAATTCAGAAGTAACGTTAGCCTTTGTTTCAGAAGACAGACCATAATTAGAAGGCAAAAATCCGGCATTGATACTCAACGACGATGAAATTGGTACGCTGCCTCCTCCACCAAAAAATACCGCCCCATTATGTAAATTAACTGCGACGTTTATATTCGCACCAAAGGCTCCACCTTGAACTGATAAATAGTCTGGTGTCGGCAGCCCCCCTGGCCCAGCAATACCCGCGGAAAAATCACCGGTATTCCAGCCAGAAGCAAACGGACTAACCATTTTTACAACGCTTGAAGCTGAGCTCGGAACATTAGCCCATTTATAGGTATCCCTTGTGTTTGAAACAATGAATTCTTGCAATTCTAATGGCGGTAGATTTTGAAGGCCTGTTTGAACCAGATATCGATTTCCTTGGGCATCGGAAATAAGCACCATTCCCACCACATCGGATAAATCCCCTGTTGTGGTTCTGCCGTCTAATTTTATTACGGCCCCCTTAAACAGGCCTTCACCGAGCGCCGTATTTTCAGCCGTTCGCAACGCCTGCTCGATTTCGTCAACTGTGTATTTCCCAGCGCTCTTTACAGCCAGTTGTTTAGCAAGAGTTTTTTCTTTTGCGATCTTATCTTCGTGCAGCTGCCGGTTATTCAGATCTACGTTATAGGCACTCGCCGCACCAGCGCCTCCTCCAACCGCAGCACCGATTCCCGACGCAGCAGCAAGTGATACAACACTCTCCACTTCCGTCGGAAGTCCTAGCTTTTTGATCTGTTCAGCAACATCAGGCATCAACGCTGAACTTGCTGCTGCACCCAACGCACCCGAAACACCACCGGCCAGCAATCCAATGGCAGCATGCGCACTGGCGCGATAGGCCCCACCTTCCTTCCACTGATCCGCCTCCGCGCTCAACTTGGCAGCTTCGGCCTGATCACCCTCCTGTGCCGCCTTAAGGGCTGAGCGTCGCAGCTCCCCTTCTTTGGCGTCGGCATAGCTACCAATCATCTTGGCAGCCTGCTGCCCAAACGCCTGCGTAATCTTCGCCTGCGCCTCAACATCCTCACGCAGTTCATTACCATCCCAGTTCTTGGCCAGGCTATTGCTGCTGTCCTTGCCGGTGCGTACCGACGCATCCAACGAGGCCACGGCCTGATCCGGACTCTGGCCGGTCTTTTCCTGCTGCGCCTGTGCATCGGTGATCTTCACAGCACCACCAGAAACACCACTGCGCGTCACACTCGTCTCGCTACCCGAGGCATTCCCGATACCAATGCCGCCGCCTGGCTTACCTTGCGAGGTGCCAGCACTAATGCTCTGACTCTCTGCCGAGTATTGACTCCGATTCTGGATATCACTGCTGGTCAGGGTTCCTGTCGTCAGGCTGTTCTTTTCCTGCCCCACCGCCTGATCCGTGCTGGCAATCTGCGCCCCCTTCAGGTCTGTATTGCCTTTGACGTTGATCTGGAATCCGCCATTACCCGCAGTAATCCCAGACTGCTGGCCCACACTGGCGTAATCCGCATCAACACGACTACGGCTCGCACTGATGCTAGCTCCCGAGCCATACCCGATGGTGGCACTACCACCAATACTCTCATCGTGACTCTTGAAGGTGCTGGTGTCCTGCACACTGGCAATATTCAGGTCACGTCCCACATTGGCCACCACCTGCTCACCTGCCACGGTGGCACCCACCAGATTCGTATCGCGTCCAGAATCGATATTGACCTGCCCACCCGCACGCACCTGCGTCATGGCGTTGGACACATCCTTGCCATCACTATTGCCCCGGCTGCCCGCAGCATTGGCCGTAAAACCAAACTGGGTCTTGGTACCAAACTGCGCAGTAAAACCAATGCCCCACGAAGACGACGACCGATCGCTATGCTGTTCATCCGTATTTTGCGCAGCAATGAGATTGATATCGTTGTCCGCCTTCAGCGCCAGATCACCCTGAGCATTGATGTCGCTGCCCGCAATGGTGATGTTGCTGTTGGCTCCATCGCCTGTGGCGCGGATGCTCATGTTGCCACCCGAAGCAACGGTAGAACCGCGTTGCGTCACCGTATTCTGTTCGGTACGGCTGCTGTTCTGGCTGCTGCCCAGCATCACGCTGATGCCGATGTTGCCGCTGCCTTCTGCCGACGCTTTCTGCATATCTCCTGCAGCGCTGTAGACCGACATGCCCGCCGTCGCCGCCGCCAATGCCTTTGCGCGCCCACTCTTGGTCTTGCTGGCAGCGTCGGCCATTTGGTTTACCGACTGCATCGCTGAAATCACCGGACTGGTGACCGACAACGTTACTCCGCTTTGCTTGTACTTGTCTTCCGTGACCGTCCGGCTTGCCTGCTCCGCCGCCCGAATCTCCACCGCCTTCGCCGCAATCTCGACATCCCCCTTCGGCGCCATCACATCACTACCCACCTGCGTATAGCGATTCCCCGCCACGACACTGACGTTGCCCTCCACGCTACCTACAGTTGAAGCCGCCGCCGTCTGGCTCTGCCCATCCACGTCCTGACTCTGCACGCGGCTCCCCACTGTCACCCCAAAGCCCGCCCCCATCACCCCGCTCTTGGTCTCCTGACGGAAATTGCGCTGCGTACTGCTGTCGGTCGCGGCCACGATGTTCACGTTGTTGCCCGCTACCACCGCTGTACCTTGGGTGGACACCACATCGCTGCCCGTCACGTTCACATCATTGCCCGCCTGCACCGCCACGGTGTTCCCCGAGAAGGTGCTGCCCACTTGCCGGCTGTAGCTGCTGGAATCATCGGTCTTGACCGAAGTGGCCGTCAGGAATCCGCTCGAACTGTGCTGGTGCTCATCCCGTGCGCTACCCGATTCGTTGGCCGTCTCGATGCGCACATCCCGGCCCGCCGCTGCACTGAGTTGACCATCGGCCACGATCTGCGTGCCCTTGGTCACCATGTCCTGGCCCGCCCGAATGCTGATGTTGTTGCCGCTGACTTGCGTGCTCACGTCCTTGCTGCCGGTGAGCGTGGCACGGTTCACGCCGCTCTCGCTGATGCCGTGAGCGCCGTTGGACTGGTCGACCAGATTCGGGCCGGTCAGTGTGCCGACCCAGTTCGAGGCGCCGCTGTCGTTGGCCCAGTTGATCTGCTGCCGGAAGTTCTCGTTGACCGTACCCAAGGTTACGTCGCGGCCTGCGGCCAGGCTGACGTCGCCCGTGCCCGCAACCACGGCTGCATTGGCCGTCAGGTCACGGCCTGCGGCCATCGTGATGTCCTTGCCGCTGACACTGGCGACCTGGTTGATGTTGGTGCCGCTGGTGACGGCATTGGCGGTGCTGACACTGGTGCTGTTGACGTTGATGTCGCGTCCGGCTGCCAGCGTGACGCTGCTGCTGCCGTCGATGGCGCCGCCCAGGTTGTTGACGTCCTGCGCAGCCACCACCGTCACGGCACTGCCGCTAATGCGTCCCCCCAGGTTCTGCACATTGTTACCCGCCAGAGATACGCTCTGCCGCCCGGCAATCGTGCCGCCGCTGTTGACGATATCCTGTGCCGTCTGGAAGGCCACGTCGTTGCCCGCAATCAACGTGCCCTGGCCGGTCACTTCCACATTGGAGGCATGGATGTAGACCTGCGGCACCAGCACTTCCTGCGTACTGCCATCAGCCAGCGTGACGTTCTGCTTGACCAGCCAGACGATATCGGTCTTCAGTTCCGCAATCTGCGCATCGGTCAGCGCCACGCCCACGGTGTAGTGATTGGTCTGTGCCACTTGCACACCCGCGTTCATCAACGCCTGGTATTGCGCTTCGTTGCTACTGTATCCGGCCAGATACCGCTGGCCGGTGATCTGCTGTACCTGGCGCTGGATCAGTTGCTGTTCGTAGAAACCATCGCCCAGTTGCCGCACGTTGGACGTGACGCCCAGCTGGTTGAGCATGAAGTCCGACGACAACCAGCTGCGCGTGCCCACAAACTGCGGATCGGTCTGCACCAGATAGCGCTGCGCTGGCCCCGCGTTGATGCGGTAGAGCGCATTGTTGGGCAGCGTCAGGTCCAGATTGGCAATGCGGATACTGGCCGCCCCTGCCGTTGCACCCGATGCGCCCGAGACCGACGAAGCCACAGCGCGCACTGAATTCTGGCGATTCGGTCCGGTCCCGCTGGTCGGAGTGATGTCCAGCTGGAAGTTAGTCACGATGTCCTGTGACTGGTAAGGCGCATTGTCATAGCGGCGGTCGTCGGCGCTGAAAGCGTGACTCTTGATGTAAGTGTAGCTGGCCGAACCCGTCGTGACCACGCGCTGGCGGCCCAGCGGGCCGGTGTTGTTGATGGCCGTACCATTGACGCTATCGCCAGCCAGCGTGCCTCCCGCGATGACCTGGCTGGCGTAATTGTTGACGCTGCCCGCCACCAGATTCATGTTGCCGCCCGAGGTGATCATGCCCGGATCGCTCTTGGTGACCACGGTACGGGTGATCTGCTCGGTGCCGTCGTAGATGGTCCATTCGCGGTAGGAGCGATGGCTCACGTCGTTGTTGAATGCAGCTATCTTGCCGTTGAGCTCCTGAAGTGCCGAAATGAAGGCGTCGTACTTGGGCTTCCAGACTGCGTAGTCAGCGTTGTACTTGTTCATCTCTTCCGCACTCGGAAGCGTCGTCACACAGCCTTCGTAGCAGGTCTCGATGGAGCGCGGCATGACGGGAGCAGGGCCAGGATCTTCTGCTGGCGGCGTTACGCCCATCACTTGCCAGATGCGGTCAGTGACACCATAGTTGATGATGGCCGGGTGCACCACAATGCTTGCATCACCGCCAGAGCTGCCTTCCTGCCATGCTTCGACATAAGCCACTGCGATGGCGTTGTCACCATTGCGGCTTCCCCTTGAGTAGGTAAAAGGCGGACCGTAGCGTTCAGCCGGATAGGTTGACGAGGGCAAGACCAGGCGGAAGTTGTCCTCATCCCCCATGTCGCGCCAGTTGTAGGGGCCCACCACCTGGCCCGATCCGAGATTGACCAGGCTGGCCGTGCTGCCATCGATCATCGTGGACGAGCCATTGACGCGATAGCTCACGATGCGATTACCCGGCCCTGTCTGGTCCGTCGTCTCCAGATGCGCATTGGTATTGTTGATGGTCCCGGCCGCTATGGTGAGATTCCCATCCGCATTGATGGTGGCGCTGCTATTGTTGATCTCGCGCGCACTACCGGTGGCGCGCTTGTTGGTGTCCAACGCCCCACCGATGGCCATGTCCCCCGCCGAATAAATCAGCGCGTGTTCGCTATTGTTGATGACGCCCGCTCCGATGTCGAGCTGGTTACGCGCCGCAATGACCGGCGCGCTGGTGACGCCATCCACCGTCTCATCCTGGTTGTTCAGGACATCCGCGCCGATAGCAATGTTATCGCCATAGATGCGACCGGTGCCGATGTTGTTGACGGTGCTGCTCTCGATGACGGTGTTGACGCCATCAATCAGGCCACGGTTGATGAAGGTGTGGACATCGGTGGCCTTCAGTTTCAGCGTATTGCCCACCAGCGAGCCGCTGGCCTGGTTGTCGATGGTGGCGGCCGTCAGCGTGAGCGTGCCGCCCGCACCGACCGCGCCGGCATTGGTAAAGGTGCCGGCCGTGCGCAGGTCGATGTCGCCGGTGGCCCCTATCTGGCCGGTATGAAGGATCGACGCCACCAGATCAAGACGCAGGTCTTTCTGGCTCAAGAGCTTGCCGCTACCGGTGAAGGAATAAGCTAAAACGCTGGTCTGCTGGCCGGCGATGATGGTGCCGTTGCTGTTGTCCACGGCCAGCGTGCGGCTGGTGGGATTGGCATCGGCCAGGCTGGCGCTATTGGTGGCGGAGATGAGACCGGCTGTGTTGTCGATGCGGTTGCTGGCGGTGAGCGCAATGGTGTCGCTACGCAGCGCACCCTGGCGGTTGCTGATGTCGGACGCTGCGATGTTGACCGTGGCACCTTCCATGCCCTGGTCCTGGCCCTGGGTGTTGTCGTTGCGCACGGTGGCGGCCTGCACATTGACAGTACCGTCCGAACGCATCAGGCCGCCGCTGTTGTCCACGCTGCCGCTGCCGGCCTGGATGTCCACGCCCAGCCTGGCCTGCATCGCACCGCCGTAATTACTGGTGCTGTTGCTGTCCACCGCCAAGCTGCCATTGGCGACGATCACGCCGGCATCGTTGTCGAGGCTGGTAGTCTGGAGATTGATGTCGCCATTGGAAAAGACATTGCCGCGATTGACCAGCGTGCCCCCTGCAATGCTCAGCGGACCTTGCGCGACGATGCCGCGCGTACTGCCGGAATGGCTGTTGCGCATGGTGTTGATGCCGGCATCGATGGTCAGCGCATCGCCCGCTTGCAGCAGGCCGTCGTCATTGCCGAGGTCGCCGCTGCGAATGTCGAGCTTGCCTTGCGCGACGATGTTGCCGCCGCCGTTGTCGAGGGTGCCGCTATCGATGTGCAGGTCACCCTGCGCACTGATCTGGCCCTGGCGGTTGTCGAGAGCCTGGTGTTGGCTGTCAATGTGCACCTCATTGCCACTGAGGTTGCCATTGTGGTTGTCAATGCCGGCGGCGTTCAAGGTCAGCGATTGCGCCGCACTGACCTGGCCCTGATTGCTGAGCGTCCCGCTAGTCGCGACGCTGACCGCATCACGGGCGGACGCCAGCGTGCCCCGGTTGGACAGGCTCGCGGCCTGGACCTCTAGAACGCCATTGGCACCCAGTGTGCCGCTGTTGGTCACGCCTTGCGTGGCTTCGATGCGCAAGCGGTCACCGGCATTAAGGCCACCGCTGTTGTCCAGGCTGCCCACCTTGAGGCCGACGGACTGCGCTGCTTCGATGTGTCCGCTGTTGTTCGTGTCGGCACTGCTGGTGACATTCAATGCGCCCTGGCTCGCACGCAGGGTGCCGCTGTTGTCCAGGGAGGCAGCATTGATGCTGGTATCTCCCGTGCCCTGCAACGTACCACTGTTGCTGATGCCGTTGGAGGCCTGCACCGCCAGGGTAGAACTGCTGCCGATGCTGTTGCGGTTGTCGAGGCTGGCGGTGGTAATTTGCACGCTGCCCTCGCCACCGATGGTGCCGCTGTTCTGCATCGCCCCGCTCGCTTGCACGGCCAACGTCCCGCCACTGGCAATGCTGCCGCTGTTGTCCACGGTGGTGGTGTTGAGCGTGGCTGCGCTATTGCTACCCAGTTCGCCAGTGTTGCTAACGCCGCCTGTGGTCTGCACCGCCAGCAAGCCATTGGCCGTGATGCTGCCGCTGTTCTCCAGGCGGCCATCGGCGGTCACCACGGCCTGCCCCACCGAGGCGCCGATGCTGCCTGCATTGCGCACGCCCACACCATGCTCGGTGGAGGTGAGATAGATGTGGCCCGCATACATGCCGCCCAGTTGCGCCACGTCAATGGCGAGAGCAGGCGCGGCGTCAGTGGGCGCCACGCCAGGAACCACGCTGGCGTGATCTGCGCTCACCGTGTTCAGGCCCGTACTGACCTTCAGTTCCGGCGCCCAGAGGCCGGCATTGACCTGCACCGCGCGCGCGATGATCTCGGCGTAGTCGGTGCGGCTGGCGTCCATGCCGTTGCCCTCGATGCCAACTGCGCCGCTGGCCACCCGATAGCTCTCCAGACTGCCGTTGACGAGTTGTGGCACGCCCGTGGTGAGCGTCGCACGACTGGCATTGATGAAGCCGCAGCCCGAGCAGGTGATGCCGGTCGGATTGGCCACCACCACCTGCGCCCGCGCCCCGGCCACTTCGAGGTAGCCGCGCAAATAACTGGGGTTGGCTGAATTGACCTGGTTGACGATCACCCTGGCTGTGCCCGTGGCCAGCCAGGGATTGCCGGCCACATAGCCACCGAGCTGGGTGGCCGTGGTGCTTTGCGCATTGTTGAGGATGGCGCCATTGGCGCCGACATCGAATTGCCGGTAGCTATTGACCGACACCCCTGCCGCACTGGGTGTTTGGATGTTGATCACCGGCACGCCATTGGGCGTGACCAGCACCGTGGGCTGCTGGTTGCGCGGGGCATTGCGGTCACCCAGGATCTGCGCGTGCGCCACCGTGTTCATGGCCAGTGCCAGCGCCACGGACAGCAGCGAAAAGCGCAGGGCCGACGGGAGCAGGTCCGGCATTGGGCCGACACCGGCCAACGTACGGCCATGGTGTTGGATGCTGGAGGCGATTTCTGCAACGGCCATCAGTTGGCCGCGATGCCGGTTGAAAACCAGCTTGTAACGCTGACGGTTCATGAACTTCCCTGATGCTTTTGTTGTTATGACCGGGCACGCAACGCATCTCGATTCGCTGTTTGTCGTTGTTGTTGCGCTTTCCGGGTAGCAAGATTTTTCTTGCCAGGCGGGAAGATGTTAATTTATGTTAGCGAGGAAATGTGATTTTTGAAGTCAAAAGAAGGTTTCTTGTCAGCAAAATCCAACAGTTGTTTCCATTCCTTACATTTTCCTGGGGGCCTTGGCCAGTGCGGCTCAGAGCTCTGTTCACCATGTTTTCAGCTTGCCGTTTCCCTCCCTTCAGACTTGCCCTGATCCTGGCCCTGCATCTGCTCGCTCCCCTTGCCCTGGGGCAAACCGCCGTCAATCCCGAACAATTGCAGCGTGAACGTGAACGCGCCCTGCGCCAGCAGCAGGAGCAACGGCCCGACGTCAACCTGGGCGCATCAGCGACACCTGCGATGGCGCAGGATTTTCCGGAGCAGGAGCAACCCTGCCGGCAGATTGCGTCGATCACGCTGGAAGGCGACCAGGCCGAACGTTTTGACTTTGCGCTCGACAGCGTGACCGGGCCACAGGGTGCCATCGGGCGCTGTCTCGGCTCGAAAGGGGTCAACCTGGTGCTGGCGCGGGTGGAGAGCGCCATCGTCGCGCGCGGTTACACCACCACCCGCGTGCTGGCGCGTGCGCAGGATCTGTCGAGTGGGCAACTGGTGTTGTCGGTGGTGCCGGGACGCGTGCGCCACATCCGCTTTGCGCCCGATGCGGATCCACGCGGCACCGCGTTCAATGCCCTGCCGGTCAAAGCGGGCGACATCCTCAACCTGCGCGATATCGAACAAGGGCTGGAAAACTTCAAGCGCCTGCCGACCGTCCAGGCCGACATCAAGATCACGCCCTCCGAAGATGCGGGGGCCGAAGCAGGCGACAGCGACCTGGTGATCCAGTACCAGCAAGCGTTTCCGTTCCGGCTCACGGCGACATTGGACGATGGTGGCGCAAAGGCCACCGGCAAGTATCAAGCCGGACTGACCCTGGCCTACGACAACTGGTGGACCCTCAATGACCTCTTCTACGTCAGTATGAGCCGCAGCCTGAATCATTACGGCGACCACGGCAGCCGGGCCTATACGCTGCATTACTCGCTGCCCTGGGGTAACTGGATGGCGGCCATCACGATGTCGGGTAACCAGTATCACCAGACCGTAGCCGGTGCCTTTGAAAACTTCGTCTACAGCGGCCGCTCGGAAACCACCGAATTGAAGCTCTCGCGCCTGGTTTATCGCGATGCCGCCAGCAAGACCACGGTGTTCGGCAAAGGCTTGCTGCGCAAGGCCTACAACGCCATCGACGATCTGGAGGTCGGGGCCCAGCAGCGGCGCACCACGGCCTGGGAAGCAGGGCTGAATCAGCATCAGTATCTGGGCGAGGCCGTGGCCGATGCCACGCTGGCCTATCGCCGTTCACTCGACACCCAGGGCAGTGAACCGAGTACACCCTTCGACCTGCCGCAGATCGGTACGCACTATGGGCTGTGGCTGCTGGATGCCTCGCTCAATGCGCCCTTCCAGCTGGCCGGTGCCAGGCTGCACTATGCCGCTACCCTGCGCGCGCAGTGGAACCGCGGCAGCCTGCCGCCGCAGGATCAGTTCTCCATTGGCGGACGCTACACCGTGCGCGGCTTCGATGGCGAACTGACCCTGCAGGCAGAGCGCGGCTGGTTCCTGCGCAATGAAGTGGCGGTGGGATTGGGCGAGAGCGGGCAAGAATTGTTTGCCGGTGTTGATACCGGTGCGGTAGCAGGACCGACGGCGCAGTTCCTCACCGGCCAACGGCTGACCGGAGCGGCGCTGGGCTTGCGCGGCAGCCTGTTCAAGCTGAGTTACGAGATGTTCGTGGCCACGCCGCTGGCCAAGCCGCAAGGCTTCAAGACGGCAGCGGTGACCGGGGGATTCAACCTGCAGTGGGCGTTTTGATGATCGTCCAAAAGACTGACGTTAATCGTCGTTTCCTGAGCGCATCTCTGCCCGGTCTGTAAGCAAATATCCAGTCCCTGTAAATTCTTCGAAAATCCGCTGTTGTACCCCCAAAGAGCTCAACCCGGCAAGCCACCGGCGGGTCTTAGCCCAGTCAAGCAATTCTGCTGATGGGACCGCTGGCGCGGGCCAGGCTTGAGCGCACGCCTGCCACTGCGCGCAGGCGTTCATCGAGGTAGGCGCTCACGCGGGGATGTTGACTGAAGGCGACGTTGAAGCGGATGTGCTGGTCGGGTGTATCGTTGGCAGAGAACGCGGCGCCACGCATCATCAGGATCTCGTTGCGGTAGGCATCCTGCACCAGCAGGTCCACATCCAACCCTTCCGGCATGCTACCCCACAGGAAAATTCCGGCATCACCAGGCTGCTCAAACCGTACGCCGGCCGCACTCAGCTGCTGCATGCTGGCGTGGCGCGCCACCATGATCTTGCGTTGCAACCGCTCCAGGTGCTTGCGCAGGTTACCGGCCTTGAGCACTTCCAGCAGAACGTATTCGTTCAACGCCGGCAAAGTCATGATGCTGTGGATCTTGGTTCGCATCAGCAGCTTGAGCAGTGAGGGCTGGGCGGCCAAGTAACCCATGCGCAGAGCCGGGCTCAATGCCTTGCACAGGCTGGAGTAGTAGATCACGCCATCCAGTCCGGATAGCGATGCCAGACGCGTACTGTGGCCCTGCTGGAAATGGCCGTGCACATCGTCTTCGGCGATCAGAAAGCCATGCTGTTGCGCCATGCTCAGCACCTTGTGCAGATTGGTGGCGCTACTGCTCCATCCGGTGGGATTGTGCAAAGCCGTCTGCACGAACAGCAGGCGCGGACGGTGCGCGCGGCAAGCGGCTTCCAGTTCGTCTAGATCTAGCCCATCGGGGCGGCGCTGGATGGGCAACAAGCGCACGCCGTCCTGGCGCAACCTCCCGAACATCAGGAAATATCCTGGGTCCTCCACCAACACCGTATCGCCGGGTTGTAGAAACGTGCGGCAGATCAGATCGATTGCATGCGTACCACCAAAGGTGGTGAGGACGTGGCGCGCTTCCGCAGCGATACCGATGCTACGCAAAAGCAACGCGATCTGCTCGCGCAGTTCGGCCAGTCCTTGCGGTGGACAGCGCGAGGCCATGCCGGCCACGCTGCGCGCCAAGCCACGTTGCACGGCGGCCGCCGGCACTGCGTCCTGCAGCCAAGTGGGCGGCAAGGCTCCACTGCTGGCTTGCAGCAATCCCGGCCGCTGCTCGTTCACTTGCTGAATCAGCCAAACCGGCTCCTGCTCCTGACCCGCTTCTAGCGCCACTTCGTCGAGAATGGCGCGGCTGGCGTCGGTTGGTGTGCAGACGAAGAAGCCCGCCGTACCGTGCGTTTCGATGACACCTGCGGCCACCAGCCTGTCATAAGCCACCACCACGGTATTGGTGCTGACCGCGAGCTGAGTGGAGAGCTGGCGGATCGACGGCATCTTGGTCCCGCCGGGCAGGACGCGTTGCGCGATCTGCTGGCGCAACGCGTCCTCAACCTGCTTGAATAGGGCGATGGATGAGGAGCGATCGATGGAAAACATCGGGAAAGTCTAGCGTAAAAACATCACCGAGAGCACTAGCAGAATGGCCCCCATCACCAGATTAAATATGCGCTGGTTGCGGGGTGCCTTCAGGACATTGCGAATGGAGACACCGAATAGCGCCCACATGGTGTTGCATGGCATGCCCACCACGGTGCCGATCACGGACAACAGTAGTGCACTGGCGAGCATGTTGCTCTGCGAAGGCATAAAGACTGACGCCATTGTGACCGCCTTGAGCCAGCTTTTAGGGTTCAACGCCTGAAACAGCACCGCCTGCGCAAACGACACCGCCCTCGGTGCGCTGGATCCGGCCACTGAGGCAGCTGCAAGCTTCCAAGCCAAAAACATCAGGTACAGTGCGCCCGCGATCCGCATTAATTGTTGCGTCATCGGATACGCGATCAACACGCTGCCCAGCCCTACGCACATGAGCATGGTCTGCACGAAGATGCCAACCTGGATACCGAGAATAACCGGCAGCGCACCGCGATAGCCGAAATTAGCACCGGTAGTGGCCAGCATGACGTTGTTCGGCCCGGGTGTGACGGACATCACAAAGCAATAGCTCATCAGGGGCAGCAGTTCAGTCATGGTATGGAGTCGTAGCGTGGAGAAGCTCCCAGTCTAGAAGCACGGCACGGCAAGGAACAGATACAAAGCGCCGCATACAAGCACATGCTGTATCAGTCGGACGATTGCTACAGTGGCGATACGAATTAACCGGATCTGAGTAACAATAAGCTTAGCTTGCTACTGACTAGACTTTAGGCTACGGATGGACTGGTTCACTTCATCACCATTAATCACGGTGCTGACGGAGTTGGCGCGCTTGGGCCTGGTACTGCTGGTCGGCGTCATGTCGATCTGGAAGTTGGTCACGATATCCAGCAGCTGATAAGGCGCATCATCATAGCGGCGATCAGCACTGAAGGTGTGGATCTTGACTTAGGTGTAGCTGGCGTAACCCGTCGCGACGACGTGCTGCTGGCCCGGTGGACCGGTGTTGTTGACGGCTGTGCCGTTCACGCTATCGGCAGCCAGCGTACCGCCAGCGATCACCCAGCAGCCCTCGTCCCGTGCGCTGCCATCGGCCGAAGCTTTTTTCGCCTCCCTCAGTGCTATAGACCGACATCCCCGTTGTCGCAGCCGCCAACGTCAGCGCACGGCCACTCTTGGTCTTGGTTGCTGCGTCGGTCATCGGCTATACCGGCTGCATCGCCAAAATCTCCGGTCTAGTCTGCTCGGAATGGCTTTCGCTACTGCTGCTCCCGACGCTCAGTGCGAGATTGATACCACCAACCTTCTCGGCATCGGTGGCCTAGTTCAACCACATCATCGACTGCTTGAATCCATCTGTTATATCCTCCCCGGAAGAAGCTGATGCAAACTACATCTTCGATTGGCGACCTAGAAGCCCCCTACCGCGGATCCTTTTCCGGCAACCAACCCTGTTCAATACGGTTAATCAGCAAAGTATCGTTCCACGTCCCTCTAATGGGAGCGATGTCCTGTTCATTCTGGAATGGTAATTTCGTCATATCTTTTCTTTCCCGGCCTCGCCGGTTTTTCCTATTCTTCGGGCTTGTAATGCTTTCCTAGTCCGGCTTCGCGATGAAACAAATCTTCCGCGCGACTTGCATCGCGCCGATACTTAAACGTCGCGAGTCCATAAACTCCAATTGCCCCTGCCGCCGTCAATAGCCAAGATCCCGAATGCAGATAAATGGCGACCGCCCCTAAGACGGAGCACGGCCAACCAAGTTCTTCAGCCGCACCTAACCTAGCATCGGCGATGATTGAATTGAGTTCGGCCTCAGTCTTTGGCATATCACTCTCTTTTTTCCTATTTAACCAGTACAATTTGTGAGTGTTGACCGAGTGCCTCGGGGAAATCGCCAATTTCTGGATAATCCCGCATATCGACGACGTTCCCGCCGTTGCGGGTGTCAGCACCCAGGAATACAAGATCTGGCCCGTCTTCTATCACCTCATATTCCCCGGGCAATATATTCAGCCGAACACCGTCAGCGGCCTTGCCAGAAAATGGGCCTCGCTTAACTCGAACATAGAAGAACGACATTTTGTTTTCCTTTATCGGAGGGGCAATTCGAGAAGTCGCCAAATCACGAAAGAAGTGCCACCAACAACAAAGAAGCGAAATTGCCAACGGCTAGATGATGCACTCAACTTGGATTCTTTCGACATGAGGGAGTCGAGCGCTACTTTATCAATTGGCGACCGTGCCGCAACATGCCATGCGTGGTTGTACTGCAGCCCGTATTCGTTGCGCTTAATTGCGCGGCATCCTAACCAGAAGCTAACCGCCCATGCCCCCAACGCTGCCGCCAGCGCGAGGGATTTCCACTGGAGCGCGGGACCGGTCGCTTTCTCGACTGCATACCCAATACAGGCACCCGCAGCAGTCAACAGAAAGTAGGTGTACTTCTGCCGGCTGTCCTGGATCTGCACCTGAAGCTTGTTGGCGGCTTCAATACCCATTGCGTTTATGCCCTTTCTTCCTGGCCAGCACAGCGCCGGCCTCTCTCACTGGCGAAGCCGCGTCTAGCGCGGCATTGTCGTCCCTGGTACGGAAAGAAAAGTTTTTCCCAGGTCAATCAGTTTCGACAAAAAGTGCCACGAATTGCAGCAGAAATGCTGTTGCGATCAAAGCGATTCCGATTTTTGAAAATACCTTGTATCGACGGATCTCATCGGTCTCCGACATTTCAACGTAGCCACCACTATTCAGCACGTCGATGGACGGCAGACCGAACTTGAAGAGAATGAGTGTCCCGATGAATCCCATCGCCAGCGCAAGAGCATTCAAAAGCGTTTGCATAGTTTTTTTCCTACCCAATTCGTCGGAAGAATTGCTTGGCCGGTTCGCGTGAAAATTCGTCTTCAATTTCACGCGCCTCCTTCGCAATGTACTTTCCAGCAATCTTCAATGAAGCCTCGTTTTGTGCACCGACAATTGCCTCGATATAGAAACTTGGCATTACGGTTTTGAAACCATTGATCATCTCTTCTATCGATTTTTTTACAATCTCTGCGCCGTTACCTTGTCGTTGAAATGCTGGTGCCACTGCATAACCGATCTGAAAACAGGGCAAGCCTTCGTATGGTTCGATGGTTACGAATACAGCGATTGCTTTGACAGGTCCTGTCGGACTTATTTTGGCGTAAGTGAGACGCGTGGTTTCAGCCTTGGGCTGATCCATGTGAACCCCGATATCCGGATGGACTCTACCGCGTTCCATTTGGAACAGTCGCTTCTTGAGGGCGTCCTGTAGCCCCACAAGTGAGTTCATTGGATCTGTCATTTGGGCCATATTTTTCCGTCCCATTTTCTATTCGGTTGAGGCATTCAAGCTTTTACCAAGATCTCGGGCGTACCGCGCTTCAACTGCTGCTAAAGCGCCCTCTTGGGTGCCGGTAAATCTTCTCGCCTGGAGTTCGAGCCACGCCGCTTTGAGCCGATAGTCCGCCGCTAACCTTTTTAGCATTGCCGGAGCCGCCTTCCTGCCTGGATCAATAGCCATGTTTTCCTCGATCAAATCCATCCAAGTTGCTTAGCCAACCCAGCAGCAATCACACTTCCAATTACTGCAAGCATAATGATTCCGATAGGTCGCTGAAACCAGGGAAGGCGCTGAACAATCCTGGCGTCTAATGCAAGCAGCGCTGCCTTGATCGGTTCAATCTGTGCATGCGGTTCGCGTAGCTTCGCTAATATGTAACTCAGGTGCTCTCGCACGAACTGCTGTTCTTCGTCGCTTAAACTTGAGTCATATGCCTTGCTAATGCTGGCATTGACGTCCACCGTCAATTCGCTCCTTATATCCAAGTCGCCCCCCCTTTCCCGGCCTGGCCGATCTTTCCTTTACTCTTTCGTCAATTCATCTCTTGCTTCTGCCCCTTGCGGGGGGAGGCGTACATTCCTTTTCCTTCCTACTTTTCACGGATTCGCATGGTCATGCCACAAGTAGCGCACTTGTAAGCTGGATATCCTTGAGAGTCCTTCCCGCTCTCGTTCATTCCGGTCACGCGCACAGATTCCCAGGAGGAAGAATACGGCTGGTCATTCTCTGAGGTTCGTTCATTACCCTCATGCCCTTGAGGGCAAACGAAATAGCGATATGTACGCATCGTCATAAAATTTTCCTAGTCTAAGATCGCTTGCAAACGAGCAAGCGCATCGTCGATCACGAAATCAGGGACTGTCTCGATTTTCTTTGCGCCCCTGTCCTCAATGGGGTTGATGACGGATCTTGATTTCTCCCACGGCGCTAGTGACGAAGCCACGGAAGCCTGCGCTATTGTGCTTGATCCAGATTTGCTCCCGCGCTTTAAGGACACTGCTAGAGAGCCGAAACAGAACTCCTGGGCGCTGTGAGACGGAGTACTGATGGCAGGAAGATGATGCAACATGATTGCCAAAAATACAATTATTAATGCATATGAAGCCTGCGCGCGCGGTTGCCCCCACCCCGCGCCTGCTCGCTACATAGGTCGGTTTTGACTCAAATTTGCGTCACTCGCCGAGGCCCGCCCAGTCTGCCCCGGCGCCCCACCCCCGGGGGCATCAAATCTGACGCATTTCGACGCAGACATCTAGCATTTGGATGTTTCGTTTTTCGCACCAAATTCGTAATGAAATTGAGCGTCATTCTGTTGCGGATATTTCGTTTATTTCGTATGATTTGTTTACAATGCACTTGAGGATGCCTCGCCCGTTGGCGATTTATTTCATAAATCGCCAACGGGCGAGGCTCCTACCAATTTATATTTCCCACCACGCAACAAGGAGAATCACAGTGTCCACCCATGATCTTGAAGCCTTAGAGAGCAGGGAAGACCTAGAAATGGCAAAGACTGCTCAACGCTGCATCGTTAAAGCATTGGATCACTCCAACGCAGTGAGCATTGCTTTACTAGAAGATGGCGTAGAACGCATTGAAGGGGCACCGACTCTGAAGCTGCCGCCGCAAGTTCTTCGCTTGTTTGCCGATATGCTCGGCAATTTGGCTCAAGGCAAAGCGGTTGCATTGATGCCAAAGGATATGGATATCACTACACAGCAAGCGGCGCAGATGCTGAACATTTCGCGGCCTTACCTCATCCGTTTATTGGAAGAAGAGAAAATTCCATTCCATATGGTCGGATCGCATCGCCGAATTCATCTTTCCAATGTCCTCGACTATAAGCAAAACCGCTCCCAAGCCTCAAAGGCCGCGCTTCGGACTCTAATCGAAGAAGGGCAAGAACTTGATGAGGATGATCAATTGTAATGGCCGGCGTTCCCAAGTACACGGTTGTGCTGGATGCCTGCGTGCTCTATCCAGCCAAGTTACGAAACTTGCTGCTCTGTTTAGCGGAGCGGGGAGCATTTCACGCCCGCTGGACTCAGCACATTCAAAATGAATGGGTAGGCAGTTTGCTGAAAAAGGGAAAGGAAGGCATCACAGAAGAGAAACTCAAGCGCACTGTTCAGTTGATGAACGCTGCAATCGAAGATTCTGTGATCGAAGGATATGAATATTTGATCGATAGTCTGGAACTCCCTGACGCAGACGACAGGCATGTATTAGCAGCGGCCATCGTTGGTCATGCGGACGCTATCGTGACATTCAACCTGACTGATTTTCCTTCGGAGAAAATTTTGAAGGAACATAAAATTGAGATCATCCATCCAGATGATTTTCTCATTTTTCAATATGACCTCAGTCAGGTCGAATTTCTAACGACCGTGAAAGAAATGCGAGAAATAATGAAGAATCCCTCCTTATCCGCTGAGCAGCTTACTAGATCTTTTGCTGTAGCGGGCCTGCCTCAAATTGCTACCCGTATGCAGGAAGCATCTGAACTGATTTAGAAGAGATGCTGCTGAGGTTTATTCAGCGTACAGGCGGATATCGGATGACCGCTTCGGGCCGATCACGGACACGACGCACGGCGCTCTATCATTGGCCGCCGCGCTTGGCTAATAGTGGGTTATTCGACAGAATCCGCACCTATGAAATCAAGCACTTACGGACACTATTCAGGGGTCTCAATAACCCACCGGCCCCGTCCTAACCTGCTGATTTTTATAAGCTTTTAGCGCCCAGCTGACGCTATTTCGTAATCAGTAGGTCGACGGTTCGATTCCGCCCATCAGCACCAATAAAATCAAGCGCTTAGGCCAATCCTCCGGGGTTGGCCTTTTTGCTTTTAGGCTCCATGTAACCACCATGTAACCGAACTTGGTGAACGCCGAGCGCCATCAAGCTATTGAGCCCAGACCAGCTTCCAAATATTCGCTGCCCTTTGGTGTGTGGCGTTTTGCAATCTCAACGACCTTGTAAGCCTGTTACTTTTTCCACATGCGATTTTTTTGAGAATAATTACTAGGGCGCATATGGTATAGATCACTTACTTGCCCTACTGAGGGTAAGCCTTGAAAAAAGAAGGAAAGTCGATAATAATATCCTCTCAGGATAGGATATAAAATGCACATCCCCGAACACTCGCTTGAATTTCTGCTGGGATACGACGGCAGAATGCACTTTTTGGCTAGCGAGCACTTTCTGAAATTCGAAGTGAAACAGGTTAGCCAAACAGAACGAACGCCACATGGACTGAGTTACTCGTTCACGTTGCATGATCCAGATGGCATAAGAATTTTGGGGTTCGATAACGCACACCCCGTCCCGCATAACGGTGGGAAATTCGTGAAGTCAGCTTTGGCGTCAGATCATTGGCATAGAACACGTGATGACGCCGGGCGGCCTTACAAGTTTGTCTCAGTCGAGAAGCTGCTTGAAGATTTTTTCACCGAGGTAGAACGAGTACTTCGTGAACTCGGCCTCTCTTTTGACGTTGTGGAAGACAAGGAGAAATGAAATGAAAACTCAATCTATGAAGAGCCTGAAAGAAGAAATGATGGCAGTAGCACGAGGGGAGATAAAGGCGCCCGAAGATGCGGGACAGACCTCCTTTGAGTCTGCAGAGGCCATGTTGCGGCTATTGACCCCTGATAACCGAAAGCTTCTTGCATTGATTGAAGAACGCAAACCCGAATCCGTAGCTGCTTTGGCAGATATGGCAGCACGTGCTGAACCTAATGTAAGTCGCACCTTAAATAAACTTGCTGCTTTTGGATTTGTGCAGCTAAGAGAGGGAAAAGGGAAAGCCAAGATACCTGAAGTCAAGGTACATCGTATTACAGTGAGTATCGATGTATTTAATGAACAAGATAAGATCGTCTTCGCATGACCTTACCTTTCTTATCCATCGTATCTATCAGAATTATCCCTTGCTGACAGGAAATACCAAGATCCTGTTGATTTCTCGCAGAGTCTGCCTTCCCTTTAGCTCGCAAAAATAGCCCAATCCCGTTGGGCTATTTTTTTTTACGGGATGCGACGATTTTGTCATCGAACCCGGTAACGCATCGCTCGTGCTTGGGAATCAGCAAAGGCTCGAAACGGCCGCTACGGCCGCGTGGCACGTCAGGCTTTTGTCAGACAGCATCTTGTGCGCCGCGTCATAATATCCCCCATGGAAAAAATCATTGTCTACATCATTCCCGTCTTCCTGCTGTTGATCGCCGTGGAATTCGCCTATGGCTACGTTCGCGACCGCAACACCTATCGTCTGTCCGACGTCATGGCCAGCCTGTCGCAAGGGATGATCAGCCAGTTGGTGGCGCTGCTCAGTCAGCTGTTCCAGGTCGGGCTGTATTCACTGGCTTACCGTGCACTGGCCATCTTCCCGGCGGCACGCTTCTGGCAAGGTGCGCTGGGCTGGGTCGCGGCCATCTTGCTATTCGATTTCTTCGACTACTGGTTGCACCGGTTCGGCCACGAGAACGCATTGGGCTGGGCGGCTCACTCGGTGCATCACCAGAGCCAGGACTTCAATTTCTCCACGGCCTTGCGTCAAGAAAGTACCGTGGCACTGCTCGGCTGGGTGTTCTACCTGCCCATGGCGATCCTGGGCGTGGAGCCCGAGCAGTTCGCTATCGCCGGACTGGTGGTGCTGGCCTATCAATTCTGGATCCACACCGAACACATCGGCAAGCTGGGTTGGTTTGATCGCGTGTTTTCCTCACCCTCCAATCACCGGGTTCACCATGCAGTCAACGAGCAGTACCTCGACAAGAACTACGGTGGCATGCTGGTGATCTGGGACCGCATATTCGGTACCTTCGCCGAAGAAAAAGAGCAGGCGGTCTACGGCACGCGTACGCCCCTCAATAGCTGGGATCCGATCTGGGCAATCGTGTCCGGCTACTGGCAGATACTCCACCGTGCGGCAAAGATGCCACGCTGGCAGGACAAGCTGAAAATATGGTTCAAAGCCCCTGGCTGGCAGCCGCCAGGGATGGAAGCACATCGCCCATTCGACCTTGAACTCGCGCGCCGTCGCTATGATGTGCAGTTGCCGCGCGTGAGGCAGTGGTTGTCAGTATTACAGTTCCTGGCACTGCTGGCAGCTGCCTCGACTCTGCTGTGGAGGGCAGAGGAACAGTCCTACCTGCACCTGCTGGTGATCAGCACCGCCTTGCTCGCCTGTTTCTGGACGCTCGGTGCGTACATGCAGCGTCGCCTGGGCCTGGCCTTGGTGCTTGCCATTGATGTGACGGCGGCAGTGACAGCCTACGCCTTGCTCTGACGCGACGCCTCAGGCCGCAATGGAGATATTGAAGGACACTACCGGTCAGCCTCATCCGCGATTTTCTGCGCAAGCTTGGACAAGCATCCATTGACGGCCGACTTGAAGCTCGGATCGTTGGCAACCATTACGCCGACAGGAGAGAGTTTGTAAGTCTCGCCTTCGGCAGTCTCAATCAAATGCGTGCCAAGCTTCCCGGAGAAAATGCACTGAATGCTGTCATCGTTCGTCGGAACCCGAACCGACAAGGCGATCCCTATTCCGAAAAATGCGCCCGCCATTGCCTGGCCCTTTCTGATGGGGAAAATGTCAATGACACGGAATTGATCAACTTGGAGAGTAAACGACCCCGGCTTCAGTCTCACCTCCAGAAGTGCGGCCAACTGCTTCAACGGCGGCGTAGAGAAACTGTCATCACCAAGATACCTGACCGCCTTTGCCCAGTCGGATGACTTGTAAACCTTGGTGTCAGCCGGACGATTATCGATCACATCGACCTTGGCAACTCTTGCAGAATCAATGGGGGCCAATTCGATATTGGTAGCGCATCCAACCAATAGACTGCCGAACAGGCACACAACGAGCAGGCGAAACGCGAGGGATCTCATTTTTGATTTAGATTTCGAAGAGCAATTCAAGAAAAGACTGGGCACTTACGCTGCCAGACCATACGCAATACATCGCAGTCACGAGAAACGCTGACGTCTCAAGCACTGGGGAGTGATTCCTCACCTCATTACTTCGTCCCCACGACTGCAGGCAGAGGCGCCTGGTAATGCGTTTTGGCGATCTCTTCTTGCCCGATACTGTTCGCGATTTCAGAAATCTGCCAGCTGTATTGCGTTCGCATCGTTGGCGTTGGCGAAAAATCCGTCAGGCGACTGTTGGCCTGCGAACGAAGGATCACGTATTTCGTCTGGCCTGCCTTGACATCGACGGTCACCGTTACGGGCTTGCCTGTGACGACGTCAGTGGTATAGAACTTCTTGCCCCAGGTATGCACAAACACATGAGCCCCCGGGGTGAGATCAAGCACGGAATAGCCGTTGTTATCCAGTTCGAAAGTCGGCGTACCATCCACACTGATCAGCGCCCGTACCACTCCCATGGCCCATAGATCCGGACGGTAGACATACACTCTGCCTTTGTCCACCGGGACGGGACCCGCGTCGCTGAACAAAGGGCCGGTAGCGGAACAAGAAGCCAGACATTGCAAACAGAAAAACCCGATCAGCAGACGGCGCAATGTGGCAAACAAGGTATTGAACCTGGCGACATTTCTTATCATTTTCTTCCCCCTATCTCCTTTGCGGAGATGTATTGATTTTTTATTTGTCCGCATCTTGCCGATCGCGGACGTCGCAAACTATATCAGCAAAGACTGCGGCGGTCATAACAACCGCAACCCCGTCCGCCGCACAAAGGCCGCATAATCCATCGGCGCTCCCACCTCGGTATCAGCGCGGTTGGCCTGCACATACGCCCAGGACCTGCCGTTGCTGGCGTCATACACCAGCTTGAAGAGTCGCGCAGGCACGGCAACGTGACCTCGTCCTATCGTGCTTGGCGCGGCATCGAACAGCGGTCCTGTGAAGACGAACACATCCCCGCGCGCGCGCATGGCGTACTTGCGCGTATCCCTTTCGATCTTGGACCAGGGGCCGGAATTGTGCTTCTGATTCTGCGGGACCATATTGGCCAATGAAAAACTCTGCGCCATCGACTCCGGCGTCGCCATGTCCCCGGCAGGCGCCATATGTCCGCGCGCGTAGCCCGATCCCCGGTAATCCTCCAGCTCCGCCCGCTCTGCGCGCGGCAGCCGCGACTCCGGATAGAACCGATCCGTACGATGTTGCTCCCGGGCATGCACCAGGACTGAGCGATTCAGGCGCTCCACTACGACCAAGGGCGTTTTGGTCTGCGTGTTGTAGAGCACGGCAAAGGCGCTGAAACACAATTCCCGCAAGTGCGCGCCCGCAGGCAATTGCACGGGATGCGCGCCAGGGAAGAACTGCGGACATTGCGCAAAGCGAGTGACCGTGCGCCCCGGTTCGGCCTGACGCGCAGGCGCAGGCGCGTCCTCGAGCGGCAGGTCGAGATGAGGCAGGCTCAATCGCTCCCGCCAGCCCTCGGTCAGCTGCGTATTGATGACGCAACTGGCAATGCCGAAGACAACGAGCGTCGTACTGGTGAAGGAAATCAGAAAACGGCGGATGGATCCTGTGCGTTTCTGCTTGCTGTTTCTGGAGGTGGCGCGCTTGCGCGGGGCTGCCTTTTTCTGTCGTGTTGCCATAGCGGCCGAATGGTAACGCGCATCCACCATCCCTGCCAGCCCATCAGGAAATCTCCGATGGTTGTTTTTCTCCCGCTCCATACACTACGGCCTGAAGAGGTCATCTCCATTCAACCAGAAAAATGACCCTCCCGCTTGCGCCGAGATGGCGCTAGCCAAAGATCAACCCTTATTCAGCTTCCTGTTATGGCTCTTCTTGATTCGCTCTCGTTCTTCTCTCGTTACAGAAGAAAAAAAGCAGACATGCTGGGACAACTCGCCGCAATTGACAAAGCGGTGGCCGTCATCGAGTTCACGCTTGACGGCAAGATCATCAAGGCCAACAAGAACTTCCTCGATCTCATGGGCTATTCGCTGGCCGAAATCAAAGGCCAGCATCATCGCATCTTCGTCGACGAGCAAGAGCGCAATGCACCGGCCTATGCACAGTTCTGGCAGAAGCTCGGACGCGGCCAATTCGATCAGCGCCTCTATCGCCGCATCACGAAATCAGGTGCCGAGGTCTGGATTCAGGCAACCTACAACCCGATCATGGATGCCTGGGGACGTCCCTTCAAGATCGTCAAATATGCCCGCGATGTTACGCAGCAGCAAATGCAGCTAGCGGATTTCTCGGGGCAGATCACGGCAATCAACAAGGTTCGCGCCGTCATCCAATTTGATGTGGAGGGCAATATCCTCCATGCCAACGACAACTTCCTGCGCGCCGTAGGCTATTCACTTGCAGAGATCCAGGGCAAGCATCACGCCATCTTCGTCGAACCTTCCGAGCGCGCTTCGCCGCAGTACAAGCAATTCTGGCAGCGGCTGGGCATGGGCGAATATGACGCGGGACTGTATCGGCGGGTCAAGAAAAATGGCGATGCCTTGTGGCTGCAGGCAAACTACAACCCCATCTTCGACATGAATGGGCGGGTCTTCAAGGTCGTCAAATATGCCACCGACGTGACCGTCCAGACTCAAGCCACGCAGACCCTGCAGGCAGCGGTGAAGGGCCTGTCCGAAGCATTGAGCGCAGGATCGGCCAGCGCGCAGCAGGCCAATCAGCTGGTCAAGTCCACCTCGACCGTCGTCGTGCAGGGCGGAGAAGTCATGAATGAGGTGGTACACAAGATGGCCGCGATCAATACCAGTGCGGTCAAGATTACCGAGATCATCGCCGTGATCGACGAAATCACCTTCCGCACCAACCTGCTGGCCCTCAATGCAGCCGTGGAAGCAGCCCGCGCGGGCGAGCACGGACGCGGATTTGCGGTGGTCGCCGGTGAAGTACGCAGCCTGGCGCAACGCACGGCGACCTCGGCCAGCGAAATCAAGACCCTCATCGGCGGCTCGGTCAATGAGGCCCGACAGGGCGCGGATCTGGTCAAGAACGCCGGCAAGACCATGAGCACCATGGTCGAGTCCATCAACAACATCAGCGAGATCATCGAGACCATCAGCACTTCCGCGCACAATCAGACCAACGAGATCGAGCACGTCAATGAAGCGGTGGGCCAGCTCCAGCTCCTGATGAAATGAACCTAAACCGGGACCAAAAAACAATCCATGCGCTTGTATGGATCTTGTCTGCTGGACCCTGACGCATTGCCTTGGTTAGAATGCACACGTCACCGTTACGGAAACGGTGACTCACCTCTGCTACTTTCGGATTCGCAAAGCTGGCACCGGATTTTTCTTCCAGCGAATCGAATGGTCGACATCATGGATTGGGTTCCAATCGTCTTCATCATCTTCAAGCTTGCCGTGCTCGGCATTGGCATGTTCTACGCCATCAAATGGCACTACGACCAGGGCAAGAAGGGCAAGCAAGCCGAGCGCAACGCGGTCCTGCGCGCCAGCGGCAAGGTGGCGGCGCTGTTCGTGATCTCGCTGGTGGTCCTGGGCGTGGCAACGTTTCTCGTCTCCAGGATGCTTGGCCTGGAACTGAGCTTCTCCTAGGGTCGCCTGGCCAGCGCCAGCAGCGTGCCGAAGAAGACCATCATCGCGCCACTGATGCGGTTCATCCAGCGCAGGCCACGCGCATTCTGCATCAGCCCCTTGAGCCGCGTTCCCGCGTAGGCATAGGCCGCAATGGCCACCAGTTCCAGCACCAGGAAGATCGCGCCCAGAGTAAGAAAACTGGATAAATAATTTTCAGGCACCACGAACTGCGGGAAGAACGCAGTAAACACCAGGATGGCCTTGGGGTTGCCGATGGCCACCAAAAATTCCTTGCGGGCATGTTCGGTGATACTGCGCTGCAGCGGTTGAGCTCCCTGCCCGCTTACCTCGACCCTGGCGAAAATGAGCTTGCAACCCAGCCAGATCAGATACGCCGCCCCCAGCAGCTTGACCACCGTAAAGGCCATCTGCGAGGCCATCAGCAGAGCGCCCATGCCCACGGCGGCCACGCCGATCATCAGTGCAAACGCCACCAGGCGACCCGCTGCCGCCAGCAGTGCATGTCGCAGGCCATGGTGCGCGCCAATGGTGATGGACAGCAGATTGTTGGGGCCAAAGGCCATGTTCAGCGCGAAGCAGGAAGGAAGGAACAGCAACAGGCTTTCCGGAGACATCATGGGTCCTTGGCAAATGAGGGTGACACCGGGAGAACGTATCCCTATGGGTGAAACGCGTTCCAGCCACCGAGACGCTCATTCTAGCGGGCCGCACAACGACGCGCAGGTGAAGCACATATTCTTACACCGTCGTCAGCGAATCTTTCCCGTGAAACAGGAATTGACTGATGCAGATATTTCCATTTCGGTCACATAATCGCGATGCCGTTCGTTCTGATCTCAGGACGTAGCCAATCCACCCGGAGATCGCTTCATGAATCCGAGCAGTCGCGCTCGTACCCTGCTGATCGTTGAAGACAACAAGGATGTCAGAACCATTTTTGCGGAGGTCTTCCAGGGCGCAGGTTATCAGGTGCTGGAAGCCGGTAACGGCGAGGATGCGCTGGCGCTCATGGCCAGTACGGGGGCCCCGGTCGATGTGGTGCTCACCGATCTGCGCATGCCGGTGATGGATGGTTTCGAACTGGCGAGCCGGATCAAGGCCGATGTACGGTTCTCGACCATTCCGGTGGTATTGCTCAGCGCCACCCCCATGAGCAACTCCTGGCAGGCGTTGGGGGTGTTTGCAGCCCTGCTCACCAAACCCTGCTCATTCGAGCAACTGCTCACGACCATCGAGGCGGTGCAATGACAGCGGCACTTGCGCACCGCGCCCATGAACCTCACGAGATATCACACTGCGCCTGGTCCGTTCTGGCAGGCGTAGGCCGCATGGCCGGCTTGCGCTTGAGTACTCGCCACAGGAACAGGCCCGACAAGGCCATGCCGACCACGACGTATGCCGCGTAGAACGCAGCGAGATAGCTGCCGTAGTGGAGGAGAAAATCAATCATGGCCATGTCCGCCTGCATTGGAAAGGTTGATGCGATGGCGTGATCTTATGTTTTATATAAATTCGGGAATATCAGGAAATTTCCTATCTGTATCGCACACACGTCATTGCTGAGCTATTGGATAGTCAACGATTTATTTTGGCCGGGAGATCACTGAGGCAACGGGGGGCGCCGACACATGTCTGAAGAGCCTCGATGAGGCCGTGGCCCGACCAGCCTGGCGTGATTATCCTGACCATTGCCGAGGTGAGAGACGACGACCGGGAGCGATTGTGCTGCCAGGCAAGCGCGCTGGTTCAGCGGATCTTGATTTCCACGAAGCGGTTGCGCGGCTCGGCCACGCCGCGTTTTTGCGGGACCCGGGGATCGCGCGCTCCCTTGCCGATGACCTCGATGCTCAGGGCCTTGACCTCTGCCCGCTGCAGCTCGCGCTCGATGAGGCGCGCGCGGCGCAGCGACAAGGCATCGTTGGTGGCATCACTGCCGATATTGTCGGCGTGACCGGTGAGAACAAATTCACCGGCCGGGAATTCCTTGATCTCGGCGATGGCCTTCTTGAGCAATTCCTGGGAGGGCGGCGTGAGGCGGTCCGTTCCCAGTTCGAACAACAAGTCGTAGCTGCGCGGGCGTGCCGGCAGGCTGCGCATGACCTCGGCGTAACGGCGCTCCACTTCAGCCGCCGACAGTGTCTGCACAGGCTCGGGCTTGCCTGCGCGCGTCTGGACAGCAGCGTAGGGAGAGGTCAGCGCGGTCTCACCGCTGGCAGTCTTGACCACGATGCTGCTGGCCGAACCATCGGGCTGCGGCAGCAGAACAAAACGCTCGCCGGGTCCGGCACAGGCTGCGAGCAGGACGACCAGCGCCATCAGGGCGCAGTTCGTCGACAAGGGGAGCAGTAGCTTATTCACCGGGCACCTCCACGATGAAATCGGTTCCACGAATGCCGATGGTAGCCGTCGGCGTGCTCAGCAACTGGTTCTCCGGGGTACGCTTGCCGATCAGTCCGGAGACGTAGCGCAGTGTACCCTTGGTGAGCCGCACGGCGATGTTTCCTTCGTCGGTCTTGTCGCTGTAGGCGAATCGTTCCAGCAGGAACTGGCTGTTGGGGCCGAGCGAGATGAGCGTGTCGTCACGCAGGGTGAAGCCGACCGAGCTGGCCGCAGCAGTCACGACGCGGTCTCCCGCATAGAGACGCTCACCAATGGCCAGTGGCCGGCTCTTGCCACTACGCTCGGCGTGTACATCCCCTTGCAGTACCTTGACGATGCCGGCCTGGCTGGCTGTGCTCTCCTGTGCCGACGCATCGGCCTGACCCAGCAGCCAGATGCCGGCCAGCAGCACCCCACGCCATCTGCACAGCAGGCCCGCCTTCCCTGTGTTCGCCATCCCCATGCCATGTTCCCCCGAAATCGTGATGATGATCCGTCGGCCAGCACGACCAAACGAAGCGAGCTGGCGACGATGCCACTGCGCAATTTCACAGAAAATCATCCCTCCGGTCAACTTTTCTTTAGAACCCATTTCATCAACAGGCGTGAGTGCGAGCGAGTCCCGTTTGGGATGAAGTGCAAGGCGCGAGTGGGTCAAGACCGGACGTCTTGACCCAAATTCGTCACGCGGCAATTCGCCCAAACGGGGCGCTCCCTCCGGGTTCTGGACCGAACGCATCTCACGCCTGTTGATGAAATGGGGTCTGGTTGACGTACATGCTGGAGTCTCAAGGAAGCAGCCTGCGATGCACTACCCCGGTGCCATCGCCATGGCACCGGGGTAACGCATCGCAGGACGAAAAAAAACCGGTCAGGCAAATGACCGGTCTTTCAAGGGTGAGCACAACACCCGCCAAAGCGATGCAACTGCTCAGGCCGCCTTCTTGGCTTCCAGCATCGATTCTTCCAGAGCGATCAGGGATTCGATGGCGGCGATGAGCATGCCGATGCGATGACGGCGGTAGATCAGGCGTTTTCTTGCACGATTGTTCATGTTTTCTCCAGCAGCCGGCGCGGTGCCGGCAGGTTGACGGGTTGGACCGCCCTCCCCGCACCACGAACTTCACATGGCTTGCCAGTGAGCATCCAGCGGGGCGGGCCAGCGGCCAAGGCCCGACATTATAGCCGAGTGCCCGCCATCGCCCGCTGCCGTGCGGCCAGGGCCAGCACGACGCGCGGCGCCGGCAGGCCGCAGAGCCATTGTCTTGGCGGTTTTTATATCCGATAATCGCGCCCATGAACGATACCGCACAACGCCCCGCCCTCCCCGATCGACTCAGCATCGATCCCCGCAGCCCGCATTACGATGCCGCCCTGTTCGAGCACGACATCGGCATCAAGCTCAACGACAAGGAATTGAACAACGTCAGCGAGTACTGCATCAGCGAAGGCTGGATCAAGATCCCCGCCGGCCGCGCCCTCGATCGCAAGGGCAATCCCATGCTGACCAAGCTCAAGGGCCGGGTCGAAGCTTTCTACCGCTGATCCTTCCCTGATCTGCCGGCAGCGCTCACGCGCGGCCATTTCCTCCCCGCATGCAGAAAGGCCCGCAGCATCACGCTGCGGGCCTTTGCTGTTGCCGCCCCGGCAAAGTCGCTTCAGGCCCTCAGCGCCATGCGTCCCACCCGGAAAACGGCCACCGCCTGCACCAGCTCGCGGGCCTGGTCCGACAGGCTGATGGCTGCTGCGGCACTTTCTTCCACCAGTGCCGCATTCTGCTGCGTGGTGTTGTCCATCTGTGTGACGGCCTGGCCCACCTGGGCAATGCCGGTATTCTGCTCGGCCGTGGCGGCGTTGATGCCGACCATGATGTCGCTGACGCGGCGAATCGAGGTCACGATCTCCTCCATGGTCTTGCCGGCCTGGTCGGCCAGTTGCGTGCCCTGTCCCACCTGGTCGACGCTGGCAGTAATCAACTCCTTGATCTCGCGCGCCGCCGTGGCCGAACGCTGGGCCAGGCTGCGGACCTCGGTGGCGACCACCGCGAAGCCGCGTCCCTGCTCGCCGGCACGGGCCGCCTCCACCGCGGCGTTGAGCGCCAGGATGTTGGTCTGGAAGGCGATGCCATCAATTACACCGATGATGTCGCTGATGCGATCCGAGCTGGCATGGATGCCCTGCATGGTCTGCACCACCTGCTGCACCACCGCGCCACCCTGGCTGGCGACCTCGGCGGCATCGCGCGCCAGCTGGCCGGCCTGGCGCGCGCCCTCGGCATTCTGCTGCACCGTCGAGCCCAGTTCTTCCATCGAGGCGGCCGTCTGCTGCAAGGCGCTGGCCTGTTCCTCGGTACGCTTGCTCAGGTCCGCATTGCCTTGGGCAATCTGGGCGCTGGCCGTGGCCACGCTTTCGGAATTGCTGCGCACGCTACCCACCACCTTGCTCAACTGCGCCATCATGGCCTGCATGGCCAAGAGCAGACGGGCCACCTCGTCACTGCCCGTGATCTCGACGTGCTGGGTCAGATCGCCGGACGAGACGGCTTCGGTCAGGCGTACCGCTTCAGAGAGCGCACCGGTAGTGGCGCGCGTGATGGCCACCATCACCCACAGTGCCGCCAGCGCCAGTGCCGCCAGCGACGCGCACAGCACGATGAGCTCATTGCGCAGGCGCGGGATCTTGGCCTGCAGCCCGTCGCGCATCATGTCAAAGGAAGCGTTGACCAGCGCGAATTGCGTATCGATGATGCGCGTCATGGTGGAGACCCATTGCGGCGCCGGCATGGTCAGCGAATCGGCCTGCACGATGGCGCTGTCGGCCAGCTTGAAGGCTTCGTCGGCGGCGGTCACGGCAGTTGCACGTGCGCTTTCCACCTCGGCGGGCAAGGGGTGACGCCCGGCTGCGAGCGTCAGTGAGCGACGCGCGCTGTCGTAGCTGCGGCGGGCGCGGTCGGCAAGATTTTCCAGGCGGGCGCGCTCTTCGGCATCCGCCTGTCCGCGTCCCAGGATCACGGCGCCGCGCGCACGCGCCTGGCCCAGTGCTTCAGTCAGTTGCGGCAGCTCGGACATCACTGCGCGCTGTACATAGAACAGGGCGGCTTCGGCTTCCAGTGCCAGGCCGGAACTGTTGGCCAGATCATCCAGAAGCTCAAGCTCGCGCTTGATCAGTTGCCCATGCTGCTGGTTGCTCTGTGCACCGCTGATGGACTTGGCGGCGATATTTTGCGTCAGCGTATGCCAGTCGGCATTCAGGCTGTCCAGTGCTGCGCTCAGGGTCTTGTCCTGCAAGGGCAGCAGACCGCTGCGCACACGTTCGAAACTCGCATCGACCTCCTTCTGGCGCTCCGCGCGACCGGCCGCTGCACCATCGCCATCGGCCAGATACAGGGCCGACAGTCCGCGATGCTGCTGCATTTGCTTGAGCAGCAACAGCAGATCACGTCCGGGCGCAATGGCCAGGCCTTCGCGCTGGGCGGTGGCCAGGTCATTGAGGTTGGCGCGCACCAGGATGGTGGTGGGCACGATGAACAGCAAGAAAGCGAGTGCGCCGATCAGGACGAACTTGCGTGAGTAATTGAGATGATTGATCCAGGCGCGCATGATGTTGTTGATGTTGGAGTGGAGGAAGGGCCATCATTGGCCACTTGCGCTGTCGCGCGAGACGCTCCGTTGCGCCATCAAGTCGCTGCATTGCGACTTTTTTCAGTCGAGGGATGCTACCGGGGTCGGCTGGTTTTCTCCATGGATTCCAAGCTTGGCGACCCGCTCTGTTGTGCATTTCCGACTGTCTCGTTTCGTCCCGCTGTTCCCGAAACAAATACGAGCCACTCCTAGACCAAGGCTGAGCCGGGAGAGTTCCTGAAAGAAAGATAAATCTGCCGGCCAGGTCTCATGTGTCACCGGAAGTCACAGCTACTCACCATAAGTCACGCGTGAGGCGCCAGCCGGATGGAGAAAGGAAGATGAAAAGCGAGAGCGACGCACCGCACCTCACCTGGCGCGGTCACCATCGGCGGGATTGGCGGTGTCGATGCGCAAATCGGTTTCGAAGCTCTGCAGTACGGCGCGCAGTTCACCGCGCTTCTGCATGGCTTCCAGCTGGGCGTTGATGCGGGGCAGCAGCTTCACGCAGGGGCTGGCGCGGCTCATGGCGATGTAATTGTCGCTCTCGCTGACGAAGGGGCGCAGGGGCATGAAGCGATCGGTCTGGCCGGTCTGGTTCAGGTAGATCATGCCGTTGTAGTAACCGGTAATGAGATAGTCGATCCGCCCTGAATCGAGCTTGGTGAAATTCATGTAAAACTTTTGCGCCGTCTCGATGGTGAGATGGTCGCGCAGGAATTCATCGAAGCCGCCACCAAACTGGTTGCCCAGCGTGATGGCGCCACGTTTGCCGACCAGGTCCTTCCAGCCCGCATAGGCGAAGTGCTTGTCGCGCGCCACGAATACCGCAATCGGATTGACAAACAGCGGCACGGAGGCAAAGGCCAGATATTGCTGGCGCTCCGGCGTGTTCTTGAGCGAGGACACCATGGCCACTTCGCCGCTCTCGGCTTCCTTGAGTACCCGATGGAAGGGGCCAACGTAGCGCACCTCGTAGGGGATGTTGAGCGCACTCAAGGCACGGGTGGCGATCTCGATGCTGGCCCCGGTCAGCCGCTTGCCGTCATACCAGTGCAAGGGGGCGTAATCGGAATCAGCCGAGATGACGACCTTGCTGCAATCGGCCGCCTGCACCGTCGGCGGCGCGGTCAGCGCCGTGAGCGCAGTGAGCACCGTAAAGACGGCCAGTGCCGTGGCGCAGGATGGTGTGTGCATGGTCCCCCCCTTTTCTTCTGCTTCATCACGCGGCCCTGAACAGGCGGTGCGAGCAAATCATGTCCGCTTCAGCATAACCCCGGTTGCGCCCCACGCCAAAACGCATTTCGCGCGTGGCGAGAGAGCAGCGCATTTTTGCCACAGCGATCTGGCCGTCACCTGTCGCAGATCAAGCGGCATGGTTGTCCACAGAACAAAGCCCCGATCCGATCATCTCGGCGGCAGCACACCTTCAGCGCGCCTTCAGCACATCCTCACACAAGCTCGCGCAGCAGCGCCGCCGTGCTGCCCCGGAGATGCGCGGCAATGACGCAACGATACGTCTTGTAACGAAACCGGGGGCGCGTGTCAGCTGGCACGCTGACAGGCACTGCGAAGGCAAGGACCTGGTCTGCTCGCATCCGAATGGAGCCTGAATTATTCAATGATGCGGCGCATTCACTGATGAGGTGAACTGCATTCACTTTTGCATCCATCCGGAAACCGGCATGTTTTGCCTGTGCCGCTCCAGCCCCGCTGTCAGAGGCGCGCGAATCGTCCGACAAGAACATGCTGGCCTTTCCGACTGCCGCGCTGCATCGGGATTCCTATGATGAAGCCAAGTTTTCACGCAATGCAGGCGACCCGCCAAGCTGCCATGCCTGCTTCCAGGAAACGAAGGCCCCCCTGCGGATGCAAGCAAGCCCCGATCCGCCACTGAAGTCCCGACTGCATTCGGCAGCATCGAATGCGCAACCAAGGATAAAGGAGAACAGCCATGACCAAGACCTTCCTCACCGCCGCCGTGCTGGCCGCTGCCACCTTCGCCACGGGTGCCTATGCGCAGTCCTATGATCAGGACGGCAGTTCCATGCAGACCAGCCCGCAGCAGCAATATGACTCCACGTCGTCGCAGTCGCAGTACTACAACTACCAGGGCGACCAGACCAGCTCGCCGGCCGCCATGCAGGAAAGCGGCCAGAACGGCCAGTACATCGACCGCAAGAGCTATGAAGTGCCCAATGGTCGTCCCAACAACTACGCGCGTGAACTGAAGGATGGCCCGATGGGCACGTCTCCGGGGGCATGATCCTCGCTTCTCGCCTCGCCCCCGAAGCCCCGGCCCCGACCGGGGCTTTCTGCATGGGCGCCACCGACCGGCCCGGCATGCCGTAGAATCGCGCTTTTGCCGGCGCCTCTTCCTTGCGCCGGACACACCCGGTCCCGTGATGAATCCTCAACTTGTCGGCCGCGGCATCGGCTTGTCCGTGCTGGCCTCTTCCCTGTTCGCCTTTCTCTCCGGCTATACCCGTCTGCTGGCGCCACTGGATGGCACGGACATCTTTGCCTGGCGCATCCTCATTACCCTGCTGTGCGTGCTCGGCCTGCTGGCCTGGCGCGGAGAACTGCCGCGCCTGCGCGCGGCCATGGCCGAACTGCTGGCCAGTCCCTCGCGCGTGCTCCTGCTGCTGCTCATGGCGGCCTTGCTGGGCTTGCAGCAATGGCTCTTCCTGTGGGGCTCGGTCAATGGCCGGGCACTGGAAGTCTCGCTGGGCTATTTCATGCTGCCCCTGTCGATGGTGCTGGTGGGCCGCTTCCACTATGGCGAGAAGATGGACCTGCTGCAGCGCCTGGCGGTGCTGTGCGCCTGCATCGGCGTGGCGCATGAACTGTGGATGACGCGCGCCTTCTCCTGGCCGACGCTGGCGGTGGCGCTGGGCTATCCGCCCTACTTCATCCTGCGTCGGCGCATCCGTCTGGATTCGATGCTCATCTTCGCGGTGGAACTGATGGTGCTGGCGCTGCCGTCGCTGGTCGCCCTCATCATGAGCCCGGCCTCGCTGCCCACCCTGCACACGCCGGCCATGTGGCTGCTGCTGCCCGGTCTGGGGATCCTGAGCATGATCGCCCTGACCAGCTACCTGCGTGCCGGCAAGCTGTTGCCCATGGGCCTGTTCGGCATCCTGGGCTACGTGGAACCGGTACTGCTGGTGCTGGTGGCCATGGCGGTGCTGGGCGAAAGCCTGCGACTGACGCAGCTGGGTACCTATGTGCCGATCTGGCTGTCGGTGGTACTGACGGCCCTGCACAGCGTCAGGCTGATGCGCCGACCTGCGGTGCAGAGCATGAATTGAGGGCATTTTCGTGGACTGATCGGGGCCAGTACGGCTGAGCCAGACCTTATACTGGCAGCCACGGTCGTCCTTGGGGAGGGCGCAGACCGGCAGGAGGGGGAGACATTACATGCGGCCAATGCTGGCAAAGGCAGGGCGGGTAGCGCGCCATTCGGTAGCGCGGCGGGCACGGCTGTTCGTCGTGCTGATCTGCCTGGCCATCGCTGCCGGTCACATCTGGCAAAGCCTGGCCGCACGCATGGTACAGCTGGACAACACCCGCATCTATTCGGGCAACATCGCCCGCACCCTGGCGCGCCATGCCTATGACGTGTTCCAGGCCACCCATGGCGCCCTGATCAACATCAGCGACCGCATCGACGAGACCGGTGCCAACCACGCGCAGCTGCATGCCATGAGCCCCATCCTGCGCCGGCTGGCCAGCGAAATGCCGCAGCTCGACGGGCTCTACATCTTCGATGAGCACGGCAACCGGGTCGCCAGTTCCTCGCCGCCACGCGCGGCCGATGCCAACAATGCCGACCGCGAGTACTTCATCTATCAGCGCGATCACGACGATCCCGAACCGCACATCCATCCGACCTTGCTCAGCCGCAGTACCGACCAGTGGATCATCCCCATGTCGCGCCGCCTGAATCATCCCGATGGCCGCTTCGCCGGACTGCTGCTGGCGACCTTGCGGCTGGATCACTTCAATGCGCTCTACCAGACGGTGGAGATCGGGCGCGACAGCGCCATCCTGCTGCTGCTGCGCCCCGGCAAGGTACTCACGCGCCAGCCCTTCAATCCGGCCTTCGTCGACGTTGACCTGAGCCGCGATCCGGCCATCGGCCCGGTGCTGGCCAGTACCGGCAGCGGCCACGCACTGGTGCATTCACCGCTGGATGATATCGATCGCTACGTGTCCTGGCAGCCGGTGCAGGGTTTCCCGCTGCTGGTGACGGTGACCTCCACCCGTGATGAAGTCCTGGCCCCGTGGCGCCAGCAGACCATCGTCTATGGCGTGGCGGTATTGCTGCTGCTGATCATCATCGCCGTGTTCGGCTGGCGCCTGATCGGCCAGATCGAACTGCGCCTGGTCGCCGAAGACCGCGCGCTGCAAGTCATGGGCGAACTGCACCAGGCCAACCAGCGCCTGGAGCAGTTGGCGCACCAGGATGGCCTGACCGGCCTGGCCAACCGACGCCATCTCGATACCACGCTGGTAGCGGAGTTCCGGCGCGCGGCGCGCAGCGGGTCGGCGCTGTCGCTGATCATGATCGATGTGGATTTCTTCAAGCAGTACAACGACCTCTATGGCCACCAGGCTGGTGATGAATGCCTGCGCCGCATCGCGGAGGTTCTCAAGCAGCGCCAGCGCCGCCCGGGCGACCTGGCCGCGCGCTACGGCGGCGAGGAAATGGTCATGCTGCTGCCCGAGACCGATGCCGCCGGCGCCATGCAGGTGGCCGAGAAGATCCGCGCCGAGATCCAGGCGCTGGACCTGCCCCATCGCGGCAATCCAACCGGCGTGGTGACGGCCAGCGCCGGGGTCTGCGCCATGGAATTGCTGCGGCCTGATGAACGTACGGCGCAAGACCTGCTGGGCCGCGCCGATGCCGCGCTCTATGACGCCAAGCATGGCGGACGCAACCAGGTCAGGCTGGCCAGAACATAGACGGAGCCGCCGGCAGAAAAAATGCCGCCCGGCATATACCGGGCGGCATGGTTTGCGCATGATTTGCGCATGGTCTGCAACGCGCGCACCACGCGCCGCAGAATTACTCCTTGTGATACGAGGTCACGCGCTCGACTTCATTCTTCGACCCCAGGAACACGGCCACACGCTGGTGCAGCTTTTCCGGCTGGATGTCCATGATGCGCTGCTGGCCGTCGGTGGCGGCGCCACCGGCCTGCTCGACGATGAAGGCCATCGGGTTGGCTTCGTACATCAGGCGCAGCTTGCCCGGCTTGCCAGGCTCACGCGCATCGGCCGGGTACATGAAGATGCCGCCGCGGTTCAGGATGCGATGCACGTCGGCCACCATGGAGGCGATCCAGCGCATGTTGAAATCCTTGCCGCGCACACCGGTGGAACCGGCCAGCATTTCATCCACGTAGCGGGTGACCGGCGGGAACCAGTGACGCTGGTTGGAGGCGTTGATGGCGAATTCCTTGGTGTCTTCGGGAATCTTGATGTCCTTCTGGGTCAGCACCCAGGCGCCCATTTCACGGTCCAGCGTGAAGCAGTGCACGCCGTCGCCGGTGGTCAGCACCAGCACGGTCTGCGGGCCATAGACGGCATAGCCGGCGGCGACCTGCTTGGTGCCGGGCTGCATGAAGTCCTGCTCGGTCGGCTCGGTCATGCCTTCCGGGGCCTTCAGCACCGAGAAGATGGTACCGATGGAGACGTTGACGTCGATGTTGGAGGAGCCGTCCAGCGGATCGAACATCAGCAGGTATTCGCCCTTGGGGTAGCGGTTGGGGATGCGGTGGATGGTCTCCATTTCTTCCGAGGCCATGGCCGCCAGGTGACCGCCCCATTCATTGGCTTCCAGCAGGATCTCGTTGGAGATCACGTCCAGCTTCTTCTGCACTTCACCCTGTACGTTTTCGCTGCCGGCGCTGCCCAGCACTTCGCCCAGCGCGCCCTTGCCAACCGCATGCGAGATCGACTTGCAGGCACGGCCGACGACTTCGATCAAGAGGCGCAGCTCGGACGGGATCTTGTTGTGCAGGCGCTGCTGCTCGATCAGGTGTTGCGTGAGGCTGATGCGTTTCATGGTGGTCTTCCTTGCAGTGGTTTTTATTTAATGAATCGGATGAATGAGTGAGGGGTCATTTATCTGTCTGACAGATCAATCGGCCAGGGCCTTGGTGATGACTTCGGCCACGTCGCGCGAGAGTTTGGGCGTGGCTGCAACCTGTTGCAGGGCCAGGCGCATCTTTTCCTGCAGCGCCGGAGTGTACTTGCGCCAGCGGTCCAGGCTGCGCGCCAGGCGAGCGGCCACTTGCGGATTGCTGGCGTTCAAGGCGATCACCTGTTCGGCCCAGAAGGCATAGCCATTGCCGTCCAGCGCATGGAAGGCCGAGGGGTTGCCGTTGCAGAAGCTGAAGATCAGGCTGCGGGCGCGATTGGGGTTCTTCAACGTGAAGGCCGGATGCTCGGTCAATGTCCGCACGGTGTTCACATCGGCATTGCGGGCCGTGGCCTGCAGGGTGAACCACTTGTCGATGACCAGGGCTTCCTGTTCGAACTCGGCATAGAAGCGCTGCAGCGCTTCGCTCTTGCCGGGGGCGGCGCTGTTCAAGACCGCCGACAGCGCGGCCAGGCGGTCGGTCATGTTGTTGGCGTCCTGGTCCTGCTGCTGGGCCAGGGCCATGGCTTCTTCATCATCGAGCTCGGCCAGGTAGGACAGGGCCACGTTCTTCAAGGCACGGTGGCCGGCCGATGCGGCGTCGGGGCTGTAGGCGCCCGGGGTCTGGTGGGCGCGATACACGGCCAGCAGGTCCTCACGCAGTTCGCGCGCCAGCGAGCGGCGCAGGAACTGGCGCGCCACGTGGATGGCGTGCGGGTCGATGACTTCCATCTGTTCGGCGATCATGGTCTCCGACGGCAGGGTCAGTACCAGTTCGCGGAAGGCCGGGTCCAGCGACTCGTCCTTGAGGGTGGCACGCAGGGCTTCAGCCAGGGCACCATCGTGCTCGATGTTGTTGAGCACGGTGTCGACCGCCACCACGTGGCCGGACTGGCGCGCGGCCTGCACGGCCACCGTCAGATTCAACAGGCGACGCGTGGCCAGGCGCTGGCCGGCTTCCCAACGATTGAAGGCATCGCTGTCATGCGCCATCAGGAAGGCCAGTTCGGCATCGCTGTAATCGTATTGCAGGACCACCGGGGCGGAGAATCCACGCAGCAGCGAGGGCACCGGTTTTGCATCGACGTTGATGAAGGTGAAGCTCTGTTTGGCCTTGGTCAGTTCCAGCACGCGGGTGGTGGCACCGGCCTTCTTCTCGCCTTGCAGGGTCAGCGCCAGGTCACGGCCTTGCGCATCCAGCAGGCCCACGGCCACCGGGATGTGGAAGGGCTGTTTCTTCTTCTGGCCGGGCGTGGCCGGGCAGCTTTGTTCCAGCGTCAGGGTCAGGGTCTTGCGCTTGGCATCGTAGTCGACCGCGGCTTGTACCAGGGGCGTGCCGGCCTGGCTGTACCAGCGCTCGAACTGCGACAGGTCGCGGCCATTGGCATCGGCCATGGCGGCGCGGAAATCGTCGCAGGTCACGGCCTGGCCATCGTGGCGCTTGAAGTACAGGTCCATGCCCTTGCGGAAGCCCTCTCGGCCCAGCAGGGTCTGATACATGCGCACGACCTCAGCGCCCTTTTCGTAGACGGTGACGGTGTAGAAATTGTTGATTTCGACGAAGGAGTCGGGACGCACCGGGTGTGCCATCGGACCGGCATCTTCCGGGAACTGCGCCTGGCGCAGCACGCGCACATCATCGATGCGCTTGACGGCGCGGCCGCTGTCGCTGCCGATCATGTCGGCCGAGAATTCCTGATCGCGGAAGACGGTCAGACCTTCCTTCAGGGACAGCTGGAACCAGTCGCGGCAGGTGACGCGGTTGCCGGTCCAGTTGTGGAAATACTCGTGGCCGACCACCGCTTCGATGTTGGCGAAGTCGACATCGGTGGCGATGCGCGGATTGGCCAGCACGTACTTGGTGTTGAAGATGTTCAAGCCCTTGTTTTCCATGGCGCCCATGTTGAAGTCACCGACGGCGACGATCATGAAGCGGTCCAGGTCGAGGTCCAGGCCGAAGCGTTCGACGTCCCAGGTGATGCTGTTCTTGAGCGAATCCATGGCGTGCTGGGTCTTGTCGAGGTTGCCCTCTTCCACCCACACCTGCAGCAGCGCATCACGGCCCGAATGCAGGCGCACGGTTTCTTCCTGGCAGACCAACTGGCCGGCCACCAGGGCGAACAGGTAAGAGGGCTTCTTGAACGGATCTTCCCACTTGGCGTAGTGGCGGCCATCGGGCAGGTCGCCCTGCTCGATCAGGTTGCCGTTGGACAGCAGCACCGGATAGCGGGCCTTGTCGGCGCGCAGCATGACGGTGAATTTGGCCATCACGTCCGGACGGTCCGGGAAGTAGGTGATCTTGCGGAAACCTTCGGCTTCGCACTGGGTGAAGAAATTGCCGTTGGACACATACAGGCCCATCAACGAAGTATTGCGGTCCGGATGCACCAGGGTCTCGATCTCCAGCGTCACCTTGGCCGGGGCGGCGGGGATGGTCAGCACACCGCCGGCGATGCGGAAATCGCCCTGGGCCTGCGAGAGCGTCTTGCCGTTCAGGCGCAGGGCCACCAGTTCCAGCTCTTCGCCGAAGAGCACCAGGTCGCGGCCGCGGGCGGCGGGGTTGCGGGTCAGAGTAATGCGGGTGGCTACACGGGTGTCGGCGGGATCAAGGTCGAAACCCATCTCGACGGTGTCGGCCAGGTAATTGGGAGCGGCGTAGTCTTTACGGTAGATCGTCTGGGGCGTATCGGTGCGCATGGAGGCCTGTCCGGGAAGGGAAATGGAGGTCAAAAATGATGGCTAAGGTGAAGGCTAAGACAGCGGAAAGCCAATTCAGGTGCAGCAAAAACCCGATTTTACCAATCATCCCGCACTGCGCGAATGGAATCGGCCTGAATTGCTGCGCCGTCCTTCCTCAGGGACCATCGGCGGGAAACATGGTTCATATCGCCCTCTGGCCAGTACAATGACCAAACCGGCACTTGCCCCGTATCGGGATGCGCCGGGCAGGCGCCATGCGGCTTTGCGGCGAGCACTCGCCGCCCGGGATCAAAATGGCCTCGCGCAGAGTCTGACCAGGCCCGGCTTTCTGCCTTTTGCTTCATATCGCCGCGCAAGCGCCCTGCCCATGGCATCCTGGCCTTGCACCCGATGCCGGACCTTTTTCTGATGGAGTTCGTTCATGAAACGCTGGCTTTACCCCCTTCTTGCAGCGGCCAGCTTGCTGCTCTCCGGTTGCGCCTCGGTCATCGAGAGCAACGTCACCGCTTTCCACGCCTGGTCGCCCGGCGACAACCAGAAGGACTATGCCTTCGCCCCGGCCAAGGACCAGGAAAACGACCTGCAATACCAGAACTATGCCGGCCTGATCCGCCAGGAGCTGCAGTTCCTGGGATTTACCGAGGCACGTGATCTGAAGTCGGCGCAATTGCAGGTCAGCTTCAGCTACGGCATGAATACCGGGCAGGTGGTGGTGAGCCAGCCGGCCTACGATCCCTTCTTCTATGGTCCGGGTCCGGGCTGGGGGCGCTTCGGACCACGTCCGTTCGGCTTCTACGGGCCTTATGGTCCCTTCTACGATCCCTTCTGGTATGGCGCACCGATGCAGACGACCAGCTATCCGGTCTTCCTGCGGCGGCTGCAGATCGGCATCAGCCAGGCCAGCGACGGCAAGAAGCTGTTCGATGTGGTGGTGGACAGCGAAGGCCAGCGCGCTGGATTGGCGGAGGCCATGCCGGCCATGGTACGCGCCGCCTTTGATGACTTCCCCGGCCCCAGCGGGGTGACGCGGCACATCCGCATCAAGGTCGACAAGAACGGCCAGCCGGAGGACTGATCGTCCTCAGCCATGCGGCGGCCGTCCCAGCCGCTTGCCCAGTCCCCAGATGCTCAACAGCAGCAGCGCGCCGCCCAGCCACTGGCTGGGGCTCAGGGTCTGCCCCAGCAGCAGGGCCGCCAGCAGCACGGCGGTGAGCGGCTCGATGAGCGTGGCCACGGTCAGGGCCGTAGGGGTCAGGCGCGCGGCGCCCCAGCTGAACACCAGCAGCGCCAGGGCCGCCGTGACCACGCCCAGGTAGAGATACCAGGCCTGCGGCGGCAGGCCGCTGGGCCAGTGCAGCGGCCGGGCCAGGCTGGCCAGGCCCATCACCAGGGCCGCCACCACGGTCAGGCAGGTGGCCGATGGTCCTGCCCCCAGGGCCGCGGAGAGCCGTCCGCTGACCAGCGTGAAGCCGGTATAGAGCAGCGCCGAGGCCACCGAACAGAGCAGGCCGATCATCAGATCCATCTGGCCCGACCCCGCCGTATCGGCGCTCTGGTGCCGCGCCACGATCAGCACGGTGCCGCCCAGGGCAGCGGTCAGTACGGTCGCCAGCGTCCAGTCCAGCCTGTCCTGTCCGCGCAGCAGCGCGATCAAGGTGGAGAACACCGGCGGCAGGCACAGAGCGATGAGGGTGGGAATAGCCGCGCCGATGCGCTCTATCCCGAGGAACCAGCACAGCACGTAACCCGCCATGGTGGTACCGGCCAGCAGCACGGGCAGCAGCAACGTGCGCAGGGTCGGCAGATGGATGCGGGTGCCGAACACCAGGCACAGGAAGACGGCACCCACCGCAAAGCGCCAGAAGGAGATGTCGCCGGGAGCAAAACCGTATTGCGCAATCAGGATGTTGACCACCAGGGCACCGGTGCCCCACAGGAAGCCGGCGCTGCAGGCGGCCATCAGCGCCACCCCCGAGTAATGGGGCGCAGCCAGGGAAGGAGAACGGGAGCCGGTCACGGTAAGTCCTTGCAATGAAGGTGGCGGAAGCGTCCGACCGGTCGCCGGGCGCAGCGCCACAGTGTAGCCCAACACCGACCCGGCCTGCTGGCCCGCCGCGCTGCCCCTCAATTGATGAAGCGCCCGCCCGTGCCGATGGCGGTCAGGTCGACGAAATCCGAACCGCTGTGATCGGTGCGGCTGAAATGCAGACTGAAACCGCCACCATCGTAGTTGGCCGGGGTGATGCTCTCCAGCGCCCGGATCAGGCCGGCACGCGTGAGATGGGGACCGGCACGGCGCAGGCCCTCCACCAGCACGCGGGCAGCGATGTAGCCCTCCAGACCGATGAAGTTGCAGCCCGCACGCGAGGCGCTGCTGTCCATGGCTTTCTGATACTCATAGACGATGGGCAGTCTGGCCTTGTTGGGGAACGGCACCACCTGGGTAATCTCGGTGCCGACACCGGCCTGCTGCAGGCGCGCGGCCAGCGACTGGCTGCCGACGAAGGAGTAATTGGAAAAACCTCCCAGATAGCCGGCTGCGCGCATGTGCGTGATGAGCGCGGCCGCCGGTCGATACGACACCGCCTGGATCACCACATCGGGGCGCATCTGCATGAATTTTTCTGCCGCGGCCGAAACCTCATCGCTGTTGCGCTCGATGGGCCGGCTGCCCACCAGGGTCAGGCCGTAGACGCTCACGCGCTGGCGCAGGTTCTCCAGCAGGCTCTTGCCCAGCTCGTCGTTCTGGTAGAACACCGCCACCCTCACCCGTCCATTGCCTTGCAACTGGCGCAGGAGGAAGTCGGTTTCCTGCGCGTAGCTGGCGCGTACGTGGAAGATCAGGCGATGGAAAGGCTCGCGCAGGGCGACCGCGCCCGTGTGCGGCGCAATCAGCGGAATACCGGCCTCGCGGATGGCCGGCAATGCCGCCAGGACCGTAGGCGTGCCGGAAAAGCCGAACAGCGCGAAGACCTTGTCGCGCCAGATCAGTTGCTGGGTATTGGCCAGGGTGCGTTCAGGATCGTAGCCGTCATCCAGACTCAACAGCCGCACGCGTCGGCCATGGACGCCGCCGCGGGCATTGACCTGGGCAAAATAGCTGCGCGCTCCTTCCTGAAAATCCCGGCCGACCTCGGCGGCCGGTCCGGTAAAGGGCGAGGACTGGCCCAGGACGATCTCTTGCGCTGTGACCCCGTTCTCGGCTGCCGCCATCCCGTGCAGGCCGCATGCCCACGCCAATGCCAAGGCCAGTCGGCCACACCGGACGACGACCGTACGCCAGCTCCTTCCCATCTCCCTCTCCCGCCAAAAATGTTCTCCCTGGAGGCGCTCGGGTGAAGAAACTCACCCAAACGTCAAAGGCTGCATTTGACGATCAAGACGGAGAAAAATGCGCGATCTGCGCATAGTCGTGAGCAAAAACCGATAACTTGCGAGATCCATGCCGAATAATTTCGATATTCGGCAAAAAACTAGGAAAAATAGGCTTCGCTGGCAAAGGTGATGAAGACGATCATGAGCACCGCGCAGATCAGCACGAGCAACAGCCGCCCGAACTTGGGCGAGCCGTCGTTGCCTGTGGCCTGCTCGGGGGGATGCCCCATGGGGTTGTCGAGGCCGGGCTCGCGCGGTGGCTGGTCCATGAGGCTTTCTCTTGTGGCTGGCGTCAGTCGGGATGAATCAGGCGGCCATCAGGGGATCAGGATGGTCGAACCGGTGGTCTTGCGCGCTTCCAGGTCGGCATGCGCCTGGCCTGCATCCTTCAAGGCATAGCGCTGGTTGATCTCGATGCTGATCTTGCCGCTCTCGACCATGTCGAACAGGTCACCGGCGGTGGCGTCGAGTTCGGCGCGGGTGGAGATGTAGTTGCCCAGCGAAGGCCGGGTCAGGAACAAGGAGCCGCGGGAAGCCAGTTCGGACACGCCGAACGGCGCCACCGGACCGGAGGCATTGCCGAAGCTGACCATCATGCCGCGCGGGCGCAGGCAATCCAGCGAGCCGGTGAAGGTGTCCTTGCCGATGGAGTCGTAGACCACCGGGACGCCCTTGCCGCCGGTAATTTCCTTGACGCGGTCGACGAAGTTTTCGGTCTTGTAGTTGATCACGTGGGCAGCGCCATGTTCTTTGGCCAGCGCAGCCTTCTCGTCGCTGCTGACCGTGCCGATCAGGTTCACACCCAGCGCGCGTGCCCACTGGCAGGCGATCAAGCCGATACCGCCGGCCGCGGCGTGGAACAGGATGGTCTCGCCGGGCTGCACGACATAGGTCTGGCGCAGCAGGTATTGCACGGTCATGCCCTGCAGCATCATGGCGGCGGCGGTATCGAAACTGATGGCATCGGGCAGCTTGACCAGGATGTCAGCGGGCATCACCCGCGCTTCGCAGTAGGCCCCATTGGGGCGGCCTGCGTAGGCCACGCGGTCGCCGACCTGGAAACCGGCCACGCCCGGCCCCACCGCTTCGATGGTGCCGGCGCCTTCCTGCCCCAGTCCGGCGGGCAGCGGCTGGGGATAGAGACCGGAGCGGAAGTAGCAATCGATGAAGTTCAGGCCGACGGCAGCGTGGCGGATGCGGACTTCACCGGGGCCTGGCTCGCCCACTTCCACGTCCACGTATTCCATCACTTCGGGGCCGCCGGTCTTGCTCATGCGGATTGCTTTTGCCATCTGGGTCTCCTGGTTGGTGGTTGGTGCTCGGTTTCGCGCCTGAAAATTCACTTTTGTGAGGCAGTATAAAACGCCTCAGCGCTTCTTGCGCGACAGCAGCCACATGCCGGCCAGCACCAGGGCGGTGCCGGCCAGCTGGATGCCGGTGATGGGCTCATCCAGCAAGACCGCGCCCATGAACAGCGTCGACACCGGCCCCACCAGCCCGGCCTGGGCGGCAGTGGGCGCACCGATGCGAGAGACCGCCACCATGGTCAGGAACACCGGCAGCACGGTGCAGAACACGGCGTTGAACAAGGACAGCTGGTACACCGCCGCCACCTGCGTGACCAGATCAGAGGGAGCGCGCAACACGAAGAACTGGATCACGCAGGCCACGCTGGAGACGCACATGGCATAGGCCACCAGCCGCACCGCGCCGACCCGCCTGACCAGCTCGCCGGAAGCAATCAGATAGATCGAATAGCTCAAGGCCGAGCCCAGCACCAGGGCACTGCCGAGGAGGACGTTGCTGCCGCCGGTGTGCAGATCATGCTGCAGCACCAGCACGGTGCCGAAGTAGGACACGAGCAGCGCGCCCCATTCGATCGCACCGACCTTGCGCTTGAAGAAGAAAAAAGCGATCAGCATCACGAAGGAAGGGGTGAGGAACAGAATCAGCCGTTCCAGCCCGGCGGAGATGTATTGCAGCCCGAGGAAATCGAGGAAGCTCGACAGGTAATAGCCCATCAAGCCCAGCACCACGATGCGCAGGACGTCGGCGCGCGCCAGCGGCGGCTGGGTGCGGGCCTTCCACAGTGCCACGGCGGCAAACATGGGGAAGGAAAACACCATGCGCAAGGTGATCACCATGACCGCATCGACCTGATAGCGGTACATCAGCTTGGCCACGATGGCCTTGGCGGAAAAGAAAATGGCGCCGACGATGGCCAGCAGCAAGCCGCCCAGGAAGGCCTGGCGCGGGGTGGAATGGACGGGGGAGTGAGCGGCAGTCATGGCCGCGATTGTAAACCCTGGGCTGCCCGCGCGCCGTACGGATGTCCGGACAGCGCGGGCGGTGGCGGATCAGCGTTTCTTCATCAGGGTGCCGAGCACGCCGCGAATGAGTTCACGGCCAACCTGCGAACCGATGCTGCGCGCGGCCGACTTGACCATGGCCTGCAAGGGCGAATCGCTGCGGCGGCTGCCACTGCCGCTACCGAAGATACCGCCGGCGGCATCCTTGAGCAGATCCCCCAGGCCGCCGCTCTGGCCTTGTGACGGTGCGGGCGATGGTTGTGGCCGGGGTGGCGGCATGCGCGTACCGCCGCCGGGACGCGAGGTGCTGGCCGGGGCCGGTGCAGTGCGGCCAGCCGAAGCGCCCCAGGCGTTGTCATCCACCGGTGCCGGGGCTTCTTGCGGGACCGGGGCCGGGGCGGACTGCGGTTGCTGCACGGCACGGCCTTTCAGGCGTTCATAGGCCGATTCGCGGTCAATGGCCTGTTCGTAGACACCGGCCACCAGCGAGGACGCGATCAGGGCACGCCGCTCCGGGTCGCTGAGCGGACCGATCTGCGAGGCCGGTGTCAGCACGTAGCCGCGTTCGACCATGTTGGGCCGGCCCTTCTCGTCCAGGAAGGACACCAGGGCCTCGCCCACCCCCAGTTCGGCGATGGCCTGGGCGGTGTTGACCATGGGATTGGGACGGAAGGTCTCGGCGGCGGCCTGCACCGCCTTCTGGTCGCGCGGTGTGTAGGCGCGCAGGGCGTGCTGTACGCGGTTGCCCAACTGGCCCAGTACGGTGTCGGGGATGTCCAGCGGATTCTGGGTCACGAAATAGATGCCCACGCCCTTGGAGCGGATCAGGCGCACCACCTGCTCGATCTTCTGCAGGAGCGGCTTGGGCGCTTCATCGAAGAGCAGGTGCGCCTCGTCGAAGAAGAAGGCCATCTTGGGCTGGTCCAGGTCACCCACCTCGGGCAGGTGCTCGAAGAGCTCCGAGAGCATCCACAGCAGGAAGGTGGAATACAGGCGCGGCGCGTTCATGAGCTTGTCGGCGGCGAGGATGTTGATGACGCCGCGACCTTGCGCATCGGTCTGCATCCAGTCCTCGATGTTCAACATCGGTTCGCCGAAGAAGCGGTCGCCACCCTGTTCATCGATGGCGATCAGGCCGCGCTGGATGGCGCCCACGCTGGCGGCCGAAATGTTGCCGTATTCGGTCTTGAACTGCGCCGCGTTCTCGCCCACATGCTGCAGCATGGCGCGCAGGTCCTTGGTATCGAGCAGCAAGAGGCCGTGATCATCGGCAATCTTGAAGACCAGTTGCAGCACGCCCTGCTGGGTGTCGTTCAGGTTGAGCATGCGGGCCAGCATCAGCGGTCCCATGTCGGAGACGGTGGCCCGCACCGGATGACCCTGCTCGCCATAGACGTCCCAGAAGGCTACCGGCGCGGCGGCCCAGGCGGGCTCGGGCAGGCCCAGCTGGGCCAGGCGCGCGCTGGTCTTGGGCGAGTTGCTGCCGGCCTTGCCCAGGCCGGAGAGGTCACCCTTGACGTCCGCCATGAAGACTGGCACGCCGATGTCGGACAAGGCCTGGGCCAGCACCTGCAGGGTGACGGTCTTGCCGGTGCCGGTGGCGCCGGTGATGCAGCCGTGGCGGTTGGCCAGTTGCGGCAGCAGGCACAGCTGCACCCCTGAATGGGTGGCGATCGGAAGCGGATTAATCATGTCGGCTCGGCCTCGAAGGCAAAAATGATGGGGTGGCGATATGGTAAAATGCCCGCCCGATTATAGTCAGAACATGGCGCCAGGAAATGTATTATCGGTCCTGCCTGCGCCGGTCCCCTTCTGCAGCGATGCGTCACCTGCGCCCCACGGTCTAGCCGAGGCGCCCCGGAGCGCGGTCTGGGCAGGCGGGGCGGTTCTGGCCTCACTCTCTCGCAGGAAAGATTGAACATGGCTGGACACAGCAAATGGGCCAATATTCAGCATCGTAAAGGCCGTCAGGACGAAAAGCGCGGTCGCGTCTGGACCCGTCTGATCAAGGAAATCACCGTCGCCGCCCGCATGGGCGGAGGCGATCCGGACACCAACCCGCGCCTGCGCCTGGCCGTGGACCGCGCCTCCGACGCCAACATGCCCAAGGACAACGTGACCCGCGCCATCCAGCGCGGCACCGGCGCCCTGGATGGCGTGAACTATGAAGAAGTGCGCTATGAAGGTTATGGCATCAACGGCGCGGCCATCATCGTCGACTGCATGACCGACAACCGCGTCCGTACCGTGGCCGAAGTGCGTCACGCCTTCTCCAAGTTCGGCGGCAACATGGGGACCGAAGGTTCGGTGGCCTTTCTCTTCAAGCACTGCGGCCAGCTGATGTATGCGCCCGGCACCGATGAGAATGCGGTCATGGAAGCGGCGCTGGAAGCCGGTGCCGAAGACGTCATCACCGACGACGAAGGCGGCATCGAAGTGCTGACCGCCCCCAACGACTTCGCGGCCGTCAAGTCCGCCATGGAGGCGGCCGGCTTCAAGGCCGAAGTCGCCGAGATCACCATGAAGCCCTCCACCGAAACCGTGTTCGCCGGCGAGGATGGCGTCAGGATGCAGAAACTGCTGGATGCGCTGGAGAACCTGGACGATACCCAGGAGCTCTATACCAATGCCGTGATCGAAGAATAATTCACCTGAATTGAACCGATTCGGACAACACGCCCCTTTCCGCCCCATTCGCCACTTATATCTTCCTATCCCATGAAAATCCTAGTTGTTGGCTCCGGTGGCCGTGAACATGCGCTGGCCTGGGCCATTGCCAAGTCGCCGCGCATCCAGACGGTCTATGTTGCTCCCGGCAATGGCGGCACTGCGCTCGACGAGCGCCTGCAGAACATCGCCATCACCGATCCCGTGGCCCTGGCCGACTTCGTCGAGCAGGAGCACGTGGCACTGACCGTGGTCGGTCCGGAAGGCCCGCTGGCTGCCGGTATCGTCAACGTCTTCCGTGCCCGCGGCCTGAAGATCTTCGGCCCCACCAAGGAAGCGGCCCAGCTGGAAAGCTCCAAGGACTTCGCCAAGTCCTTCATGCAGCGCCATGCGATCCCTACCGCCGAATACCAGACCTTCTCGGACGTTGCCGCCGCGCATGACTACATCGCCCAAAAGGGCGCGCCCATCGTCATCAAGGCCGACGGCCTGGCCGCCGGCAAGGGCGTGGTGGTTGCCATGACGCTGGAAGAAGCGCATACGGCCGTGGACATGATGCTCTCCGACAACAAGCTGGGCGACGCCGGTGCGCGCGTGGTGATCGAGCAATTCCTGGCCGGTGAAGAAGCTTCCTTCATCGTCATGGTCGACGGCAAGAACATCCTGCCGCTGGCCACCAGCCAGGACCACAAGCGCCTGCAGGATCATGACCAGGGTCCCAACACCGGCGGCATGGGTGCCTATTCGCCCGCGCCCATCGTCACCCCGGCGCTGCATGCGCGCGTGATGCGCGAAATCATCGTACCCACCGTGCAGGGCATGGCCAAGGATGGCATCCCCTTCTCAGGCTTCCTGTATGCGGGCCTGATGATCGATGCCGACGGCAACCCCAAGACGCTGGAATTCAATTGCCGCATGGGCGATCCGGAAACCCAGCCCATCATGGCGCGCCTGAAGACCGATCTGCTGACCGTGTTTGAACACGCCGTCACCGGCACGCTGGACAAGGTCGAACTGGAATGGGACCGCCGCACCGCACTGGGCGTGGTCATGGCCGCGCACGGCTATCCGGAAGAACCGCGCCGTGGTGATCTGATCACCGATATCCCGGCCGAAACGCCCGATTGCGTGACCTTCCACGCCGGCACGGTCCTCAACGGTGACAAGCTGACCACCAACGGCGGCCGCGTGCTGTGCGTAGTGGGTCTGGGCGACAGCGTCAAGGTCGCGCAGAAGCACGCCTATGACGCTGCCGACCTGATCCACTTCGCCGGTTCGCAGATGCGCCGCGACATCGGCTGGCGCGCCTTGAAGCGCTAAGCCGGGCCGCATGCCGTCCCCATCCCCCGCAACGCCCTGCGTGTTGCGGGGGATTTCATTTGGCAGGCGTGCGCAGCGCTGCAACAAAAATGGCGCCCCCACCGCCCAAGCCTGACGGGCGTTTGCGGGCAGCATGCCACCGCCACAACCCGCATTCCGAGAAAAAAAGGACATATCGATGCCAGACCACCTGCTCAATGTTGAAACTTTGATCAACCTCTACCTGGTTCCCTTCGGGCTCAAGGTGATCGCCGCCATCGTCATCTGGATCGTCGGCGGCCTGTTCATCAACACCTTGTCCAAGGTCGTGCGCCGCGTGCTGACGGCGCGCCAGTTCGAGACCACCCTGATCAACTACGCCAGCTCGGCCATGCACGTGATCCTGCGCATCCTGCTGGTAATGGGCATCCTGGAAGTGTGCGGTATCCCCACCACTTCCTTTGCCGCCATGATCGGTGCGGTCGGCGTGGCGCTGGGCGTGGCCTGGTCGGGCCTGCTGTCGAACTTCGCGGCCGGCATCTTCCTGGTGGTGCTGCGCCCCTTCAAGGTGGGCGACTACATCACCGCGGCCGGCCAGACCGGTAGCGTCTCCGACATTGGCCTGGTGACCACCATCATCACCACCGACAACAACCTGCGCGTGATCATCGGCAACAACAAGCTGTTCTCGGAAAACATCATCAATTACAACGTCAACGCCACTCGTCGTACCGACCTGCGTTGCCAGATTGCCTATGGGGTCGATCCTCAGGAGGCCATCGCCAAACTCTCCGAGCGCATCAAGGCCATCCCCAACGTGCTGCAGACGCCGGCCCCTGGCATCGTGATCCTGGAATTCAATGCCACCGGGACCCTGATTGCCCTGCGCGTGCACGCGCCCACCCCCAACTTCGGCCAGGTCTACAACGACGTGCAGAACGCCATCGCCGAGGTCTGCCTGAAGGAAGGCTGGCCGGCACCAGCGACCTATCAGGTCAACATCGCGCCGACACAGCCGCCGCAAAACTGAGGCCAATGCCCCACAAGGCCGCCCCGGCAAGGCGCACGGAGCGGCTTTTGGCGCCCCAGCCAGGGGCGCTCAAGGTACAATGGCGGGTTGGAACGCATTTCCGTCCAGTAACCGTGCATCAGAGCGACCCGCCGTGACCCACCATTCCAACGCTTCCACCAACACTGCCGCCGTCAAGGCTTATCTGCAGGACCTGCAACAGCGCATCGTCGCGGCCCTGGAAGCCGCCGATGGCAAGACCTTCCTGTCGGATTCGTGGGAACGCCCCGAAGGTGGCGGCGGCACCTCGCGCCTGCTGGAAGAAGGAAACCTGCTCGAACGTGGCGGCGTGGGCTTCTCGCACGTGATGGGCAAGAACCTGCCGCCTTCGGCGGCGGCCAACCGCCCGCAACTGGCGGGCCGGGCCTGGGAAGCGATGGGCGTGTCGCTGGTGCTGCATCCGCGCAATCCCTACGTGCCGACGGTGCACATGAATGTACGTTTCTTCACCACCCACGCGGAAGGCGAAGAAGCAGTCTGGTGGTTCGGCGGCGGCATGGACCTCACGCCCTACTACGGCGTGAAGGAAGATGCAGTCCACTTCCACCGCACCTGCCGCGCTGCGCTGCAGCCCTACGGCGAGGACCTGTATCCGCGCTTCAAGAAGTGGTGCGATGACTATTTCTACCTGAAGCACCGCAAGGAGCCGCGCGGCGTTGGTGGCATCTTCTTCGATGATTTCAACGCCCTGCCCTTCGAGCAAGCCTTTGCCCTGCAGCGCAGCGTCGGTGATGCCTTCCTGGACGCCTACTTGCCCATCGTAGCGGCGCGCCGCGATACGCCCTATGGTGAACGTGAGCGCGACTTCCAGGCCTATCGCCGGGGACGCTATGTGGAATTCAACCTGGTCTTCGACCGGGGCACGCTGTTCGGGCTGCAATCCGGTGGCCGGACCGAATCCATCCTGATGTCGATGCCGCCGCTGGTAAAGTGGCGCTATGACTGGCATCCCGAGCCGGGCAGTGCGGAAGCGGCGCTGTATGCCGACTTCCTGGTGCACAAGGAATGGCTGTAATGGCGCCGCCTGCGGCGCAGCGCTGCATCGCCGTGCTCGGCGGCAGCTTCGATCCGGTGCACAATGGCCATGTCCTGCTGGCCGAGCATTTCGTGCAGTTGCTGCAGCCCGACGAGCTGCGCGTCATCCCCACCGGCAATCCGTGGCAGAAGCACGGCTTGCAGGCCGCCGCGGCCGATCGTGTGGAAATGGTGCGGCGGGCCTTCGATCGCCAGCAGGTACCGGTCGTCATCGATGAGCAGGAAATCCGTCGCGCCAGCGCGACCTATACCATAGATACCCTGCGCGCCCTGCGGGCCGAACTGGGACCGGAGGTGTCCATCGTGTTCCTGATGGGCGCGGATCAGCTCCAGCATCTGGACACCTGGCAGCACTGGCAGGAACTGTTTGACCTGGCGCACCTGTGCGCCGCCTCGCGGCCTGGCTTCGCGCTGGCCGACACGCACGTGCCGCCGGCCGTGAGAGAAGAATTCAAGCGACGCAACGCTGCGCCGCAAGAGATCCGCAGCACCCCGCACGGATACGGCTACCTGGCCCTCGGGCTGGCGGTCGATATCTCGTCGACTGAAATCCGTGCCCAGCTGCAACGCGGCACCCGACCCGATTCGCTGATTCCGGGCAGGGTGCTAGACTATATCGAACAACAACATCTGTACCGAACTCAATAATGGACATCAAAAAACTGCAAACCCTGGTCGTGGACGCCCTGGAAGACGTCAAGGCCCAAGAAATCCGCATCTTCGACACCTCGCACCTGACCAGCCTGTTCGACCGCGTGGCCATTGCCTCCGGTACCTCGAACCGTCAGACCAAGGCGCTGGCCGCCTCGGTGCGCGACAAGGTCAAGGCCAAGGGCGGCAACGTCGTCAGCGTTGAAGGCGAGGACACCGGTGAATGGGTGCTGGTCGACCTGGGTGACATGATCGTGCACATCATGCAGCCGGCCATCCGCACCTACTACCGTCTGGAAGAAATCTGGGGCGACAAGGAAGTCAAGCTGGGCGCGGCCAAGCGCACCGGCACCTCGGCTGCCGCCAAGCGCGCCGCCGTCGACGAAGCCCCGGCCCCCAAGACCCGCCGTACCCGCGCCCAGGCTGAAGCCGTCGAAGCCAGCCAGGCCCTGGACGACGACGAGGACGCACCGAAGAAGCCGGCGCGCAAGCCCCGTACCACCTCGGCCACCACCGGCACCCGCGCCGCTGCCGGCACGACCCGCACCACCGGCACCAAGACCACGGCGGCCAAGACCACCACGACCCGTGGCACCGCGGCCGGCAGCAAGACCACCACGAGCAAGGCCGCCAGCCCTCGCAAGGCGGCAGCGCCCAAGACCCCGACCGGCAAGACCGTGCGTGTGGCACCGGCCAAGAGCGAGACCGCCAAGAAGCCGGCCGCCAAGCGTTCCAGCAAGGCTTGATGCAGCTGGTCATCGCGGCCGTCGGCCACAAGATGCCGGCGTGGATAGAAACCGGCTTCCAGGAGTATGCCAAGCGCATGCCACCGGAATGCCGGATCATCCTCAAGGAAATCAAACCCGTCGAACGCTCCGGCAGCCGCACCGCAGAAACCGTGATGGCCCAGGAGCGCGAGAAGATCGAAGCGGCGCTGCCCAAGGGCGCGCGCGTGATTGCGCTGGACGAGCGCGGGCGCGACTGGACCTCGGTGCAGTTGTCGCAGCAGCTGGTGCAGTGGCAGCAGGACGGGCGCGACGTGGCCTTCGTCATCGGCGGGGCTGACGGGCTCGATCCCGGCTTCAAGGCCGGCGCCGACACGCTCATCCGCATCTCCAGCATGACCTTGCCGCATGGCATGGTGCGGGTGATGCTGGCCGAGCAGTTGTACCGCGCCTGGTCGATCACCCAGAACCATCCGTATCACCGCGCCTGACGGCGTCCACCGCCGGCTTCCGGCCTTCCGGTACCGGCTCTTGACATCCCTGGCTCAATGAAACAAGCGGACCACAAAATCTACCTCGCCTCAAAAAGCCCGCGCCGTCGCGAACTGCTGCGCCAGATCGGCATCGATTTCGAACTGCTGCTCTCGGACAAGGAAGTCGACGAGAGTGTCCTGCCCGGCGAAGCCCCGCTGGACTATGTCGCCCGCGTTACCCGCGCCAAGCTCGACAGCGCCCAGCAGACCATGATCCTGCGCCAGTTGCCGCACCGCCCGCTGCTCTCGGCCGATACCACCGTGGTGGTCGATGACATGATCCTGGGCAAGCCGGCCGATCACGATGAAGCCGTGCGCATGATCACCCTGCTCTCCGGCCGCACGCATCAGGTCTTGACCAGCGTGGCCGTGGGCGTGACGCACGGGCTGGACACCGAGGTCTGGCAGATCGTGCAGCAATCCGACGTCAGCTTCGCGCCGCTCACCGAGCAGGCCATCGCTGCTTACTGCAATACGGTGGAACCCTACGACAAGGCTGGCGCCTATGGCATCCAGGGCCTGGCTTCAGTGTTCATCAGTCATATCGTGGGCAGTCATTCCGGTATCATGGGACTGCCGCTCTTCGAGACGGCTCAACTATTACAACAAGCGGGCGTGCGCATCCTATGAGCGAAGACATCCTCATCAACATCACGCCGCAGGAGACGCGCGTGGCGCTGATCCTGCAAGGCGCCGTGCAGGAACTGCACATCGAACGTACCCTCTCGCGCGGCCTGGCCGGCAACATCTACCTGGGCAAGGTGGTGCGGGTGCTGCCGGGCATGCAGTCGGCCTTCATCGATATCGGCCTGGAGCGTGCGGCGTTCCTGCATGTGGCCGACATCTGGGAGGCCCGTCCGCACGATGGTCAGAATGCGCCGGCCATTCCCATCGAGAAACTGCTGCATGATGGCCAGACCATCACGGTGCAGGTCATCAAGGACCCCATCGGCACCAAGGGGGCTCGGCTGTCGACGCAGATCTCCATTGCCGGGCGCATGCTGGTCTATCTGCCGCAGGACAAGCACATCGGCATCTCCCAGCGCATCGAGAACGAAGCCGAGCGCGAACTCCTGCGCAGCAAGGTGCAGGCGCTGTTGCCGCCGGAAGAAAAAGGCGGCTTCATCATCCGCACCATGGCCGAGGATGCGTCCGACTCCGACCTGCAGATGGATGTGGAATACCTGCGCACCACCTGGGCCACCATCATCAAGCAGGCCAAGACCAAACCGGCTCCCACCCTGCTGCATCAGGACCTGTCGCTGGCGCAGCGGGTGCTGCGCGACTTCGTTTCCGACCAGACCGCCACCATCCAGGTCGATTCGCGCGAGAACTTCCACATGCTGCAGGAGTTCGGCGCCATCTACACGCCCTCGGTGCTGCCCAAGCTGATGCACTATCGCGGCGAGCGGCCGCTGTTCGACCTGTACGGCGTGGAAGAGGAAATCGAGCGAGCCCTGGGTCGCCGGGTGGACCTGAAGTCGGGCGGCTACCTGATCGTTGACCAGACCGAAGCGATGACCACCATCGACGTGAACACTGGCAGCTTCGTCAACGGTCGCAACTTCGATGACACCATCTTCAAGACCAATCTCGAAGCGGCGCATGCCATTGCCCGCCAGCTGCGGCTGCGCAACCTGGGGGGCATCATCATCCTGGACTTCATCGACATGGAGAGCGCCGAGCACCGCCAGGCCGTGCTGGCCGAACTGGGCAAGGCGCTGCAGCGCGACCGCACCAAGATCTCGGTATCGGGCTTTTCCACCCTGGGGCTGGTGGAAATGACTCGCAAGCGCACCCGCGAATCGCTGGCCCATATCCTCTGCGAGACCTGCCCGGCCTGCAAGGGGCGCGGCCAGGTCAAGACGCCGCGCACGGTGTGCTACGAGATCCTGCGCGAGGTCATGCGTGAGGCCAAGCAGTTCAATCCGCGCGAATTCCGCATCCTGGCCTCGCAGGTGGTGGTGGACATGTTCCTGGAAGAGGAATCGCAGCACCTGGCCATGCTGGGGGACTTCATCGGCAAGCCGGTGTCGTTGCAGGTGCAGAGTGATTATCAGCAGGAGCAGTACGACATCATCCTGATGTAAAGCCCGGGTGGCACGGCAATACCCCCGCGCACTGCCGTGACACCGACTCTCCGGCCCCCACCGGCCCCTGCAAATCGATGACAAGAGTGCCTGCCAGCCCAACGAACACGGCATAATCTCTCTTTTTCGTCTCTGCACGACCTGCAAGCAAGGATTCCCCCGATGCTGTCCAACAACATGAAACGCCTGGCTGCCCTGCACTGGCCCTACAAGAAGCGGCTGGCGATCGCCTTCATTGCCATGATCGTCACGGCGGCCACCGAGCCGGTGGTGCCCTATATCTTCCAGGTGCTGCTGGACAAGGGCTTCGTGGGCAAGCCGGCCTTTTCGCTGTGGCTGGTGCCGGCGGCGGTGATCGGCATCTTCTTCATCCGCGGTATCGCCACCTTTACCAGCTCTTACATGATGACCTGGGTCTCCACCCGCATCCTCAATGAACTGCGGCGCCAGATGTTCGCCCGCATGCTGGACCTGCCGGTGCAGTTCTATGCCACCAATACGGTGGGCAAGGTCATCAATTCCATGATGTTCGAGGTGCAGCAGATCATCGACATGGTGACCAAGGTGTTTACCTCCATCCTGCGCTCGGCCCTGACGGTACTGGGTCTGCTGGCCTGGCTGCTGTACCTGAACTGGGTACTGACCATCGTCACCCTGGTACTGCTGCCGCTGGTGACCATCGTGGTACGTACCACCGGCAAGCGCCTGAAAAAACTCAATCGCGACTCGCTGGCGGTCAATGCCGAGATGACCCAGGTGATCGAGGAAACCACGCGCGCCCAGCAAGTCATCAAGATCTTCGGCGGCCAGGACTACGAGAAGGAACGCTTCAACCGCCGCGCCGAGAACCTGCGCAGCTATACCATGCGCATGACGGCCGCGTTTTCCTCGACGGTGCCGATCACCCAGCTCATGACCGCCACCGCAGTGGCCGTGGTCATCGTCATGGCCCTGATCCAGTCCGGCAATGGCCAGATCACCGTGGGCGGGTTCGTGTCCTTCATCACGGCCATGTTGATGCTGCTCACCCCCTTGAAGCAGCTGGCCGAGATCAATGGCCCCCTGCAACGCGGCATGGCCGCTGCCGAAGAGGTCTACAAGCTCATCGACAAGACCACCGAACGCACCACCGGCCAAGCCCTCAGCGGACGTGCCACCGGCCGGCTGGACTTCGTCGAGGTCGGTTTCGCCTATCCCGGCCACGAACAACTGGCGCTCAAGAACATCAACCTGCACGTCGAGGCCGGTGAAACCATCGCCTTCGTGGGCATGTCCGGGGGCGGCAAGTCCACCCTGGTGAGCCTGGTACCTGGCTTTTACTCGGCTACCTCCGGCGAGATCCTGCTCGACGGCCGTCCCATCGAGACCATCTCCCTGCTCAGCCTGCGCCAGCAGATCGCCATGGTGAACCAGAACACGGTGCTCTTCGACGACACCCTCGCGGCCAACATCGCCTATGGTGATCCCCAGCCAGACCCGGCGCGCGTAGAGGCAGCCGTGGAAGCCGCGCACCTGACCGACGTGGTGGCGGGCCTGGCTGACGGGCTGCAGACCCGCATCGGCGACAATGGCTCGCGCCTGTCCGGCGGGCAGCGCCAGCGCGTAGCCATTGCCCGTGCCATCTACAAGGATGCGCCCATCCTGATCCTGGACGAGGCCACCTCGGCCCTGGATACCGAATCCGAACGCGCGGTACAGGCCGCACTGGACCGGCTCATGCAGGGCCGCACCACCTTCGTCATCGCCCACCGTCTGTCCACCATCGAACGCGCCGACCGCATCGTGGTGCTCTCGCATGGACAGATCGCCGAGATTGGCAACCATCAGGAGCTGCTGCAAAAGGAAGGCGTATATGCCAACCTGTACCGCCTGCAGTTCTCCCAGCAACAGGAAGCCTCCGCCTGACCATGCACCAACACGACACCCTGATCCCGGCAGAACTGCTGCAGAAGTCGGACAAGATCCTTTTCATCGCCCACCTGGCCCTGGGAGATTTCACTTACCTGCAGAACTTCTTCAAGGGCTTTGCCGCGCAGAACCCGCATATGAAGATCCATCTGTGGGTGGACGAAGTAAGGCGCACGGCCGATGCAAGCCAGTGGCCGCACCTGAAGAAATACGCCCTGTACGACTGGACCGCCGCCTGCCCCTTCTTCGCCAAGGTCTATACCCGCACCTACAGCCCTGAGCTCTATCGCGAATCCATCGCCGAGGCGCGCCGCGAGGACTATCCCATCGTGGTCTCGCTGGCCACCCTGCGTCCGCACCTGTATGCAGCACTGGCGCGCGAGATCAGCCCCGAAGGCTGGGTGGTGGGCATGAAGAAATCAGTCAAGCTGTTCCAGCCGCATCATCTGCTGGCTTATCGCAAGCTCGATGCCGCCATGCCCCCCTATCGCAGTACCACGCCGGAGCATCACATCAGCGATGTCTATGCGCACTGGTTCCAGCAGCTCAGTAGCTTGGACGTCAGCGGCGCGGCACGCTTCCCCTTTGTCGATATCCCGGCGCAGTGGCACCAGTACGCGCAAGACCAGCTGGAGGCGTGGCAGTTCGCGCTGCGCAAGGGCAAGCTGGTCTTCATCAATCCCTATGCCAAGACCAGGAAACGCTGCTGGCCGCTGGAACATGTAGCCGCATTGATCCAGGCCATGCAGGCGCGCGCCGGCTGGGAAGATGCCTGCTTCATCGTCAACGCCGTACCGCAGGAACTGGCCCATGCGCGCGAGGTGATCGGCCGTTACGGCCTGCAGCGCACCCAGCTCTTCAGTGCCGAAGAAAACTTCTTCCAGCTGCCGGCCATGCTCGCCTGTTGCGATCTGATCATCTCGGTGGAGACGGCGGTGATGCACCTGGCCAATGCGGTACGGGTACCGGTCATCGCCCTGATGCGCCAGAAGAATCCGGAGTGGGTGCCGGTCGACCGCGACCATAGCACCGTCATCACCGCGCCCGGCCGCCGCGACTGGGTCAAGGCGGTGACTGTCGAACAAGTCATGAAAGCCATCTGATGAACGTCCCCACCCAACAAGAGATCATGGCGGTACCGGAGAATGGCAAGCCGTCCTTCCATATCGCCTTTTGCGTCGACAACAATTATTTCCGCGCCATGGGCGGCACCATCGCCTCGATCGTGGCCAATAATCCGGACCAGCATTTCACCTTCCACGTGCTGGCCTTCGAGGTGTCGGAAGACCATCAGCGGCGCCTGAAGCAACTGGAATCGATGTATCGGGTCAAGACCGAGTTGCACCTGCTGAACCTGGAAGACTTCACCCAGTTCTCGCATTTCCTCGGCCATTCCCACTATTCACTGTCGATCTTCACGCGCCTGGTCATTCCCACGGTACTGGCCAAGGTGACCGACCGGGTGCTCTACCTGGATGCCGACATCCTCTGCTTCAATCGCCTCGATGAACTGGTGGACATGGATATCTCGCAGGAGATCGCCGTGGTGGTACCGGATGCACCGGTCACGCTGCAGCGCCGGGTGACGGCGCTGGGGCTGGCGCACAACGAGTATTTCAACGGCGGCGTGATCTTCATCAATATTCCCAGATGGCTGGCCGAGGAGATTACGCCCAAGACGCTCGATGCCCTGCTCAACAGCAAGACCGACATGCGCTTCAACGATCAGGATGCGCTCAACATCGTCCTCAATGGCCATGCCCGTCATGTTTCACCGAAGTGGAACTACCTGTACGACCTGATCCACGACCTGAACGTGAACAAGTTCGCCCTCAAGCCGGTGGGCAAGGCCATCTTCGTGCACTTCGCCGGAGCCGTGAAGCCGTGGGCGGCATGGAGCCGGCACGAGGCCTGCACCCTGTTCCGCCGCTATCTGGATATCTCACCCTGGGCCGACATGGCGTTGGACCAGGCGCCGCGCAATACCAAGGAGCTGCGCATGCACTCGCGCTTCATGTACCGCCAGGGACGCCCGCTGGAAAGCCTGAAGTGGTATCTGCGCTACCTGGGCAAGCGCGCTGCCAAGTGAGACGCAGGCCTGTGCACGCAACCCGGTGAACCATGAACTCTTCCGAAACCATGCTCCAGAATCAAGCGCATCACACCTCCTCCCGCAACGATGAGGTGTGGCACGTCGCCTTCTGCGTCGACAATCATTACTTCCGCGCGATGGGGGCCATGCTGGCCTCGCTGGTGGCCAACAATCCGTCGCGTCGCTTCGTCTTCCACGTCTTCGCCTTTGCCATCTCGGAAGACAATGCGCGCCGGATGCGCAACATCGAAGCCAACCCCGACATCAAGGTCGTGCCGCATCTGGTGGCGCCGGAGACCTTCGCGGAGTTCGCCGAGATGATCGCCAAGTCTTACTATTCGCTCTCCACCTTCACCCGCCTGATCGTACCCGCCACGCTCAAGGACCAGACCGACCGCGTGCTCTACCTGGATGCCGACATGCTCTGCGTGGGCGACCTGGAAGAACTGATGACGATGGATCTGGAGGACAGTACGGCGCTGGTGGTCGATGACGTAGGCTGGGAAACGGCCAACGGACGGGACGGCCGCTATTCGGTGCTGGGCCTGAAGCATCCGCGTTACTTCAATGCCGGCATGCTCTACATCAACATCCCCGCCTGGGAGAAGAACAAGGTCAGCGAGCTGGCCATCCTTGCCCTGGTGTCCAATCCGGAGAAACTGAGCTTCAACGACCAGGATGCCCTCAACATCGTGCTGGATGGACAGGCACGCTACATCCCGGTGAAGTGGAATTACATCTACAGCATGATCGCCGATCTCAAGCAAGGCCGCCAGGCCATGAGCCCGGTAGGTGATGCGCGCATCATCCACTTCGCCGGGCTGGTCAAGCCCTGGATAGACTGGAGCGGCCATGCGGCGCGCGAGCTGTATGTGCGCTATCACGCGCTGTCGGCATGGAGCGACCTGCCACTGGACCCGGCACCGCTGAACCACAAGGAAATGCGGGTCTATGCGCGCTTCCTGATCAAGCGCGGGCACTATGCCAGAGGTTTGTACTGGAACGCCCGCTTCCTGCTCACGGCCGTGCGCAGGAAGCTGCGGCGCTGATCAGTTCGCCTCTTCCTGGCCGCGCAGCAGCCCCCAGAGGATGACCATGGTAAAGCCCAGGCTCATCACCCCGGAGTTGTGCGCCATGAACACCTGGGAAAAACCGAAACCGATGAAGTTGACGATCAGCAGAATGCCCCCCACGGCATAGGGCCTGGCCTGTTCGGAGGCTGATTTCAGATGAGCGATGAACAGGCGCAGCGGCACGAAGTACAGTGCCAGCAACACCAGCAGGCCGGGGATGCCGCGCTTGACCAGGGCATCGAGCCATTCGTTGTAGACGTGATTGTTGCCTGACATGAGCGGATTGACCTTGCCCGCTTCGATCTGCTTGCTTTCCCAGGCCACGAAACCAGCCTTGCCCATACCCAGCCACGGCGACTCCGCCGCCGCCATGGCGCCGGTACGCCACATTTCCATGCGCGTACCAATGGAGGTGTCGGCATCTTTCTTGTGCATGTAGGTCATGGCCTCGGAGAAGGCCAGCGTCACGCGCGCCCGGTAATCCGAACTCGGCAACACCGTGAAGACCAGGACGATGGCTGCGATCAGCGCGGCAAGCCCGCCCCACACATAACGCGGCTGGATCGAGCGGCTGTAGTACACACACAGGATCAGCAGGCAGGCCGGCAAGCCCACCCAGCTGCCACGGCTGCCGGTAAACAAGGAACCCAACAGGCCCATGACACCGCCCACGATCAGCAAGGGCAGCCAGATCCGTACCGCGCGCTGCTGCAGCGCCCAGGTGAGCCCGGTCAGGCAGAGGATACCGATGATGAAACTGATGTCGCCATATTGGATGGCATTGGTGTAGCCGGTCGCGCGCAGGTTATGCGAAAAGTACTGCCAGCCGGCGAAAAGTCCCGAGCCGATACCACCAAGGATCAGACCGGACCAGAAGCTCGCCGGTGACGGCGGATAGGCCCGCAGCAGCAGCAACGCCATGGCTGCCAGCAGGAAGCGCAGCGGCAGGTCATATTCCTTGAGGCTTTCGTGGTGGAACAGGTGCATGGCCACGGTGACCACGAAGTAGATCACCAGTACCGCGATGAGCAGGCGATCTTCCCGGCTCAGGGTGGAACGGATGCGCTTGTTGACCAACGTGAAGCTGCCCAGGGACAGCAGGATGGCGCCAACAGAAAAGCCGCTGGGGACAATCAGTGCGATGGCGGAATAGAGAAAGACTGCGAACGAGGTAAAGCTGCCCATCTAAGTGAATCCTGTTTATAGTTTGAATTGACGGAGGCCAAGGCCCCCCTTGGTTTCGATAACGTGCGATCAGTGGAAATCCGGCCCCTTCCCCGGCTTCTTGTTCAATGATTTCCTGGTCACACATCCTCAATACTCGACCACTACCGCCTCCTTGCCAAACGACGCCACCAGCGTCGACTGCAGACTGTCGCTGGGATTGACGCGCCAGGCATCGCCCAGCACCACCTCGCAGGCCGCATCGGCCTGGCGATACTTCATCACGAAGGGCAGGCCCTGCTCCTGGCGATGCGCAGCCAGCGTATCGCGCAGGTGATTCGGGTCGATCGCCTTGTTGAGCGACACCACCATGCGTACGCCATACTGGATGCGCGCCGCGCCCAGGTCCATGACCTTGTCGGCGGCCACCCGCAGGCCGCCATTGAAACGGTCTTCCGACACCTTGCCCGAGACCACCAGCAATTCATCTTCCTTGATGAGATGCTTGAAGGGCTCGAAGAGTTCGTTGTAGATCGTGGCTTCGATCACGCCCGTGCCATCGTCGAGCGTGCAGATCACCAGCTTGCCGCGCTGGGTCATCTGCACCCGCACCCCGGTGATGATGCCGGCCAGACTGCGCGGCTCCCACGAAGGTTCCAGACTGGCGATCTTGGTGCGCACGAAGCGGCGCACTTCCTTTTCGTAGGCCGAGAACAGATGGCCGGAGAGATAGAAGCCCAAGGCGCCCTTCTCTTCGGTCAGGCGCTGCTTGTCGCTCCAGGGCGGTACCTGCACGTATTCCAGCGGCGCTTCCAGGTCGCTGTCGTCACCGCCGAAGAGGCTGACCTGGTTGGCCGATTTCTCGGCCTGCTCGGCACTTTCCCAGGCCAGGTTGACCGAGGCCTGCAAAATCGCGCGGTCGACCTTGAAGCAGTCGAAGGCACCGGCGCGAATCAGCGAATCGATAGTACGACGATTGATCTGCTTCTTGTCCACCCGCTTGGCGAAGTCGAACAGGTCCTTGAAGGGGCCGCTCTTGCGCGCCTCCAAGATGGCTTCGATGGCGTTCTGCCCGGCACCCTTGACGGCACCCAGGCCATAGCGGATTTGGGTGGCCTTCTTGCCCGCCTCGCCCACCGGCATGAAGCGGTAGTCGGACTTGTTGATGTCCGGCGGCAGGATGGCCAGCTTGCAGATGTCGATCGCATCCTCGATCAGGATCTTGACCTTGTCCGTATCTTCCATGGCCAGCGACAAGTTGGCGGCCATGAACGCGGCGGGGTGATGCGCCTTCAGGTAGGCGGTGTAGTAGGACAGCAGCGCATAGGCGGCCGCGTGCGACTTGTTGAAGCCGTAGCCGGCGAACTTTTCCATCAAGTCGAAGATCTCGTCGGCCTTGGCCTGGTCCAGCCCGTTCTTGGCCGCGCCTTCGCGGAACAGTTCACGGTGCTTGGCCATTTCCTCGGCCTTCTTCTTGCCCATCGCCCGGCGCAGCAAGTCGGCGCCGCCCAGCGAGTAGCCGCCGATCACCTGCGCCATCTGCATCACCTGCTCCTGGTAGACCATGATGCCGTAGGTCTCGGAGAGGATGCCCTCGGTACGCGGGTCAGGATAGTCGAAGGCTTCGCCGTGCTTGCGCTTGCAGAAGTCGGGGATCAGGTCCATCGGGCCCGGACGGTACAGCGCCACCAGGGCGATGATGTCCTCGAAGCGGTCGGGACGTGCGTCCTTCAACATGCCCTGCATGCCGCGGCTTTCCAGCTGGAACACGGCGACCGTCTTGGCCTTGGTCAGCAGCTCATAGGACGGCCGGTCATCCAGCGGCAACTTGGCCAGATCGAAATCGGCCATGGCCGGATCGAGCATGCGGATGTAGCGCACCGCCCGGTCGAGGATGGTCAGCGTGGTCAAGCCCAAGAAGTCGAACTTCACCAGGCCGACGGCTTCCACGTCGTCCTTGTCGTATTGCGAGACCACGCCGGAATCGCCGCCCTGGGTATAGAGCGGGCAGAAATCGGTCAGCTTGCCGGGCGCGATCAGCACGCCACCTGCGTGCATGCCGATGTTGCGGGCGATGCCTTCGACCTGCTGGGCCAGGCCCATCAGCTGCTTGACCTCTTCCTCGTTTTCCAGGCGCTCCTTCAACAGGGGCTCTTCCTCGATGGCGTCGGCCAGGGTGACCAGCTTGCCCGGCTTGAAGGGGATCAGCTTGGAGATGCCATCGCAGAAGTTGTAGCCCAGGTCCAGCACGCGGCCCACGTCGCGCACCGCGCCCTTGGCGGCCATGGTACCGAAGGTGGCAATCTGCGAGACCGCCTCCTTGCCGTAACGATCCTTCACATACTGGATGACGCGATCGCGGCCTTCCTGGCAGAAGTCGATGTCGAAGTCGGGCATCGAGACGCGTTCCGGGTTCAGGAAACGTTCGAACAGCAGGTTGTAGCGTAGCGGGTCGAGGTCGGTAATCAACAGGCAATAGGCCACCAGCGAGCCGGCACCGGACCCCCGGCCGGGGCCGACCGGCACGCCATTGTTCTTGGCCCACTGGATGAAGTCGGCCACGATCAGGAAGTAGCCCGGGAACTTCATCTTGATGATGGTGTTGTTCTCGAACTCCAGGCGCGCCTCGTAACGGGGCCGCTGCTTCTCGCGTTCGGCTTCGTCGGGGAACAGCTCCTTCAGGCGCACTTCCAGGCCGGCCTTGGTCTGGGCTACCAGGAAATCGTCGATGCTCATGCCGTCCGGCGTGGGGAAATCCGGCAGTTGCGGCTTGCCCAGTTGCAGCACCAGGTTGCAGCGCTTGGCGATTTCCACGGTGTTGGCAATCGCGCCAGGCAGGTCGGCGAACAGCTCTGCCATCTCGGCCTGCGACTTGAAATATTGCTGCTCGTTGAAGCGCTTCACCCGGCGCGCATTGGCCATGATCTCGCCTTCGGCGATGCAGGTGCGGGCTTCGTGGGCGATGAATTCCTCAGGGCTCTGGAACTGGATCGGATGCGTGGCCACGCAAGGCAGGCCCAGCTTGGCACCCAGGGCCACGCTCTGGCGCACCTGCAGCTCCATGTTGGCCTGGCCGGCGCGTTGCAGCTCCAGATAGAAAGCACCGGGGAAAATCTCGGCCCAGCGGCGCGCGCAGGCTTCGGCCTGGGCCAGGTTGCCGTTGTCGATGGCCTGGCCAATGTCGCCCATGCCGGCCCCGGACAGGGCGATCAAGCCGTTGCCGCCGTCCTGGTGGCGCAGCGCCTCCAGCCATTCCATGCGCACTTCGGCGCGGCCCTTGTATTGGTTGCTCAGCCAGGCCTGGGACAATACTTCACACAGTTGCAGGTAGCCATGACGACTCTTGATCAGGACCAGCAGGCGGAAGGGCTTTTCGCGGTCGGCGTCGTTGGTGATCCACAGGTCGCAGCCGGCAATGGGCTTGACGCCCTTGCCGCGCGCTTCCTTGTAGAAACGCACCATGCAGAACAGGTTGGCGAGGTCGGTCACCGCCAGGGCGGCCTGTCCATCCTTGGCGGCGGCCTTGACGATATCGTCGATACGCACCAGCCCATCGACGATGGAGTACTCCGAGTGCATACGGAGGTGTACAAATTGCGGGGTAGTCATAGGGTAGCCATTTTACCGGAGCTTGCGATCCTGACCGATTCCGTTTGATCTCGATTTGTGAGAAATATGAAGACTTTACACAAATCCAATCCGGGTCAAGCGACCGACCGCCTTGATCTGCATCAGAGAAGCTCAAGGCGTACGCCAAATAACTGCGGCCACCCGGACCACACGGTTATAATGCTGACGATTCAAAGACTTACAGTTGAGTACGCCATCATGCAGTCCCCGCAGACCCCCTACGTCAACATCGCCGCCTACAAGTTCATCAGCTTCGATGACACCGCTGAAAAGCGTCCGGCTTTCCTTGAAATTTGCCAGAAGAACAATCTTCGTGGCACCGTGATCCTGAGCCCGGAAGGCATCAACCTCTTCCTGGCCGGCCTGCGCCATGAAATCGACGCCTTCCTGGCCTGGTTGCGCGCCGATGCGCGATTTACCGACCTGATCGTCAAGGAAAGCTATTCCGAGAAGCAGCCCTTCACCCGCATGCTGGTGAAACTGAAGGCTGAGATCATCACCATGAAGCATCCGCTGATCAAGCCTGAGCTGGGTCGTGCGCCTTTCGTGGAAGCCCGGGAACTCAAGCGCTGGCTGGACCAGGGGCACGACGACGAAGGTCGTCCGGTGGTGATGGTGGATACCCGCAATGGCTTCGAGGTCGATGTGGGTACGTTTGACAACACGGTGGACTACCGCATCAACAAGTTCACCGAATTCCCGCAGGTGATCGAGGAGCACAAGGCCGATTTCGAAGGCAAGACCGTGGTCACCTTCTGCACTGGCGGCATTCGTTGCGAAAAGGCTGCAATTCATATGCAGAACATCGGCTATGACCATGTCTACCAGCTCGAAGGCGGCATCCTGAAGTATTTCGAGGATGTCGGCGGTGCCCATTACAACGGCGACTGCTTCGTTTTCGACTATCGCACTGCCCTGAGCCCGGAGTTGAAGGAAACCCAGACCGCCCAATGCTTCGCCTGCCGCGCCGTGGTCACCCCGCGTGAACAGCTCTCGCCGGATTACGTACCGGGCAAGTCCTGTCCGCATTGCGCGCCCAGGCAGCGCGCAGCGCAGCAAGCCAGTTCTGCCGCCGCCTGACCGCAGCCCTGCCCGGCAACGAAAAAGCCGACCCCGCGAGGTCGGCTTTTTTACATCTTCAGAATTGCAATGCAGACAATGAATCTTATTTCTTGAACTTGGCCGCCGTTTCCACCACGCGCGCACCGAACAGCTTGGCTGTTTCCAGGTCGCCCGGCAGCGGGCCTTCTTCCGGCGAGGAGTCCGACGGGCTTTGCGCCATCAGGCCCGAGAAGGAACCGACGAAGTTGATGTCATTGCGCTGGGCAGCCTTGCTGTTGGCAGGCATCAGGCCGGTGCCGACCCAGACCATGCTGTGCTGCATGCCCAGCGTGAACAGGTAATGCAGGGTCGAGAGCTTGTCGCCGTTCATGGTCGCCGAGTTGGTGAAGGCGGCACCGACCTTGTCCTTCCACTTCTGGCTGAACCAGGGCTTGGAGGAGGCGTCGGCGAACTTCTTGAACTGCCAGGAGACCGTGCCCATGTAGGTCGGCGAACCGAAGATGATGGCATCGGCCGCATCCAGGCTGGCCCACTGTGCATCGGTGATGGTGCCTTCGGCACTGATGGCGATCAGCTCGACATCGGCGCCGGCAACGCCTGCCGCGCCAGCCTGCACGGCTTCGGCCTGCTTCTTGGTGTGGCCGTAGCCGGAGTGGTAAACGATGGCAACTTTGGTCATGACGAAATTCCTTCTCTAGAGAGTGAAGTGACGCGGGGAAAACCGCCGGTGTGATCGGTACCGGCGGGCTTGCTACTGCAACCCTGCCTGCGCTGAAATGCTCAGCGCGGCAGGTCGAACAAGAGCACTTCAGCCTTCTCGCCGCCGCTGATGTCAATGCGGTCGACCGCACTGAATTTCACGGCGTCGCCGGCTTGCAGCGCCTGGCCATTGACGCTGACCTTGCCGCGAGCCACATGTACATAGCCCAGGCGGCCTGGCGGCAGGGTGTACCCGGCCGTTTGTGCGCCATCGAACAGGCCGGCGTACAGCTGGGCATCCTGGTTCATGCTGACCGAACCGTCACGGCCATCGCGCGAGGCCACCAGACGCAGCTTGCCGTCCTTGTCAGCGGCCGAGAAGTGCGCTTCCTGGTAACCCGGCTCGGCGCCAGCACGGTCGGGCATGATCCAGATCTGCAGGAAGTGCGTGGTGCCGTCTTGGGAGTGGTTGTACTCCGAATGACGCACGCCCGTGCCGGCACTCATGCGCTGCACGTCACCGGGACGGATCACGCTGCCATTGCCCATGCTGTCCTTGTGCGCAAGTTCACCTTCGAGCACATAGGAAATGATCTCCATGTCACGGTGGCCATGGGTACCAAAACCCTGCCCTGCGGCCACGCGGTCCTCGTTGATCACCCGCAGCGGACCGAAGCCCATGTGCTTGGGATCATGGTAGTCCGCGAAGGAAAAGCTGTGATACGAATCCAGCCAACCGTGGTTGGCGTGGCCACGATCGTTCGCTTTGCGAAGTTCCATCATGTCAACACCTCTTTCTTGAGTGGGACCAAACCGGAATTGATTTAGTCAAAATGTTTGTCGATGGCGTCACTATAGAGGCTAACTTTTTCGCAGATAAGGTCTAAAATCCGTAGTGTTCATTCAAAAAATTTAAACAAGCGGAGCTCGACGTGAACCTCACCCTGGAATCCCTGCTGATCCTCGACATGATCGACCGCAAGGGCAGCTTTGCCGCGGCCGCCGTGGCCCTGGACCGGGTGCCCTCGGCCCTGACCTACAGCGTGCGCAAGCTGGAGGATGACCTCGATGTGCTGCTGTTCGACCGTCGCGGCCACCGGGCCCAGTTGACACCGGCCGGCCTGCAATTGTTGCAGGAAGGCCGACACCTTTTGCTGGCCGCCAGCGATCTGGAGCAGCGTGTCAAGCGCACCGCCACCGGACGCGAGACCGAATTGCACATCGTGCTCAACAGTCTGATTCCCTTCGACAAGATGCTGCCGGTCATCGAAGCCTTCGACCGTGAAGAATCCGGCACCCGGCTGCGCTTCACGCCCGGCGTACTGACCGGCGCCTGGGAAAAGCTCATCGAAGGCCGTGCCAACCTGGTCATCGGGGTCACGCTGGACGGTCCGGAAGTGGTCCGCACCAGCGGGCGCTTCCAGATGCAGGAGCTGGGTGCGGTGGACTGGGTGTTTGCAGTGGCGCCGACGCACCCGCTGGCGGCCGCCGACGAACCCTTGTCAGCAGAGCTGGTGCGCAGCCACCGGGCCATTGCCGTGGGCGACAACAGCCAGTCCCTGCCGACACTGACCATGGGCCTGCTGTCGGGCCAGGAAACGCTGACGGTGGCCACCGTGGCCGACAAGCTGCAGGCCCAGCTGGCCGGTCTCGGTTGCGGCCATCTGCCGCGCATCTGGGCCGCGCCCTACCTTGCCACCGGCGCTCTGGTGGAAAAGCAGACCCTGGCGGCCAAACCCAACGACAACTTCATGGTGGCCTGGCCCAAGGCAGAGCAGGGCAAGTCGCTCAAATGGTTCATCCAGTACCTGGCACAGCCGCATGTACGGCAATCATTGATCGGACCGATCCCCCTGCGGGAGCAGATGTGAGGGGTCATGCCTATGTCGGCCGCTTCGCGCCCTCGCCTTCCGGTCCGCTGCATGCGGGCTCGCTGGTGGCGGCGCTGGCCAGCTACCTGGATGCGCGTGTACACGCTGGACGCTGGCTGCTGCGCATCGAGGACATCGATGAGACCCGCACCGTGCCCGGCGCGGCCGACGACATCGTCGCCACACTGGCGGCGTTGGATATGCACTCGGATGGACCGGTCCTGGTACAGAGCCAGCGCAAGGCACGCTATCAGCTTGCACGCGAGCATCTGGGCGCGCTGGCCTACCCCTGCGGCTGCAGCCGCAAGGAAATCGCGGATTCACGGGTGGGCAGGGCCAGCGATGGCGCCGCGCTCTATCCCGGCACCTGCCGCCAGGGCCTGGCGCCCGGCAAAGCGGCACGCACGCTGCGACTGCGCGTGCCGGATGCCGGTGAGCCGGGCGAGCTGGTGCAGTTCACGGATCGCTGGCTGGGGCCGCAGGCCCAGCATCTGGCCTCGGAGGCGGGAGATTTCGTGCTGCAGCGAGCCGATGGATTCTGGGCCTATCAGCTAGCCGTGGTGGTAGACGATGCAGAACAAGGCGTGACCGACGTCGTGCGCGGCGCCGACCTGCTGGACTCGACGGCACGGCAGATCTACCTGCAGGGACTGCTGGGCCATGCGACGCCGCGCTACCTGCACGTGCCGCTGTTGATGAATGCGTCGGGAGAAAAGTTTTCCAAGCAGAACGGTGCCCAGGCGCTGGACCTGGGCCAGCCGCTGCAGGCCTTGCAGCAGGCGGCGGCCTTTCTTGGACTGGACACGGGCGCAGCCCGTGACAGGGAAGGATTCTGGACCCTGGCGCTCACCGGCTGGGGAGCGCATTTCGGTCCGGGCGCAAGCGCATGATCGACGCCAGGCCCGATGTCCGCATCAGCGCTTGGGGATGCCGCCCAGCAAGGCCGCAACCTTGGGCTTGGGACGGTTGTTCTTCGCCAGCTCCGGCTTGGTGGAAACGGTTTCGGTGGTACTGGGTTCGTATGGCTTGAGGAACCACGGATCAACCTTCTCGCGCCGGGCCACCGGTGCGCCGCCTTCGCGACTGCTGCGGCTGCGCTCACCACGTTCACTGCGTTCACCACGCTCGGGACGTTCACCGCGCTCACCGCGTTCGCTACGCTCGCCACGTTCGTGACGGGCACGCGGGGCAAAGCCGACCAGTTCGGCGCGCTCAAACTTCTTCTTGATCAGCTTTTCGATATCGACCAGCAGGCGTTCATCCTTGTCGCAGAACAGCGAGATGGCGTCACCAGAGGCGCCCGCGCGACCGGTACGGCCAATACGGTGCACATAGTCTTCGGCGTTGTAGGGCAGATCGTAGTTGATGACGCAAGGCAGTTCGGCAATGTCCAGACCACGGGCGGCCACATCGGTGGCCACCAGGACCTCGATCTGCCCCTGCTTGAAGGACTCCAGCGCCGCCATGCGCTCGGACTGGGTCTTGTCGCCATGGATGGCAGAAGCCTTCACACCTTCGGCCACCAATGTGCGCGCCAGGCGCGAGGCACCGATCTTGGTATTGGAAAAGACGATCACTTGCTTCAGTTCGCGCTGGCGAATGATGAAGCTCACAGCATCGGCCTTGGCTGCCTCCTCGACTTTGTAGATGGTCTGGCTGACGTTTTCTGCCGTGGCATTGCTGCGCGCGACTTCGATGGTCACCGGATTGTTCTGGAAGCTGGCGGCCAGCTTCTTGATCTCGGGCGAGAAGGTGGCCGAGAACAGCAGGTTCTGGCGCTGCTTGGGCAACAGGTTGATGATGCGCTGCAGATCCGGCAGGAAGCCCATGTCCAGCATGCGGTCGGCTTCATCCATGACCAGGATCTGGGTCTGCGACAGGTTGACCGTCTTCTGCTGCACGTGGTCCAGCAAGCGGCCCGGGGTGGCGATGACGATTTCCACACCGGCACGCAGGGTGGCGGTCTGGGGTGCCATGTCGACGCCGCCGAAGACCACGGTGGAGCGCAGCGGGGTGAAGCGGGAATAAGCCTTCACATTCTCGGCCACCTGGTCGGCCAGCTCGCGGGTCGGGGTCAGGATCAGGGCGCGCACCGGATGACGGGCGGGGGAAGCGCTGTGGCTGGCATGCGCCAGCAGGCGCTGGATGATCGGCAGGGAGAAACCGGCGGTCTTGCCGGTGCCGGTCTGGGCTGCGCCCATCACGTCCCGGCCTTGCAGCACCACTGGAATGGCCTGGGCCTGGATCGGAGTCGGATGGACGTAGCCTTGTTCGGACAAGGCCTTCAGAATATCGGGCGAGAGGCCGAAATCTTCAAAGCGGACGGCAGGTGCAGCCGGTGCTGCGGACGCGGACGTGGTGTCGGACATGGTTTATTGCGAACGGTGCGACAGCGCCGCGGCAGCCGCCAGGCGGCTCCGGTGCATGGGGTGCATGCGCACGGGTTCTGATTGCTTTCTGTGTTGAAGTGTTACGGGCGAACCGGCCAATTGCTGCGCAGCCGGGCGCTTCGGATGATGCAAACGCCAAAAACGATGCTGACCGGGCGGACGACTTGCAATGCCCGGAATTCCTTGCGGAACTCCGTATTATACGCCGCATCGCCGCCGGCTTCATGACAGTTTGGTTTCCGCCCGGTACCGAGGGCCTGTGCAGCGCTGCGAAGAAGCCGCAGCGCCCTCACCTCCAGGGTGTTCAGCCGATGGTGATGTTGATGTCCGGCAAGCCGTCCACATGCCCTTGCAACTGGTCACCCTTGATCACCGCACCCACGCCTTCGGGGGTGCCGGTGTAGATCAGGTCGCCGGGGAACAGCTCGACCAGGCCGGACAAATAGGAAATGGTCTCGGCCACGTTCCAGATCAGGTCCGAGAGATCGCCCTGCTGACGTACCTCGCCGTTGACCTTGAGCCAGACGGCACCCTTGTCCGGATGCCCGCACTGGGCCACCGGCACGATGGGCGCACAAGGTGCGGACTGGTCGAAACCCTTGGCCATGTCCCAGGGGCGCCCCAGTTTCTTGGCCTGCGCCTGCAGGTCGCGGCGGGTCATGTCCAGGCCGACGGCGTAGCCAAAGACCAGTTCCAGCGCCTTCTCCACAGGGATATCGCGCCCTCCGCCGGACAGTGCCACTACCAGTTCGATCTCATGATGATAGTCCGCCGTCGCCGCCGGATACGGCACCACGGCATCGGTCGGCACGACGGCGTCAGCCGGCTTCATGAAGAAGAACGGCGGCTCGCGGTCAGGGTCATGCCCCATCTCGCGGGCGTGGGCGGCATAGTTGCGACCTACGCAATAGATGCGGCGAACCGGGAACGGCGCACCGCCGACCACCGCAACGGTGGCCTGGGCGGGGGCGGGAATGGCGAAACTCATCAGGAAGACTCCGTGGTGGCGCATGCAGCTGCATGCGGTGGATGAAGAACCGGTCATGGCCGGCTTGGCGAGCGCATCAGTTGTCTGATGTCCCGGTAGTGTAAAAGAAAAGCGCTGGCCCCGCTTGCAGCTCACCCGGCCTCTCTCTCCTACCCGACGACCCGCCATAGCCCGCAATTGGAGGGCGATTGCCCCGGTAATCCGCCAGCAGAAAGCCGGCGAATTTGGGACACTTGCCACTTGCCACTTGTCGGCGCTGCCGGCACTTTCTCCTCATCTCGACTCGATCCATGCACCCGCAAGCCAACGCTTCTCTCATCCTGTTGCAAAAAGCCCTGGCACTCCACCAGAAAGGCCAGCTGGCGCCGGCGGAAGACCTCTACAAGAAGGTGCTGGCGAAGCTGCCACGCCATTTCGAGGCCAATTATCTGTACGGCATGCTCAAGCTGCACCAGGAAGAGTGGGAAGCCGCCGAGGCGCAACTGGCCAAGGCGATCGAACTCAATCCCGACCATCCCGATACCTATTTCGATCACGCCGGGGCCCTGATCCATTTGGGCCGAGATGCCGAGGCAGTGGAACGCTACAACCAGATTCTGGCGCAGAACCCGGCCTTCGCCGATGCCCTGCTGGCGCGGGGCGCCGCCTTGCGTCGGCTCGATCTGAACCGGGAAGCACTGGAGGATCTGCAGCAAGCAGTGCAGCTGGTGCCGGACCATGCCGATGCCTGGTTCCAGCTGGGCAATCTCCAGCACGAGCTCTACAGCTATCGCGATGCGCGCGCCAGCTATGAACGCGCGGTCGCGCTGCGCCCCGATTTCATCGAGGCCTGGTTCAACCTGGGCAATGCCTGCAAGGACAGCTACCAGTTCGAGGAGGCCCTGCGGGCCTTTGACCGTGCGCTGGCGGTGCAGCCCGACTTTTTCGAAGCCCAGTCCAACCGGGGCTTCGTCCTGTTCAAGATGCAGCGTCCGGAGGAAGCGCTGGAAGCCTACGACCGCGCCCTGGCGCTCAGCGACAGCTCCCCGGACCTGTGGTTCAACCGGGCATCGACGCTGGAACAACTCTCGCGTTTCAGCGAGGCCAGCCAATCCTATCAGCGGGCGCGCGAACTCAGCCCCGAGAGCCATTCGGCTCAGTGGAACGAAGCCCTCCTGAAACTGCGCCTGGGTGAGTTCGCCAAAGGCTGGCCGGCCTATGAATCCCGCTGGAAGACCGCGCAGATGCGTGCGCAGGTACGCCAGTTCCTGGAGCCTCTCTGGCTCGGTCTGCAACCGCTGCGAGGCAAGACCATCCTGATCCACGCCGAACAAGGCTTTGGCGACACCCTGCAGTTCGTGCGCTACCTGCCGCGGGTGGCCGGTCTCGGCGCCCGCGTCATCCTCGAAGTGCAACCCGCGCTCAAGCGCCTGCTGGCCGGGGTACCGGGGGCCGCCGAAGTCATCGGCAGCGACCAGGACACGCGTCCCGCGTTCGACTATCACTGCCCGCTGATGAGCTTGCCGCTGGCCTGCAAGTCCTTCAGCGAAGCCGACATACCGCGTGCGCCCTATCTGCTGCCCGAGTCGGAAGCCTGGGCGGCCTGGCTGCAGCGTCTGCCGCACAACCGCGCCCTGCGGGTCGGCCTGGTCTGGGCAGGTAGCTCGGCCCAGACCCACCCGGATGCGGTACGGATCGACAGCGAACGTTCGCTGCCCTTCTCGGCACTCGCACCGTTGGTGGAACTGGCGCATGAGCATGCGCAACTGGAGTTCTATTCCTTGCAGGTGGGCCAGGCCGCGCTGGAGCAGCTGCATGCCCATCCGCTGGCCAGCCAGGTGCAGGATTGCGCCGGCGCATTGCATGACTTTGCCGACACCTCCGGCCTGCTCGCCAATCTCGACCTGCTCATCAGCGTCGATACCGCCGTCTGCCACCTGGCGGGCGCCCTGGGCAAGCCAGTCTGGCTGCTCAACCGCGCCAATACCTGCTGGCGCTGGCAGCTGGAACGCAGCGATACCCCCTGGTATCCGACCATGCGCCTGTTCCGCCAGCGCCAGACCGGCGACTGGAGCGAGGTCATCGCCGAGGTCCGCAGCGCCCTGCTACAACAGTTGGCCTGATGCTGTTACCATGCGCGCCGATACGGATGACCCGCTCATCCGTCGGAACCTGGCGCGCCGGCTCGCCTCATACCCTGTAACGCAGCTGCGGCCCGATCTCTGACACTGTGACAGGCGGCACCGCCCAGCGCCCTGCCGCCTGCCGGCATGAAGAAAACAAGGACAAGACGATGCAAGCCCCCACTCTCTCCCCGAGCAAGTCTCCCCACGCCGCCGGTCCGCGCCTGCTGGCCGACATTGGTGGCACCAATGCCCGTTTCGCGCTGGAAACTTCACCCGGTCATCTAGAACAAGTGCAGGTCCTGCGCGGTGCCGACTATCCGCAATTCACCGATGCCGTGCAGGCCTATCTGAAGCTGGCGGGCCAGCCCGCCGTCAAGCACGCGGCGGTGGCCATTGCCAACCCGGTGCAGGGCGACCAGATCAAGATGACCAACCATGACTGGGCCTTCTCCATCGAAGCGGCGCGCCAGTTGCTGGGCTTTGATCTGCTACTGGTGGTCAATGACTTCACGGCACTGTCCATGGCGGTGCCGCAACTGCGCGCTGATGAGTTGCAGCAGATCGGTGGCGGCGCGCCCAAGGTGGGCCAGCCGGTCGGGCTGGTGGGCGCCGGGACGGGACTGGGCGTGGGCGGACTGGTGCGCGGCGACGGCCACTGGCTGCCGCTGGCCAGCGAAGGCGGTCACGTCGCCTTCGCCCCGGCCAATGCGCGTGAAGCGGCTGTGCTGGCCTATGCCTGGCAGTTTCATGAGCACGTGTCGGCTGAACGCCTGGTCTCGGGGCCCGGGCTCGAATTCATCCATCGTGCACTGCTGGCCATCGATGGTCATCCGGCTGCCGAACTGAAGGCCGCCGGAATCGTGGACGGCGCACTCAAGCAAGGCGACGCGGTCTGCCTGGAAACGCTGGACCTGTTCTGCAGCATGCTCGGTACCGTTGCAGCCGATCTGGCGCTGACGCTGGGTGCACTTGGCGGCATCTATATTGGTGGCGGCGTGGTACCGCACCTGGGCGAATACTTCGCGCGTTCGCCCTTCCGCGCACGCTTCGAGAACAAGGGCCGCATGTCCGTGCTGACCAAGGCCATTCCGACTTATGTGATCACGGCGCAATATCCGGCCTTCACGGGCGTGTCAGCGATCCTGGCCGACCGGCTGGATCCGTACGAGTAAGAACAGGTAGCGCTGCGAGGTTTTGCAGGAGGCTGATGCGGCAGATTCGCGTCAGCCTTTTTTATGGCATCGCGCGAGACGGCAACAGCTCAACAACGAGAAAAAATCTGATGAGGTGAGTCGAGGGGGAGGACCTGCCGGAACAACAGAAGAAACAGAAGAAACAGAAGAGAGATAAGAGGCGAGCCTTGTCTGCGGCACTTGCGGGAAATGGCTGTGGCTGCTTCGTTCCCGACCTGACCAGGTTGACCATGCCACAATGCGCAGGGGCCCGCCGGGGTGCATTGTATCGCAGTTCAGCGACTTGCCGCCAGAGAAATCATTGCAGCGCATCAGAAAGTGAAAAGCCGCGCGAATTGCCTAAACAATTTACGCGGCTTTTTGCATGAAGCTTCATATGTTCGTCAGGCGCGCCATACCGGGTGCGCGCCCTGCCCGCTCAGATGCCGAGGTCCTTCCAGATGGCATCGACACGTTTCTTCACGTCGTCGCTCATCACGATGGGCGTACCCCATTCACGGCTGGTTTCACCGGGCCACTTGTTGGTGGCATCGATGCCCATCTTGCTGCCCAGCCCGCTGATGGGCGAGGCGAAGTCGAGATAATCGATGGGCGTGTTGTCCACCATGACGGTGTCACGCACCGGATCCACACGCGTGGTGATGGCCCAGATCACTTCCTTCCAGTCGCGGATATCGACATCCTCATCCACCACCACGATGAACTTGGTGTACATGAACTGGCGCAGGAAACTCCACACCCCGAACATCACCCGCTTGGCATGGCCGGCGTAAGATTTCTTCATCTGCACCACCGCCATGCGATAGCTGCATCCCTCTGGAGGCAAGTAGAAATCGGTGATTTCGGCGAACTGCTTCTGCAGCAAGGGGACGAACACTTCATTCAACGCCACCCCCAGCACGGCCGGCTCATCGGGCGGTTTGCCGGTGTAGGTGGAGTGATAGATGGCATCGCGCCGCATGGTGATGCGGTCGATGGTGAAGACCGGGAACCAGTCCTGTTCATTGTAGTAACCGGTGTGATCGCCATACGGCCCTTCGAGCGCATGCTCGAATCCGGAGGCGTGTTTTTCATCCGGATAGATATGCCCTTCCAGCACGATCTCGGCCGAGGCCGGCACGTGCAAGTCACTGCCGATGGCCTTGACCAGTTCGGTACGGCTGCCGCGCAGAAGACCCGCGAACTGGTATTCGGAGAGACTGTCGGGCACTGGCGTGACCGCACCTAATATAGTGGCGGGATCGGCACCCAGGGCCACCGCGATCGGATAGGGCTTGCCGGGATTGGCAATGCAGTGCTCGCGGAAATCCAGAGCGCCGCCGCGATGGGCCAGCCAGCGCATGATGACCTTGTTCGGACCCAGCACCTGCTGGCGATAGATGCCCAGGTTCTGGCGTTTCTTGTTCGGCCCCTTGGTGATGACCAGGCCCCAGGTAATCAGGGGCGCAATGTCGCCCGGCCAGCAGTGCTGGATCGGCAGACGCGACAGGTCCACGTCCCGGCCCTCCCACACCACATCCTGGCAGGGTGCCGAGCTGCGCTCCTTGGGTGCCATGTCCCACAGCGACTTCACCAGCCCGCCCAGGTCCAGCACATCCTTGATGCCCTTGGGCGGCTCCGGCTCCTTCAGGCGCGCCAGCAGGTGGCCGATGCGGCGCAGTTCACTGATGCTGTCGGCCCCCATGCCGAGTGCCACGCGATGGGGGGTACCGAAAAGATTCGCTAAAACCGGGATATTTTTTTTGTCGACCTGCTCAAAAAGAAGCGCCGGACCTTCCGCCCGGAGGGTACGGTCGGCGATTTCGGTCATCTCCAGATGTGACGACACGGGGTGTGAAACACGCTTGAGCTCACCTTTTTGTTGCAACTGGGAAATAAAATCCCGCAAATCAGTGTATTTCATACTTTTTAACAAATTTCTTTTTGCATCACAGCCGGCTCAAGTAACCCCGGCAAACGCTTGATTCTATTGAATTTTGACGAAAGGCCACATGCAATATGATACACAAAAGTTATAAAGAACAACTTTCATAGTATTGACTCGATATAAAGTGGCTTCTACAATGCGCCCACTCTAAACCGAAGAGGTGAGCCGTGGGCTCGTAGAGGCTTGATCGAAAACAGTCAAGCCTAGCAAGGTATCCAGGGAACCGGGGTCCCAGCAACTCAAGAAGTGTGTCCAGGGCGTCAGCCCTACCCCCCGAAACATGCCATCCGACGGCAGGGCCAGCAGGCCTCGCGGATGGCCTTGCCGTAACGCCTTGCGACGGTAACGCAATAGATTGCAGCGACGACAGTTCAGCCGTTTGGTCTTCACTTCTTGGCCAGGCGCGCCCTGTTTTTGCCGCAATAACGCAGGAGGTTCAATGTCCAACCAAGCTTCCGAGGCGCCTTTAGCGGGCGCCCCGCAGATGGTTCGCCGCGTGGATTTCCGGAATTTCTCCGGGAATGTACGCATTGCTCAATTTTTCGGCATCGCTCATCGTCTGCTGACGATACTCGGCATTGCCGCGTTGTTTGTTCTGGGTCTGATGTTCTTCAATCCCGACCTGGCCGACAAGCTGATCAGCATGTCGCCCTTCTCGGACGCCACTGAAGAAGTCCAGGAAGCGGAGGCACCGGCCACGCCGGCGCTGGCCGACCTGATGGCCCCGACCGCGCCGATGGCCACCGTCAGTGCACTGGCAGGTGCGGCTGCGGCCAGTTCGGTGCAGCACGCCAACGCACCGATCCAGGCCCTGTCGCCGGAAGAACGCCAGTTGCTGGGCAATCCGCGCCAGCAGAAACTGGTGACCAACTGGCTGGCCAAGCGCTATCGTGTGGCCAGCGATGCAGCTGACATGCTGGTCTCGGCGGCTTACCTGACCGCGCGCGACATCAAGCTCGATCCGCTGCTGATCCTGTCGGTGATCGCCATCGAGTCGCGCTTCAATCCCTTCGCCGAAAGCCCCATGGGTGCGCAGGGCCTGATGCAGGTGATGGCCAAGGTACACCACGACAAGTTCCAGGAGCTGGGCGGCATCAAGGCAGCCTTGAATCCTGTCGCCAACATCCGCGTCGGTTCGCAGATCCTGAAGGAATATGTGACCCGTGGCGGCTCGGTGGAAGCCGGCCTGAAGAGCTACGTCGGTGCGGCCGACATGGCCAATGATGGCGGTTACGGTCTCAAAGTGCTCTCCGAGTACCAGAACCTGAAGCAAGTGGCGATGGGCAAGAACGTGTCGATCTACACCACCGCGACCATCAAGCTGCCGCCGGCCTCCTCGGGTGTCTCGGCCAGTGCCGCACAGCCCAAGGCGCCTGCCAACAACGTGGCCTCGGCATCCAAGCCCAAGACCGAAGAACAACTCGCCGCCCTGTAATATTGCTGGATACAGGTTGGTGTGTTGCGATGTGAATATTACCGGTATTCAGCACGCACGAAAAAGGAGCCCTCGGGCTCCTTTTTTTTTGCCTGTCCGCTGGCAGGCAAGGCTGCAGCCCTGCCCTGCTTCAGGCTGCCTGGCGACGCCGCTCGAAGAATACGCGCAGACGCGCCACGGCCTCCTGCAGGTTTTCCAGCGAGGTCGCATAGGACAATCGGATGAAACGACGCGCCGTAGAGGGGCCGAAGTCCAGTCCAGGTACCAGCACCACGCCGGCCTCATTGAGCATGTCCAGGCTGAGCTGGTCGGCATCATCGGACAGCGCGCTGCAATCGGCATAGACATAGAAGGCGCCGTCGGGCACCACCGGCACCTTGAAGCCCAGGCTTTCCAGGGCCGGCACGATGTAGTCGCGGCGACGCTTGAACTCGGCCTTGCGTTCTTCATACAGCGCAATGGTCTCGGGCGTGAAGCAGGCCACGGCCGCATGCTGGGCAATCGAGGACGCACAGATCAAGAGGTTCTGCGCCAGCTTCTCGACCTGCGGCACCAGGGCCGGCGGCAACACCAGCCAGCCCAGGCGCCAGCCGGTCATGTTGAAGTACTTCGAGAAGCTGTTGATGACCACCACGTCCTCGCCCAGCGACAGCGCCGAGAACGGCGCGCCTTCATAAGACAAGCCCTGGTAGATCTCATCGACGATGGTGAAGCCGCCACGCTGGCGCACTTCGCCCAGGATGGCCCGCAACTCGTCGGGGGCGATCGAGGTGCCCGTCGGATTGGAGGGGGAGGCCAGCAACACGCCGCGGGTCTGCTCGCTCCAGTGCTCGCGCACCATCTGCGCCGACAGCTGGAAGCGATGCTCGGGACCGCTGGCGATGAGCCTGGCGCGTCCCTCGAAGGCCGCCACGAAATGACGGTTGCAGGGATAGCTGGGGTCGGGCATGAGCACTTCGGTATCGCGCTCGACCAGCGCCGCGCAGGCCAGCAGCAAGGCGGCCGAGGCACCAGCGGTAATGACGATGCGCTCCGGCGCGATCTCCAGGCCGTAGACGCTGCGGTAGTGCTCCGAGATGGCGGCCCGCAAGGCCGGCAAGCCGGTGGCCGAGGTGTACTGCATCTTCCCTTCGGCCATCGCGCGCGTGGCGGCCTCGACCACGGCGGGTGGTGCGGTGAAATCAGGTTCGCCGATGCCCATGTGGATCAGGTGACGGCCCTGCTGGGCCAGGATATCGGCCTTCTTGGACAATTCCATCACATGGAAGGGAGCGATGTGCTGCAAACGTGAAGCAAGTTGGTTCAGGTTCATGCGCTAATTCCAGACAACATGGGCAAAAAAGACAAGACGGCGCCCAAGCCAACGGCGCCGTCCAAACACGAGCAAATCAGCCGACGACAGCAGATCAGCGGCGACCGGCTGCTTCCACTTCGGTGCTGCGCGCCTGGGCGGCGAAACGGTCCAGTACGCCATTGACATACTTGTGACCGTCGATGCCGCCAAAGGACTTGGTCAGTTCGACCGCTTCATTGATGACCACCTTGTAGGGGATCTCGATGTGGTTCTGCAACTCGTAGGCACCGATGAGCAGGGCGGCGTGCTCCACCGGCGAGAGTTCCTTGATGGGTCGATCGATCAGCGGCGAGAGGCCTGCACGCAGCTTGTCGGCATCACGGATGGCACCGGTGAGCAGGGTGTCGAAATGTTCGGCGTCGGCCTTGTCGAAACCGTGGGCTTCGCGGATGTGGGCTTCGATGGCGCCCGCGTCCTCGTGATTGAGCAGCCACTGGTACAAGCCCTGCAACGCGAACTCGCGCGCGCGGTGACGCGGGGTGCGGTTCTTGTTCGAATTGGCGTGTGGAGTTTTGTTCGACATGATGAATGCGGCCGGAGCCTTGGATAACTGAAACAAAGGAATGCGAGTGCCGACACAGGCCGGCGGGACGGCAGCGGGATATGCACCCCGCCGCTGCCTGTGAATTATTCTTCTTCGGTCGCCTGGCCGAGTTCTTCCAGCACGATGGACAGGTTGGCCATTTCCACGGCCACGCGCGCGGCATCGGCGCCCTTCTCGGCCATGCGGACTTCGGCTTGCTCGTCGTTTTCGGTGGTCAGCACGGCATTGGCGATGGGCAGACCGAAGTCCAGGCCGATGCGGGTGATGCCGGCGCCGGATTCGTTGGAGACCAGTTCGAAGTGATAGGTCTCGCCACGGATGACCGCGCCCAGGGCGATCAAGGCATCGAACTGTTCCGTCTCGGCCATCTTCTGCAATGCCAGGGGAATTTCCAGGGCGCCCGGCACGGTCACGTGCAGGATGTCTTCATCGGCCACGCCCAAGTGCTTCAGTTCGGCCAGGCAGGACGCCAGCAGGCCGTGGCAGACGTCTTCGTTGAAGCGCGCCTGGACGATGCCGATGCGCAAGCTTTCGCCATTGAGGTCTGGTTCATAGGTTCCGATGGTCATGGCTGTTCCTTCTTGATAGGTTGACTTGCGTAATTCTTGATACGTCGGGCGGCAGGCTCACGCGCCTTCGCGTGCCTGATAACCGGTCACTTCCAGCTGGAAGCCGGCCATCGAGGGCATCTTGCGCGGGCTGGCCAGGAGCTTCATCTTGCACACGCCGATATCCTTGAGGATCTGGGCGCCGATACCGTAGGTGCGCAGGTCCATGCGGTCGGCGCGGCCGGGCTTGGCGGCCTCGGGCGTACCGACCTTGTTGAGTGCACCGAACTGGTCGAACATCTGCTGGGCCGACTCTTCGCAGTTGAGCAGCACGATCACGCCGGACTCGGCTTCCTGCACGGCCTTCATGGCCGCCGCCAGGTTCCAGGAATGGGTGGTCACGCCGGCTTCGAGCAGGTCCAGGATGGAGACCGGCTGGTGCACGCGCACCAGGGTTTCACGACCCGGCTCGATGTCGCCGCGCACCAGCGCCAGGTGCGCGCCGCCCGAGGGAGTGTCGCGGTAGGCGATGGCCTTGAACGTCCCGTGCGCGGTCTGCATCTCGCGCTCGGCCACGCGTTCGATGATGCTTTCGTTGCGGCTGCGGTAATGGATCAGGTCGGCGATGGTACCGATCTTCAGATTGTGCTTCTCGGCGAACTCCAGCAGGTCCGGCAGGCGCGCCATGGTGCCGTCTTCCTTCAGGATCTCGCAGATCACGGAAGCGGGGGTAAGCCCGGCCATGGCCGTCAGGTCGCAACCGGCTTCGGTGTGACCGGCGCGCATGAGCACCCCGCCCTTTTGCGCGCGCAACGGGAAGATGTGGCCCGGCTGCACCAGGTCCGACGGCTTGGCGCCCTTGGAGGCGGCCACCTGGATGGTCCGGGCGCGGTCGGCGGCAGAAATCCCCGTGGTCACGCCTTCGGCGGCTTCGATGGAGACGGTGAAATTGGTACCGTAGGCGGTACCGTTGCGGCTGGCCATGAGCGGCAGGTCAAGCTGGTCCACGTGTTCTTCGGTCAGCGTCAGGCAGACCAGGCCACGCGCATGCGTGACCATGAAATTGATGGCTTCGGGCGTGACGAAGTCGGTGGCCAGCACCAGATCACCTTCGTTTTCGCGGTCTTCTTCGTCGACCAGGATCACCATGCGCCCGGCACGGAGTTCGGCAACGATTTCTTCGGTTGTAGCAAGTGGCATGTTCGCGCTCTTTTCCCAATTGGAACCCGCTATTTTAAAGGATTGCGGGCCTGCTCCGCTGGCCAATTACGCCATTGCCCCGATTTGCGCAGCCTGGGCCGCCTGGGTGCGTTGCAAGGCTTCCAACAACAGGGCCGGATCGCCCAGCGCCAGGCGCTTGGAATCCGACAAGGTCTGGCGGAAGGCGCGCGCACCGGGCATGCCGGTCAAGAGGCCCAGCATGTGGCGGGTGATGCTGTTCAAGCGCAGGCCGCGCCCATTGTCGCCGTGCAATTCCAGCTGGCGCTTGATGTAGGGCAACATGGCCTCGATCACCTCGGCCCGGCTGGGCTGGCGACCACCGGCCAGCTCGCCGTAGTAGCGGGCATCGAAGCTGGCCATCAGATAGGGGTTGTGATACGCCTCGCGACCCAGCATGACGCCATCGACGTGCCTGAGATGCTCATCGATCTCGGGCAAGGTCTTGATGCCGCCGTTGATGAGAATTTCCAGGTCGGGGAAATCCTGCTTCAGTTGATAGGCGTAGTGATACTTCAGGGGCGGGATCTCGCGGTTTTCCTTGGGGCTCAGCCCCTTGAGGATGGCGTTGCGGGCGTGGACGATAAAGGTCTTGCAACCCGCCTCGGCGATCTGACCGACAAAATCGCGCACGAAATCATAGGATTGCACGTCATCGATGCCGATGCGGTGCTTCACGGTCACATCGATGGACACCGCATCGCGCATGGCCTTGACGCAATCGGCCACCAGCGCGGGCTCGCCCATCAGACAGGCACCGAAAGCGCCCTTCTGGACGCGCTCGGAGGGGCAGCCGCAGTTCAGGTTGATCTCGTCATAGCCCCACTGCTCGCCCAGCCTGGCGCTGTGCGCCAGGTCGGCGGGCTCGCTGCCGCCCAGTTGCAGGGCCACGGGGTGTTCCTGCTCGTCGAAATCCAGGTGACGCGGCACGTCGCCATGCAGCAGCGCACCGGTGGTGACCATCTCGGTGTAAAGCCAGGTGTGGCGCGTGATCTGGCGGTGGAAGACGCGGCAGTGACGGTCGGTCCAGTCCATCATGGGGGCGACCGACAGCGTACGCGCAGGCAGGGAGTTCTTCATAAACTGACGAAATGCTTCATTAAATTTCTGGGCTGGAGGCCGGAAAACCAGACAACAAGCGCCGGGGAGGAACAAACCTTCATTTGCCCGTTTTAGCACCCTGGATCCGCCACAGCGGCAAATAGAAAGCCCGCAAGGCTTGCGCATTGCGGGCTGGTGTCCCCTCTATCCTCTTCGAGATAGGATTTTTCGTACAACGGACACGATTCTGCACCACAATCCGGCAGCCGTCATTTCGCAATGCACAAAAACAGCGCAACACAAACTATTTTGGACAAACGTTCATCTCACGCAACAATGAACGGAAGGATAAAGACCGCATTCACGTCCGCCGCGCAGGCGTAAAACCACTAGCACCGGACCTCTGCGACTGGCGAGTGGAAATGGCAAAAAAAAAGCCCACAACCGAAGTTGCGGGCTTGAATCCAATTCTTTAGGAGGAAATTGGAGGAGACAGGTGTAACTATATGGCAGTGCATCATGGCTGTCTGCTTTATTGTGCTGATATCAGTTATTCACAAACCAGATATCACCACCAGCACAGCCCGCCATTCCCGACTCTTCACCGCAGGCAGGCCCTGCGGGCCCGCCCTTCCCCGCTACCGATTTAGATGGATTCTTCGCGCGATGCCTTCTTGCGCTCGTGTTCCTTCAGGTGACGCTTGCGCAGACGAATGCTCTTCGGAGTCACTTCGACCAGTTCGTCGTCTTCGATGAATTCCACCGCGTATTCCAGCGACAGTTCGATCGGCGGCACCAGGCGCACGGCTTCGTCGGTACCGGAAGCGCGCACGTTGGTCAGTTGCTTGCCCTTGATCGGGTTGACGACCAGATCGTTGTCACGCGAGTGGATGCCGATGATCATGCCTTCGTACACCGGGTCGTTGTGGCTGACGAACATGCGGCCGCGATCCTGCAGCTTCCACAGTGCGTAGGCCACGGCAGCGCCGTCGTCCTGGGAGATCAGCACGCCGTTGCGACGGCCGGCCAGTTCGCCCTTGGTGGTATCGACCGGCTTGTAATCGTCGAAGACGTGGCTCATCAGGCCGGTGCCGCGGGTCAGGGTCATGAATTCACCTTGGAAACCGATCAGGCCACGTGCCGGGATGTGGTATTCCAGGCGCACACGGCCCTTGCCGTCCGGTTCCATGTTCTGCAGGTCGCCACGGCGGCGGCCCAGTTCTTCCATCACGCCACCCTGGTGGGTTTCTTCAACGTCGACGGTCAGGTTTTCGTACGGCTCTTCACGCACGCCGTCGACCATGCGGAACACCACGCGCGGACGCGAGACGGCCAGCTCGAAGCCTTCGCGGCGCATGTTTTCGATCAGGATGGTCAGGTGCAATTCACCACGGCCCGACACTTCGTAGGTCGAGTCGTCGTTCTCGGCCTGCACCACGCGCAGCGCCATGTTGGACTTCAGTTCCTTTTCCAGGCGATCGCGGATCTGGCGGGTGGTGACGAACTTGCCTTCGCGGCCAGCCAGCGGCGAGGTGTTGACCATGAAGTTCATGGTCAGGGTCGGTTCGTCCACCTTCAGCATCGGCAGGCCGTTGGGCGCATCCGGTGCACAGATGGTGGAGCCGATGCCGATTTCTTCGATACCGTTGATCAGCACGATGTCGCCAGCCAGGGCTTCATCGACCAGCACGCGCTCCAGGCCCTTGAAGGTCAGCACCTGGTTGATGCGGGCCTTGGTCGGCTTGTCTTCCGGACCATTCATCCACACCACGTCCTGACCACCCTTGACGCGACCGGCCAGGATGCGACCGACGCCGATCTTGCCGACGTAGGAGGAGTATTCCAGCGAGGTGATCTGCAGTTGCAGCGGTGCGTCCGGATCATCCTTGCGGGCCGGGACGTACTTCAGGATCGCGTCGAACAGCGGCTCCATGTTGCCTTCGCGGGTTTCCGGATCCAGGCTGGCGTAACCGTTCAGGCCCGAAGCGTAGATCACGGGGAAGTCCAGCTGCTCTTCGGTGGCACCCAGCTTGTCGAACAGTTCGAAGGTAGCATTGATGGCCCACTCGGCGCGTGCGCCCGGACGGTCGATCTTGTTCAGGACGACGATGGGCTTCAGGCCCAGGGCCAGCGCCTTGCGGGTCACGAAGCGGGTCTGCGGCATCGGGCCTTCCTGGGCATCCACCAGCAGCAGCACCGAGTCCACCATCGACAGCACGCGCTCGACCTCACCGCCGAAGTCGGCGTGGCCCGGGGTGTCGACGATGTTGATGTGGGTGCCCTTGTATTCCACCGCGCAGTTCTTCGACAGGATGGTGATGCCGCGTTCCTTTTCGATGTCGTTGGAGTCCATCACGCGGTTGTCCACTTGCTGGTTGTCGCGGAAGGTGCCGGACTGGCGCAGCAGCTGGTCCACCAGGGTGGTCTTGCCGTGGTCAACGTGGGCGATGATGGCGATGTTGCGAATTGCGCGGATATTGTTTGACATGGTGAATGTGGTTGGGAATGCCGAATCTCGGGAGGCGCGCATTATAGCATGTTGCGACGCATGAACTTTGGAAAAACCTGTGTTTTCAACGGCTTGCCGCTGCTTCGGGGCTGCCCCGGAAGCCGCGCCGCAAGCCGCTTTGACGCTATCTGTGCTCAGGCGGTGGACACCAGCCTTTCGGGGGCCAGGATGGCGTATTCCTGCAACAGTCCGGTGCCCAGCAAGGCTTCATCCGAACCGCGATAGACCCTTACGCGGCCGGTCTGCTCCGGCACCGCCACCCCTTCCTTGCCCAGCGGCAAGCGTTGGCCATGCAGGAAACGGCGCGCCAGCTCATCGTTCAGTTGCACCGCGGGGAAGCTGCGCAAGAGGCCGTCCACCGGCAGCAGCAAGGCCTTGCGGGCCTCCAGCTCGCCGGCGGCATCGAAGGTCTCCAGCGTGACCGCGCCCTCCAGCGTGAGAGCGCCGACACCAGTGCGTCTCAAGGCATTGAGGTGAGCCCCGCAGCCCAATACTTCACCGATATCTTCACCCAACACACGGATATATGTCCCTTTGCTGCAAGTGACACGGATGCGCAGCAGGGGGGCCTGGTAGTCCAGCAGCTCCAGGGCATGGATGGTGACATTGCGGGCTTCGCGCTCCAGCGTGATGCCGGCGCGGGCGTATTCGTAGAGCGGCTTGCCGTCGCGCTTCAGGGCCGAGTGCATCGGCGGCACCTGGCTGATGGGGCCACGAAACTGCACCATGGCCGCTTCGATCTGCTCAAGGCTGACCTCAACAGGACGCTCGCTGATGACCTGGCCTTCGGTATCGCCGGTATCGGTGCGTATGCCGAGGTGCACCACGGCTTCATAGGTCTTGTCGGCTTCCAGCAGGTCCTGGGAGAACTTGGTGGCTTCGCCGAAACACAGCGGCAACAGGCCCGTAGCAAACGGGTCCAGCGTGCCGGTATGGCCCGCCTTGGGCGCATTGAGCATGCGCTTGGCGCGGATCAAGGCATCGTTGGAGGACAAGCCGACCGGCTTGTCCAGCAACAGCACCCCGTGCACCGGCACACGGGGAGGACGCGCCGTGCGGGCCTGCTGGCCGCGCTTGGCGCGCGGCTGCGGCAGTTCAGGGGAAGCGGAGACAATGTCCGCCGTCGTATCGTCGGCCATGAAATGCAGGACCGGCCCACGCCCGATGAAGGAAAACGCAGACCGGTGCGAAAAGAATGAAGAAAACTGCAATGCAACGGGAAAAAACCGCCCGTCATCAAACCTCGTCGTCCGAATCCTTGGCGCGAGTGGCGTTGGCTTCGTCGATCAGGCGCGACATTTCAATGCCGCGTGCGGTCGAGTTGTCATGCACGAAATGCAGTTCCGGCAGGGTGTGGATGGTCAGCCTGCGGCCCAGCTGGGTGCGCAGGTAACCGCCCGCCGCGCGCAGGCCGGCCAGGGTGTTCTTGATCGCGTCCGGGTTGTCCACCAGCGTGGTGAAGAAGACCTTGGCGTGCGCGTAGTCCGGGGTGACCTGCACTTCGGTAATGGTGATCATGCCCACCCGCGGATCCTTCAGCTCGAAGGCGATCAACTCCGACAGATCGCGCTGGATCTGGTCGGCGACGCGCAAGCCGCGTCCGGGAATGGATTTGCTGTGTTTTGCCATGCTTTAAAAAAACAATCCGCCGATGGCGTGGCGGGAGGATTCCCGCGTTGCTGCGACGGATCTTGCCAGTGAAGCCGACGCATCGCGAACGATACGCCGGCGTATTGCATTACAGGGTACGGGCGACTTCCTGGACTTCGAAGATTTCGAGCTGATCGCCCACTTCGATGTCGTTGTAGCCCTTCAGCGACAGACCGCACTCGAAGCCCGACTTGACTTCCTTGACGTCGTCCTTGAAGCGCTTGAGCGAGTCCAGTTCGCCAGTCCACACCACCACGTTGTTGCGCAGCAGGCGCACTTGCGAGCCACGCTTGACCAGGCCTTCGAGCACGTAGCAGCCGGCGATCGAGCCGACCTTGCTGACCACGAACACCTGGCGGATTTCCACCAGGCCCAGCGCCTGTTCGCGCTTTTCCGGGGAGAGCATGCCCGACATCGCGGCCTTCACCTCGTCCACCGCATCATAGATGATGTTGTAGTAACGGATGTCCACGCCCGAGGCTTCGGCCAGCTTGCGCGCCGACGCATCGGCACGGGTGTTGAAGCCGATGATGACAGCCTTCGAAGCGACGGCCAGGTTGACGTCGTTTTCGCTGATGCCGCCCACTGCAGCGTGCACCACCTGGACGCGCACTTCGGCGGTCGACAGCTTCTGCAGCGACTGCACCAGGGCTTCCTGGGAACCTTGCACGTCGGTCTTGATGATCATCGGCAGGTTCTTGACCTCGCCTTCGGTCATCTGGTCGAACATGTTTTCCAGCTTGGCGGCCTGCTGCTTGGCCAGCTTCACGTCGCGGAACTTGCCCTGGCGGAACAGGCCGATTTCGCGCGCCTTGCGCTCGTCGGTCATGACCACCACTTCTTCACCGGCGGAGGGCACTTCGGTCAGGCCCTGGATTTCCACCGGCAGGGACGGGCCTGCCTCGGCGATGTTCTTGCCGTTTTCGTCCAGCATCGCACGCACACGGCCATAAGCCGAACCTGCCAGCACGACGTCGCCGCGCTTCAAGGTACCGGACTGCACCAGGATCGTTGCCACCGGGCCGCGGCCCTTGTCCAGCTTGGCTTCGATCACCAGGCCACGGGCCGGCACATCCACCGGTGCCTTCAGTTCCAGCACTTCGGCTTGCAGCAGGACGTTTTCCAGCAGCGAGTCGATGCCTTCGCCGGTCTTGGCGGAGACGGCGATGAACGGGGCATCGCCACCGTATTCTTCCGGCACCACTTCTTCGGCGATCAGTTCCTGCTTGACGCGATCAGGGTTGGCACCCGGCTTGTCGATCTTGTTGATGGCCACCACCAGCGGTACACCGCCGGCCTTGGCGTGGGCAATCGCTTCCTTGGTCTGGGGCATGACGCCGTCGTCGGCGGCCACCACCAGGATCACGATGTCGGTTGCCTTGGCACCGCGGGCACGCATGGCGGTGAACGCCTCGTGGCCCGGGGTATCCAGGAAGGTGATCATGCCGCGCGGGGTTTCCACGTGGTAGGCGCCGATGTGCTGGGTAATGCCACCGGCTTCACCGGAGGCCACCTTGGTGCGGCGGATGTAGTCCAGCAGCGAGGTCTTGCCGTGGTCGACGTGACCCATGACGGTAACCACCGGTGCGCGCGGCAGGGCCTCGGCGTCACCATGTTCTTCACCCTCGACCAGCAGGGCTTCCGGATCGTCCAGCTTGGCGGCGTGGGCGCGGTGGCCCATTTCTTCCACCACGATCATCGCGGTTTCCTGATCCAGCACCTGGTTGATGGTGACCATCTGGCCCAGCTTCATCAGGTGCTTGATGACTTCGGAAGCCTTGACTGCCATCTTGTGGGCCACTTCGGCCACGGTGATGGTTTCGGGCACGTAGACATCGTGCACCACGGCTTCGGTCGGCACCTGGAAGTTGCTTTCGCGCTGGTCGTCGCCGTGCGAGTGACGACGGCCCTTGGGGCCGGCACGCCAGCCATCGCGACCACCACCACCAGTGGCGCCGCGCGACTTCATGCCGCCGGTGCCACGCTTCTTGGCATCGTCCTGCCAGGTGGAGGAGACATTGGCCGACTTGATCGACTTCTTGTCTGCCGCCACGGCGGGCTTCTTGTCATCCTTCTTCTCGCCCGGCTTGGCCGCGGTCGCCGGCTTGTGCAGCGTGCCTTCCGAGGTCTTGGCCGGGGCCGGTGCGGGTTCCGGTGCCTTGATGACGCGACGCGGCGCATTCATCATGGCCTTGATCTGGGCCACTTCGTCTTCCACGGCCTTGCGCGCGCGATCTGCGGCAGCAGCGCGGTCAGCGGCTTCCTTGGCGGCAGCTTCGGCCTTTTTCTTCGCTTCCTCAGCAGCAGCACGCTTTTTTTCTTCAGCGGCCGGATCGGCGGCAGGGGCCGGCGCAGCAGCGGCAGCGGGGGCCTTCGAGCTGGCAGCAGCAGCCTTGGCCTTCTCGGCTTCGGCAGCAGCTGCGGCGGCTTCGGCAGCCTGGCGCTTGGCTTCGGCTTCGGCTTCTTCGCGAGCACGTTGCTGTTCCAGCTCGGCAGCCTTGGCCTGGGCGGCGCGTTCGGCCTCCAGCTGGGCCAGACGCTCTTGCTGGGCCTTCAGTTCGGCCTGACGGCGAGCCTCTTCCTGCTCACGTTCCTGCGCCTCGATGGCCGGATCGCGCTGAGGCGCCGCAGCACGTGCTGCGGACTCGTCGACGCCGGGCTCGTCACGCTTGATGAAGGTACGCTTCTTGCGCACTTCCACCTGGATCGTGCGCGATTTGCCGGTCGCATCGGCCTGCTTGATCTCGGTGGTTTCCTTGCGGGTCAGCGTGATCTTTTTCTTCTCGCCTTCCGGCGCGGCCCCGCGCGAACGGCGCAGGTGTTCAAGCAGGCGGTCCTTGTCTTCCTTCGACAGGGAGTCGGATGCAGAGCTCTTCTCGACACCGGCCGAACGCAGCTGGGTCAGCAGCAGGTCAGCAGGCATCTTAAGCTCGGTGGCAAATTGGGCAACGTTGTTACTCGCCATTCAGTCCTCTTTTCTATGTGGCTCGGCAGATGATGTGGAGACGCTCCGCTTTTCAGCGGCCTTCGACAGCGCTCCATGCCTTGGCCTGCAGGGCCTTGGCGCGCTCATCGTATTTGGAATCGATGAGCTTCATTTCATCGTCGGTCACATCTTCAAATGCATTTTCAATCAGTTGGCGCGCGCGCTCGGAAGGCAGGGCCAGGATCGCGCCGAATTCGTCATAAGCCAGGCCGGCAAAGGCCGGCAGCGTCTTCACGCCCGCCAGACCCAGCTTGCCGGCCAGCACACGGTCCAGGCCTTCGAAGTTGATCAGCTCCTCTTCCATGCCTTCCAGGCCTTCTTCGGAGGCGATCGCTTCGGTCACCAGGGCGTCGCGCGAGCGGTTGCGCAGCTCATTGACGGTCTCTTCGTCGAACGATTCGATCTCGAGCATCTCGTTGATCGGCACGTAGGCGATTTCTTCCAGGGTCGAGAAACCTTCCTCGACCAGGATGTCGGCCACTTCCTGGTCGACATCGAGCTTTTCCATGAACAGCTTGCGGATCAGCGCGGTTTCGGCCGCCGACTTGTCAGCCGATTCCTCGGCCGTCATGATGTTGATCTGCCAGCGGGTCAGTTCGGCTGCCAGACGCACGTTCTGGCCGCCGCGACCGATGGCGATGGCGAGGTTTTCTTCATCCACCACCACATCCATGGCGTGCTTTTCTTCATCGACCACGATGGAGGTCACGTTGGCCGGGGCCAGCGCACCGATGACGAACTGCGCCGGATCTTCCGACCACAGCACGATGTCAACGCGCTCGCCGCCCAGTTCACCGGTGACGGCCTGCACACGCGAACCGCGCATGCCCACGCAGGTACCGATGGGGTCGATGCGCTTGTCGGCGGTGTAGACCGCGATCTTGGCGCGCACACCCGGGTCACGGGCAGCCGACTTGATTTCCAGCGAGCCTTGTTCGATTTCCGGCACTTCCAGTTCGAACAGCTTCATGATGAATTCCGGCGCGGTACGCGACAGGATCACCTGCGGGCCACGGGCGCCGCGGTCCACGCGCAGGATGTAGGCACGCACGCGATCACCGATGCGCAGATTCTCCTTGGGGATCATCTGGTCGCGCGGCAGGCGGGCTTCGATCTTGCCGGATTCGATGATGGCGTCACCGCGCTCCATGCGCTTGATGGTGCCGGTCACCAGGGCATCGCCACGGGCCAGGAAGTCCGCCAGGATCTGCTCGCGCTCGGCGTCGCGGATGCGCTGCAGGACGACCTGCTTGGTGTCTTGCGCAAAACGGCGGCCGAATTCGACGGATTCGATCGGATCTTCAATGTATTCGTCGACTTCGATATCGGGGAACTGTTCCTTGGCTTCGAACAGCAGCACTTCCTGGTCAGGCAGCTGCAGGCCGGCTTCATCGGGCACGACGTGCCAGCGGCGGAAGGATTCGAACTCGCCGCTTTCACGGTCGATCGAGACGCGAATGTCGACCTCGCCTTCATAGCGCTTCTTGGTAGCCTGCGCAAGCGCATGCTCCAGTGCGCCGAAGACGACTTCCTTATCGACGTTCTTTTCGCGCGCCAGCGCATCGACCAACAACAAAATTTCGCGACTCATCCTTTGCGACTCCTAAAATCGACCTGCGGCACCAGGTGTGCCTTATCCACATCGGCCAGCGTGAAATTCAACACGGCGGCCGACCCATCGTTTGCTTCAAATTCCAATACCAGTTCCTCGCCTTCCGGTTCACGCAGCACGCCTTCATAGGTCTTGCGGTTGGACGTACCGGGCAGCGGCACGCGCAACTTGACCACGGCTTCGCAATCCACGAAACGCACGAAGTCAGTGAACTTCTTCAGGGGGCGATCCAGCCCGGGCGAGGAGACTTCCAGGCGTTCATACAGCACGTTTTCCACGGTGAAGACGTGCAACAGCTGATGCGTCGCCTTCTCGCAATCCTCGACGGTGATCGAACGCGCTTCTTCTGCTTCGGGGTCGAACGGAAAATCGATGAAGACACGCACCAGACCGCGCTGCGCCTTCTCGAACTCAACCAGTTCGTAGCCCAGGCCCGCGAGGGTGGATTCGATCAGCTCCAGCAATTGCAAGACTATTTCTCCATCAGGATGCCGGTTTGCCAGCGCGGGCAAAGCAGACATCTAAAATTGATCAGCAAAAAAAAAATGGGCATCTGCCCATCTTTTGTTATCTCACGCAACGCGAGATCACACATCACGCGAACCACCGTACTTCCATCGATCATGGCGCAGGCGGATCTATCAATGATTTATCACATATGCGATTCGCGGCAGGTTGCGTTTAACTAACATATTATAACCGATTCAGGAATCCACAGCAAATCCGGAATCATGTCAAATAGGATTGCAGTGCCAAAAACGTCCATAAAAAACGTCATTGCTGCATTTCAAGCGTCACGGGTAGTGTAAAGAAGCTCTTGCCCGCCCCGGCATTGCCGACGGGCAAGAACGTCATCAGCGACCGCCGCGCCGACGATTCATGCCAGGCAGGCCGCCCAGCATGAAGTTCGCCGCAGTGTTGCCACCGCGCTGCGGACGATTGCCACGACGCTGGTTGCCGGCATCCGGGAAGCCCAGTGCGGTCTGCAGCGGATCGGGCTGGCGGCTCTTGGGCTGGCCGCCCTTGTTGCCACCACCATAACCTGCGCCATTGCCCCCGCCATTGCCATAGTTGCCACCCTGGTTGCCGAAGTTGCCGCCATTGCGCCCCTTCTGCGGACCCTTGTTCTGCATGGCGTTGCCGCGTGGGCCGTTGTTCTGGCCGCGACCGGCGTGACCGGCGTTGCCGCCATTGCCGGACTTGGCTTCCCCGGCCTGCTTTTCCAGACCACAGGCGACCATCAGGTTGCGCACGGCGTTTTCTTCCAGCTCTTCCCAACGACCACGCTTCAGGGTCTGCGGCAAGGTCATGGCACCGTAACGGGTACGGATCAGGCGCGACACGGTCAGGCCGACCGCTTCAAACATGCGGCGCACTTCACGGTTGCGGCCTTCGCCGATGGTCACGCGATACCACTTGTTCACACCTTCGCCACCGCCATCGGCGATGCGCGAGAACTGCGCCGGACCGTCATCGAGCTCCACGCCCGACAGCAGCTTCTGGCGCATGCCCTCTTCCAGCTCGCCCAAGGTACGCACGGCGTATTCACGCTCGATGTTGTAGCGCGGGTGCATCAGGCGATTGGCCAGGTCACCGGAGGTGGTGAAGAGCAGCAAACCTTCGGTATTGAAGTCGAGGCGACCCACGGCCAGCCACTTGCCAGCCTTCATGGTCGGCAGGCGATCGAACACCGAGCTGCGACCTTCCGGATCGGCATGGCTGACGATCTCGCCCGAGGGCTTGTGATAGACCAGCACGCGCGGCGGACGCTTGCTCACCTTGCGCTGGATCAGCTTGCCATTGATGCGCACGGCATCGGTGGGCAGGATGCGCTGGCCGATATGGGCCGGCTCGCCATTGACCGAGACGCGACCGGCAACGATGAGCTCTTCCATGTCGCGGCGCGAACCCAGACCGGCATCGGCCAGCACCTTGTGCAGCTTGGGCGCATCATCCTCGGCGGTCAGGTCGCGACGGCCATTCTTGCCGCGCATCTGGTGCGGCTGACGGCCACCGGCCTTGGCGCCCTCGTCGCGGTCATACGCTTCCGAGGTCACGTAGGAGAAGATGTCATCGACCGGTTCGGCCGAACGCAGGCCCAGTTGCGGGGCCTTGGGCTTCTTGCCGTTCTTCTCGAAATTCTTTTTGCCTTGCTGGCCAGGCTGACCGCCATGAGCGCCATGACCATTGTTCTTGCCGAACTGGCCGCGCGGCTGGCGTTCGACGGCGGGAGCGACATCGCCCTCGCTCTTGCCATGCACCGGTGCGGCCTCGGCACCACCGGCGGCGGCACGCTGGGCGGCGCGATTGTTGCGCAAGGCACGCGGACCACGCACGCCACGGCGGGCCGGTTTGGCGCGATTGGGATCGACCGGGGCATCCAGCAGCACCGGCGGGGCAACCACTTCCTCACCGACGGTGACGATAACCTTGGGCAATTCGGCCACCGGAGCCGATACCGGCGCGGCCACCTCAGGCGCTGCCGCCTTGGGCTTGGCAGCGCGCTTGGGCTTGGCCGGCGCGGCAGGTGCAGGCTCCATGGCCAGGCTCATCTGAGCCGCGGCCTCGGCGACGGGGGCGTCTGCCGCCACATCGGCCTTCCTGGTACGCGGCTTGGTGACGCGCGGTTTCTTTTCCGGAGCAGGTACGGACTCGGCAGCAGGTGTCTCCACCACTGCCACGGCCGGTGCCGCCGTCTCGGCGCTGAGCTTCTTTGCTCGCGGCGCACGCTTTTTCGGCGCAGCCTCGTCAGCGACGGCTTGCGGCGCGGCCGCGATTGCCTCGACCGGCGCAGCGCCGGCCGCAGGCTTGCGGGTACGCTTCTTCACCGGCTTGTCGGATGCGGCAGCATCGGCCGCGGCCAGGTCGACCTGGGTCTCGTCTTTGGAACTAGTTGGCTTCATTCTTCGAATCTGGATGTGGCGGACGCGCGTCATTTCCCCGCTGATCGGCCCGCTCGGTGGTGTCGTTGTGCTCGCCTGCCGCTTCGTCGGCGGCCTCGATGGCGTCTGTGCCAGTTACGGCAACATCTTGCTCAAAAGGTTCTTGCGCTTCTGGGGAAGCGTCTTCACTGCCTGCAGCGCGCTCTTCCCCGGTGGCGGCTGCGCTATCGGACTGCTCTACATCCTCTGCGGCGATATCCCCGGACCGGGCCGCTTGAGCCTCGGCGCCAGGCACCTCGTCTTCTTCCTGCGCCTGCTCTGCCAGCGCCGCCACCCCGCCCTCGAGGGCCTGCAATTCCAGCAGCGCACCCTGGGCAGCAGCTTCACCGCTGACCTGCTGCAGCGGCGGCAATTCTTCCAGCGAACTCAGGCCCAGGTCATCCAGGAACTTGCGCGTAGTGGCAAACAGCGCCGGTCGCCCCGGCACGTCACGGTGGCCGATCGATTCAATCCAGCCCCGGTCTTCCAGCATGCGGATGGTCTGCGTATTGACGGCCACCCCGCGAATCTCTTCGATGTCGCCGCGCGTGACCGGCTGGCGGTAAGCGATGATGGCCAGCGTTTCCAGCGTGGCGCGGGTGTACTTGGGCGGCTTCTCCGGATTCAGGCGTTCCAGGTAGACCTTCATTTCCTTGCGGCTCTGGAAGCGCCAGCCCGTCGACAGGCTGACCACTTCCACCCCCTTGTCGGCCCATTCGGTGCGCAGTTCATCGAGCATCTGCCGGATCATCTCGGCGTTGATGTCGCTGCTCTCTTCGCTCTCGGGATCGACGTACAGCTTTTTCAGGTCATTGATCGACAGGGGCTCATGCGTGCAAAGCAATGCAGTTTCGAGGACTTTCTTGGCCTCAGCAATATTCATGTACCACTCTTGTGCGTCTTGTTGTTAACAAAGTTCGGCTTGCAGCAGGTCTCCGGCGCTACGGCTGCAGTCCGCCCGTCCGGCAGCGAAAGCCGAAACAGGCCGGGTGCGGCAAGTCTTGCGCAGTGCTGGATGCGGCGGCGCTGCCTTCCGGTGTTTGGAGATTGAATGAGCTGGAATCTAAGACCCGGGCAAATCGGCGTCGCGGAGGACTCGCGCTTTCGCAAAGCCGTCATGTCGCGGGGTTGCGGACGGCCGACCTGCACCTTTTCAACTACCGGCCTTGCGTCATGGAGCCTTTGTTGGCCGCACAGGCTGCGGCGGTCGGGGCGCAAGGCATCAAAAGTACTGGGCGGAGTGTAGCACAAAGATTTGCGGGGATGCAGCCTGTTGCAGCCTGCGGACAATTATTTGCATGACCATTACCGGGCGCTTCCCGCCTGCCGGGTCAGCCAGGCCGTGAAATCCTCGACCGTCATGGGCTTACCAAAGAGATAACCCTGTACCTCGTCACAGGCATTTTCCTTCAGGAAAGCATATTGCTCTTCATCCTCCACTCCCTCGGCGATGACGCGCAGGTTCAGGATATGGGCCAGCGATATGACGGCCTTGACGATGGCTGCGCTATCAGCATCGCGCGCAATGTCGCGTACGAAGGACTTGTCGATCTTCAGGGCGTCGACCGGGAAGCGGCGCAGATAGGAGAGGCTGGAATAGCCGGTGCCGAAATCATCGACAGAAATCTGCAGACCCAGGCGCTTCAAGGCATGCAGGGTCGCCACGCTCTTCTCGGCATCCTTCATGACCACGTTCTCGGTGATCTCCAGTTCAAGACAGGAGGCCGCCAGGCCGCTCTGCTCCAGTACGCCGGCGACGAACTCCGGCAAGCTCTGGTTGAGCTGCCGTGGCGAGAGGTTGACCGCCACCGGTATCGTCGGCAGACCGGCCTCCTGCCAGCGCTTGTTCTGGTGGCAGGCACTGCGCAGCACCCACTCCCCGATGGGCAGGATCAGCCCGGCTTCTTCAGCGAACGGAATGAAGCGGTCCGGCGGCACCATGCCCTGCTCCGGCGACTGCCAGCGGATCAGCGCCTCGGCGCCGATGACACTGCCATCCTTGAGGCTCAGCTTGGGCTGGTAGTAGAGCTTGAACTCGTCCTGATCCAGCGCACGGCGCAGGTTGATCAGCATTTCCAGACGATTGCTGACCTGCGTGTCCATCCACGGCGCAAAGAACTGGAAGTTGTTGCGCCCCTGCTCCTTGGCGCGATACATGGCTGAATCGGCCTGCTTCAACAGGGTCTCGACATCCTTGCCATCGATGGGATAGCGGCTGACTCCGATGCTGGCGGTGACCTGGAACTCGCGATCGCCAGCCTGCCAGGGGCGCGCCACCGCAGCCAGGATACGCTGCATCACCTCGGCGATGCCGAGCTCGCCACCGGTCTGGTTCTGCAACACCAGCACGAATTCATCGCCACCCTGGCGCGCCACCATGTCGGTATCGCGCAGGCAGGCTTGCAGGCGCTGTGCCACGGTCTTGAGAAGTTCATCACCGACCTGGTGACCCAGGCTGTCATTGATGAACTTGAACTGGTCCAGATCCACGAACACCACCGCCGTCAGCCCGCCCTTCTGGCGCGCCGCCTGAATGGCGCGCTGCAGATGCTCGTGCAGCATGTTGCGGTTGGGCAATCCGGTGAGCGCATCGTGGGTCGCGTGATGGCGCATCTCGGCTTCATAGAGCTTGCGCTCGGTGATGGCTTCGACGGTGCCTTCATAACACACCAGCGTGCCGCCATCGTCATAGACGGCACGGGCGTTCTCGGAGATCCAGATGATGTCCCCATCACGCCGGTACACGCGCGACTCGAAATTGGAGACCGAGCCCTGCTGCTCCATGAGCCGCATGAATTCGCTACGCCGCTCCGGCTCCACATACAACTGATGGCGAATGTCGCGCAGACCGACGATCAGGTCTTCCGGCGAGTGGTAGCCGTAAATGCGTGCCAGCGCCGGGTTGACGGCGATGTAGGTGCCATCGGGCGTGGTCTGAAAGACCCCTTCGATGGCGTTCTCGAAGATGCTGCGATAGCGGCGCTCGGCTTCCTGCAATGCCTGTGCGGCCTCCTTGCGCTCGGTCACATCCTGCAGGAAGCCTTCCATGGCCTCCACCGCGCCAGCCGCGTTGTACAGCCCCACCCCGCGCTCCCACACCCAGCGCAGGCTGCCGTCGGCATGCACGATGCGATATTCGATGTCGATGCGGCGCCGCTCGCGCATGCAGAGATCGATGTGGCTGCGCACCATCGCGCGGTCTTCGGGATGCGTCAGTTGCAGAAAAGAAATGCGGCTGTTGAGCAACAGGTCCTCCGGCGTGTAGCCGGTCAGGGCGTAGCAGCCTTCGCTGACGAACTCCAGGGTCCAGTGAGCATCGTCGCGGCAGCGGTAGACCATGCCGTCAAGGTTGGCCAGCAGTGTCTCCAGCAGTCTCGGCGGACGCGCCATGGCCACCACCGACTGGCTCTGCGTGGCGTCCTGGCGGCACAATGCCCTGGCCGCAGGGCGCGAGGAGGAGGAAGAGGCCGCCAATGCGCCTCGTGAAGCAACTGTTTTCATAACGACATCGTGTCTCTGGCCTCTGGTGTGCAGGCTGGCTGTGATGGTGCGGTTGGCCCGGGTGCCGGGCACCGGTTCCCCACGGTGCCTGACTGGAAGATTCATCAAAGCAATAAGGATGCCACTGCGCAAGCAGCGGGCCTGAGAAGCGGCACACAGAGCAGTTCGCCAGAATCGGCCGGAAAAACCCTTCACTTCATCGCGCACTACGGTTGAGCGCGGGCGGTAGAATCCATGCAAACCCGCCCACCGACCGCACCGGCCGGTGCAGGTTTCCTCATGACAACTAGCGGACTCTTCTATGTGGGCAAATCGGTATTTCGTGTTCTGGTCAGTGCTCGTGCTGACCGCAGTCTTGCTGGCCCTGGCGGCCACCCATGGCCTGGGCTGGGGCTGGGCGCTCATTCCCCTGGTATTGAGCGTCATCGGCGTCCACGACCTGGTGCAGCGACGCCATGCGGTCTTGCGCAACTATCCCCTGATCGGCCACTTCCGCTTCCTGTTCGAAGCCATCCGGCCGGAACTGCGCCAGTATTTCTTCGAAGATGAAATGGATGGCCGCCCCTTCTCGCGCAAGAAGCGCAGCGTGGTCTACCAGCGTGCCAAGGCCGATGTCGACAGCCGCCCCTTCGGCACCGAGCTGGACATGCAGCAGGCCGGCCATGAATGGATAGGCCATTCACTCTCCCCCACCAAGATCGCCAGCCATGACTTCCGCGTCGTCGTCGGGGCCGACCGCGCCCAGCCGTATTCGATGTCGGTCTTCAACGTCTCGGCCATGAGCTTCGGCTCGCTTTCGGCCAATGCCATCCGTGCGCTCAACCAGGGCGCCAAAAAGGGCAATTTCGCCCACGACACCGGCGAAGGCTCGGTCTCCGAATACCATCGCGAATTCGGCGGCGACCTGGTGTGGCAGATCGCCTCGGGCTATTTCGGCTGTCGCAATGCGGATGGCAGCTTCAATGAAGAGAAATTCACCGTCCAGGCGCAGTCGTCACAGATCAAGATGATCGAGGTGAAGCTTTCACAAGGCGCCAAGCCGGGCCACGGCGGCGTGCTGCCGGCGGCCAAGATCACCCCCGAGATCGCCGCCACGCGCGGCATTCCGATGGGTGTGGACTGCATCTCGCCGGCCGTGCACTCGTCCTTCTCCACGCCGATCGGACTGCTGGAATTCATCGAGAAGCTGCGCGGGATGTCCGGCGGCAAGCCGGTCGGCATCAAACTGTGCGTGGGACACCCCTGGGAATTCTTCGGCATCGCCAAGGCCATGTTGAAGACCGGCATCGTGCCCGACTTCATTACGGTGGATGGGTCCGAAGGCGGTACCGGTGCGGCCCCGCTGGAATTCGTGGACCACGTCGGCATGCCGTTGCAGGAGGGGCTGCTGATGGTGCACAACACCCTGACGGGCATCGGCCTGCGCGACAAGGTCAAGATCGGCGCCAGCGGCAAGATCATCACCGCCTTCGATGTGGCGCGCACGCTGGCACTGGGAGCGGACTGGTGCAATTCGGCGCGCGGCTTCATGTTCGCCCTGGGCTGCATCCAGTCGCAGAGCTGCCATACCGACCGCTGCCCGACGGGCGTGGCGACCCAGAATGCCCAGCGCGCCCGCGCCCTGGTGGTACCGGACAAGGCCGAGCGCGTCTTCCGCTTCCACCAGAGCACCCTGCACGCGCTGCAGGAGCTGGTGCAGGCAGCCGGTCTGCCGCACACCTCGGCGCTGCGGCCGCATCACATCGTGCGGCGCATCAACGACCATGAGATCCAGCTCATGTCCAACGTGCTGAAGTATCTGCAGCCCAACGATTTGCTGGAAGGCAATTATCGTTATCGGGTCTACGAAAAGTTCTGGCCGATTGCCCGTGCGGAAAGCTTCCATCCGGAATTTTGAAGAAAGCTTCATCTCCCCGGACAAACAAAAACCCGCAGTTCAACCGAGCTGCGGGTTTTTCAATGCTGCCAGCCTGATCTTGCCGGGATGGACAGGGGTAGGGCTTATTTGCGCTTCATGAAGAAGATGAACTCGTGTTCATCATTCTGCGATTGCTCCAGCAGATCGTTGCCGGTCTGCTTGGCGAAGGCCTGGAAATCGCGCACCGAACCGGTATCGGTGGCGGTCACCCTGAGCACCTGGCCACTGGCCATGTCCGCCAGGGCTTTCTTGGTCTTGAGGATGGGCAGCGGACAGTTCAGACCGCGCGCATCGAGTTCCCGGTGAAATTGGATGGTCATTACTTCGACTCAAAATGGATCACGACGAAAACGATTTTACTGCAAAATGCGCCGACTTGATGCGTTGCACAAGTTCTGTTGTTTTCGCCGCACTAGGCTTGTGCAAAAGCAAGAAGAACATGTGCCACGATGGAACGGTTCGTCTTGTCTTGTCTACCCGCTTACTTCAGGACCTGGGGTGTTTCGATCGGCGTGCTTGACCCGGCAAATTCGACGTACTGTACCGGCAGCGCACGCCGCCGCATCCAGTCCGCGACGGCATGGCCGGTCCCGGCAGGCCAGGGGCGCAGGTCGGCCGGGGCTGTCAGACGATATTCCACCAGCTCCGGAGAAAGCCTGATGGTGCCGCTCGCCTTCACGTAGTACGCAATGATCAGCTCGTTCTTGCGCATGAATTCATAGACGCCGATCAACTCGATCTCCTGGGCGTCCAGGTCGGTCTCTTCCTTCAGTTCCCGGGCGATCCCCTGTTCAGGGGTTTCGTCGCGTTCCATGAAACCGGTGATGAGCGCAAAACGCCCTTCGGCCCAGGCGGCATTGCGCGCAGTGAGCATCTTGCCGTCGATCTCCACCAGCGCGGCCAGCACCGGCAGGGGGTTGTCCCAATGGGTCCAGTGGCCATCAGGACAGGCCAGCCGGACCTTGCCGGCCTCGCCTTCAGCGGCGCGCAGCACCAGCGATGCCGCGCAGACCGGACAAAACTTGAACTCGCTCATGCGCGCTCCGGGTCAGGGCCGTTGAACATTACAGCTTGGACTGAACCCAGCCGGCCACACCCTGCAGCGCACCCGGCAGAGCCGCCGGCTCGGTGCCGCCCGCCTGGGCCATGTCCGGACGACCGCCACCCTTGCCGCCGACCTGCTGGGCAACGAAGTTGACCAGTTCACCGGCCTTGACCTTGGCGGTAGCGTCCGCAGTCACGCCCGCGATCAGGCTGACCTTGCCATCCTTGACGCTGCCCAGCACGATGGCGGCGGTCTTGAGCTTGTCCTTCAACTTGTCCATGGTCTCGCGCAGGGTGGCGACGTCAGCGCCTTCCAGCGTGGCCGCCAGGACCTTGATGCCGTTGATGTCGATCGCCTGGTTGACCAGTTCGTCGCCCTGGCTGGAAGCCAGCTTGGACTTCAGTGAAGCCAGTTCCTTTTCCAGCGCCTTGACCTGGTCCTGCACCTGGCCGATGCGCGGCAGCAGTTCTTCCGGCTGGGTCTTGAGCGCCGCAGCGGCTTCGGCCACGCGGGTCGACAGCGACTGCACCAGCGCCAGTGCGCCTTCGCCGGTGACGGCTTCAACGCGGCGGATACCAGCGGCCACGCCCCCTTCGGAGACGATCTTGAACAGGCCGATGTCACCGGTACGGGTGACGTGGGTACCGCCGCACAGTTCGGTGGAAGTACCGATGGAGAGCACACGCACCTGGTCGCCGTACTTTTCGCCGAACAGCGCCATGGCGCCAGCGGCGATGGCATCGTCGTAGCCCATCAGCCGGGCGCCGGTGGCGACGTTGGCCAGCACTTCGCGGTTGACGATGTCTTCCACGCGGCGGATTTCGTCGGCGGTCATCGGGGCGTTGTGGCTGAAGTCGAAACGGGTCTTGTCGGCATCAACCAGCGAACCCTTCTGCGACACGTGCGAACCCAGCACTTCGCGCAGGGCCTTGTGCATCAGGTGGGTGGCCGAGTGGTTGCGCATGGTGCGGGCGCGCTGGTCGGCATCGACCTTGGCCTCGACGGCGTCGCCGATGGCCAGGCTGCCCTTGATCAACTGACCGTGATGACCGAACACCTCGGCCTGGATCTTTTGCGTATCGGCCACGGCGAAGAGGCCATTGGCCGCTTCCAGCGCTCCGGCGTCACCGCACTGACCGCCGGATTCGGCATAGAACGGGGTGGTGTCCAGCACCACGATGGCGTCCTGGCCGGCCTCGATCTTCTGCACCGGGCTGCCGGCCACGTAGAGGGCCACCACCTTGGCCGACTGGGCCAGCGATTCGTAGCCGACGAAGCGGGTCTTGTCGCCGGTGTATTCAATGGCGGCGGCCATCTTGAACTTGCCGGCGGCGCGGGCGGCGCTCTTCTGGCGTTCCATGGCGGCGGTGAAGCCGGCTTCGTCCAGTTCGACATTGCGCTCGCGGCAGATGTCGGCGGTCAGGTCCAGCGGGAAGCCGTAGGTGTCGTACAGGGTGAAGGCGGTTTCGCCATCGAGCTTGCTGCTGTTGGCGGCCAGGGCGGCTTCCAGAATCTTCATGCCGTGTTCCAGCGTTTCGCCGAAACGTTCTTCTTCCTGCTTCAGCACCATCTCGACACGCTCGGCGGCTTCCGGCAGTTCCGGATAGGCCGCACCCATCTGCACCACCAGGTCCTTGACCAGCTTGTGAAAGAAAGGCTTGGTCTGACCCAGCTTGTGGCCGTGACGCAGCGCGCGGCGGATGATGCGGCGCAGGACGTAGCCACGGCCTTCATTGCCGGGGATCACGCCGTCAACGATCAGGAAGGAGGTGGCACGGATGTGGTCCGCAATCACGCGCAGCGAAGCATTGGAGAGGTCGGTCTCGCCGGTTTCGCGGGCAGCCGCTTTGATCAGCGCCTGGAACAGGTCGATCTCGTAGTTGCTGTGCACGTGTTGCAGGATCGCGGCCAGGCGCTCCAGGCCCATGCCGGTATCCACGCAAGGCGCCGGCAGCGGGGTCAGGGTGTATTCGCCGGTGGCCGGGTCGAGCTGGCGGTCGAACTGCATGAACACGTTGTTCCAGATCTCGATGTAGCGGTCGCCGTCGGCGTCGGGGCTGCCCGGGGGGCCGCCCCAGATGTCGGGGCCATGGTCGTAGAAGATCTCCGAGCAAGGACCGCAGGGACCGGTTTCGGCCATCTGCCAGAAGTTGTCGGAGGCGTAGGGTGCGCCCTTGTTGTCGCCGATGCGCACCACGCGCTCGGGCGGCAGGCCAATTTCCTTGGTCCAGATGTCGTAGGCTTCATCATCGGTCTGGTAGACGGTCGCCCAGAGCTTGTCGGCCGGCAGGCCGTAGACCTGGGTCAGCAGTTCCCAGGCCCACTTGAGCGACTCGCGCTTGAAGTAGTCGCCGAAGGACCAGTTGCCCAGCATCTCGAAGAAGGTGTGGTGGCGCGCGGTGTAACCGACATTTTCCAGGTCGTTGTGCTTGCCGCCGGCGCGCAGGCAGCGCTGCACGGAGGCCGCGCGCACGTAGTTGCGCTTGTCGGTGCCCAGGAACACGTCCTTGAACTGAACCATGCCCGAATTGGTGAACAGCAAGGTCGGGTCATTGCCCGGTACCAGGCTGGAGGAGCGGACGATGGTGTGTTCTTTGGATTCAAAGAATTTCAGAAACTTGTCGCGAATTTCGGCTGAGTTCATGTTCGAAGACGGATAAATGGGCCAGATGCTGCCGGTAACGCGCAGATCGGACCCGGATGGGAGTCGGTGCAAAAAACGATTGCGAACCGATGATTATACGTGATCCCGGCCCGGATACGCAGGCCCGGACGCCGTACCACCACGCCCGCCCGGCAGGCCGGGCAGCGCTTCTCCGGAGACGAAAAAAAACCCGCCGGGAAACCCGGGCGGGTTACAGGATCGGCTGACCCGGCATGGCGCGCTACCCTGCGTTGCCGGACCTTAACTGTGTCAGCCCATCCTTCCGGTAAAACCGGGGGCGGGCCGCGCCAGGCGGACCGCCACAAGAAGACCGGGCGATCAGGCGCCCTTGTTGACAGGCATCGTTGCTGCCTTCTTGGCCTTCTTGTGCTTGTGCTTCTTGGCCTTCTTGGCGTGCTTCTTGTGCTTCTTGTGAGCAGGCTTGGCAGCCGGGGCTTCAGCGGCGGGAGCGCCAGCCGGAGCCGGGGCAGGCTGGGCCAGGACCGGCATGGCGAAGGCGGCGACGAGTACGGCAGCCAGCAGTTTGTTGATCTTCATCGTTTTCCTCTATCTCTCAGTGTTGTGTGCTTCCACAAGTCCACCGGCGTGCTCACGGATGCCGGCCTTGTGCCTCCTTAACGCAAGCATTTCTCGACAGGTTGACAACAACTGTCGACTGTCTGCCAGTTATTGCCTTAGGCAGGTGAATCATAGCTAGCGCAGGAGGATTCAGTCCGCCGGTAAGAGTGCAATTTGTCGTTCATTTCCACGCGGCGCGAAGTGAACGATGTGGACATGATGTTGCCGTTGCCAACTCTACCGGCCTACCAGGCGTCGGCTGCGATCAGATCGATGCGGTCGGTGCAGAAGGCATCCACACCCCACTGGCGGATTTCCTCGGCGCGCGCCATGTCGTTGACGGTGTAGCAGAACAGCCCGACACCGGCCGCTTTGACGGCGGCAGCCAGCGCCGGGGTGAGGTGCTTGTGATTGGTGTGCAGCGCCACTGCCTGCAGTTGTTGCAGACGCGCCTGCCAGTCCTCGGGAATCACATCCACCAGATAAGCCCGTGGCAAGGCCGGGGCGACTTCCCTGGCTGCCAGCAGGGCCTCGAAGGAGAACGAGGACAAGACCGGCAGCGCCGCCCCGCTCTTGCCGGCGAAGCGCCGTGCCACCGCCTGGGCGGTCAGTTCGCCGGTACGGCGTGCCAGTTCCGCTGCGGCGGGCTTGATCTCGACGTTCATCCAGATTCCCTCGGCCAGGCAGAAATCCAGACCCTGCTCCAGCGTGCAGATCCGTTCACCGGCAAAACGCGCATCCAGCCAGGCGCCGGCGTCGAGGTCGCGCAATTGGGCCCAGTCGCTCTCGGCGATCTTGCCCTCGCCGGGCAGGGTGCGCCCGCGCTGCGGATCGTGCATCAGGATGGGGAGGTCGTCGCGGGTCAGCATGACGTCGAATTCGACGGCGCGATAGCCGTGTTCCAGGCCGCAGCGGAAACCGGCCAGGGTGTTTTCCGGCGCCAGGGTGCCGCCGCCACGATGGGCGAGGATGCGAGGATAGGGCCACATGATGTTCTCCGAGGGTGGGCCTTGCAAAAAGGGGCAAGGTAATCGGCGCATAAGGTAGAGCAGTTCACGCCGTGCGACAAGCACTTCAGGCCAGCCAACCCGCCCTTGGTCGCAAGGTGCTCGCCGGCGGCGCCGCGACGGTGCATTCTTGCCGCATCCTTGATCCACCTGCTGCGAGGCCATCATGCACGAGACTGCTCCCTCCCCCCTGCCCGGCGACAAGACTTGCGCCCCGGGCGCCACCCCCTGCGACTACGCCCGCGCCGAGCGCCGCGTGGCACGTCAGGTCGGCTTTTTCTACCACCTGGGCATCTACCTGAGCGTCAATGCAGCGCTGATGCTGCTCGACCTCATGGGGCCGCGCGCCCACTGGTGGAGCCTGGGGCCTCTCCTTGGCTGGGGAATCGGGGTACTATTCCACGCCTTGCGCGTATTCGGGCACTTTCCCGCCGGCTGGAAACAGGCGATGATCGCCCGTGAACTACGCCGACGTTGACAGGCCCGGTGCGCCGGGCAGCTTGTTTGCCTCATCACCGAAAACTGCATGACCCGACACGATACATCGATCCCGCCCCGCCTGACCGTCCTGCTGCGCGAGCTGGCGCTGTCCCTGCTGCCCACACTGGTGATCAACCTGCTGTGTGCACTGGCCGTGACCTACCTGATGCGCATCGGCGGCAGCTTCTATGAAAACCTGCAAGTGTCGATGTGCATCGGCCTGCTGGCCATGCTGCTCATCAACGGCACGCGCCTGGCCATCTGGGGCGATGGCGAGCCCAACAAGCTGGGCTTTCTGGCGATCATCGCGGTCATGGCCCCGCTGGCGGTGCTGCTGGGACGCCTGCTGGCCAGCGTATTGCTGGACCAGCCCATCCTGAGCCTGGTACCGGAGCACAGCGACAACATCATCGCGGTGATGGTGCTGACCTTCCTGGTCTGCTTCGGCGCCACCGTCTTCTTCTGGAACCGCCAGAAGATGGCCGCCCTGCAAGCCCACGCCAGCCAGGTCGAAAAGCAGGCCGTGCAGGCGCAATTGCAGATGCTGCAGGCCCAGATCGAGCCGCACATGCTCTTCAACACGCTGGCCACGCTGCAATCGCTCATCAGCACCGACCCGTTGCAGGCCGAGCTGATGTTGAACCAGCTGGTCCAATACCTGCGCACGACCTTGTCGGCTTCACGCGCCGACAGCACTTCACTGCAAAAGGAATTCGACCTCATCAAGGCCTACCTGGGATTGATGTCGCTGCGCATGGGTCTGCGCCTGACCTATACCCTGCAGCTGCCGGAACACCTGGGCCGACTGCGCCTGGCGCCGATGCTGCTGCAGCCGCTGGTGGAAAACGCCATCAAGCATGGCCTGGAACCCAAGGTGGAAGGCGGCAACTGCACCGTGCGCGCGGCGGTCCACAACGACATGCTGGTGCTGAGCGTGCTCGACACCGGCGTGGGCCTGCCCACCAGCATCAGCCTGAACCAGCCGCCGGCGCAGAAGGAACCGGTGATCGGCATGCACTTCGGGCTGGACAACATCCGCGAGCGCCTGGCCACGCTCTACGGTCCGCTGGCTGAACTGATCATCACCCACAACGTGCCGGCCGGCGCAATGGCGCAGATCACCATCCCGCTCAAGGCCCTCAAGGCGGCCCACCGCAGCAGCAAGAGCAGCCGCCTGCTGGATCGCTGAGTCCCCTGCCGTTTTTGTCGGAGTCCGATATGGCCCATCCCACTGCCCTGATCGCCGAAGACGAACCCCTGCTGGCCAACGCACTGCGCCAGGCCCTGGCGCGCTGCTGGCCGGAACTGCCGGCACCGCATCTGGCGGCCAATGGGGACGAAGCGCTCGAGCGGGCGCTGGCACTGCTGCCGGATGTGCTGTTCCTGGATATCAGGATGCCCGGTCGCAGCGGATTGGAGGTGGCCGGCGACTTGGCCGAGGAGTGGCCGGCGGGGCGTCCCTTCCCGCTCATCGTCTTCGTCACGGCCTACGACGATTACGCCCTGCAAGCCTTCGAGCGCGCCGCCATCGATTATTTGCTCAAACCGGTCAGTCAGGAGCGCCTGGCGCTCACGGTCGCGCGCCTGCAAGGCTTGCTGGCCCGGCGCGCCGCCAGCGACCAGGATAGCCAGCTGGGAAGCGCCCTGGCGCAACTGCGTGCCCTGGCCGCGCCAGTGGCCGAGCCGACACCGCCGCGACTGGACTACATCCGCGCCGCAGTCGGCAACAAGGTGAAGTTGATCCCGGTAGACGAAGTGATCTATTTCGAGGCCACCGACAAATACGTCAATGTGGTCAGCGCCGAGGGGAGCGCGCTGATCCGGTCCAGCCTGCGGGAATTGATCCCGCAACTCGATGCCCGCCAGTTCTGGCAGATCCATCGCGGCACCGTGGTGCAGGTCCGGCAGATTCAGGCGGCGGTGCGGGAAGAGAGCGGCAAGCTCTTCGTGCAGCTGCGCGACCGCCCGGAAAAACTGGCGGTCAGCCGCCTGTTCGCCTATCTGTTCAGGCAGATGTAGCCGCTCCTGGCTCAACCATCAGCGTCCGTAGTAATACCCGGGGCCGTAATAAGGACGGTAGTAATGCGGCTGCGGCGGGCCCACCGGCACCACCACGCAGGCCGACAACGTGGCAGCGGCCACGGCGGCGGCGACGATCAGCTTGATCCAACGGCTCATGATGCACTCCTTGTGTTTTGGCGTTTTTGTTCACTGCGCCCGGCTGATGCCTGGCCACGCTGGCAGAGTGCCAGCCGCGCCCCCTCACAGGTAATACATGGGCGTATCTTGTGTAACAAGAACAGGTAAAAACCTTCATATCGCCTCCAAGGCGCGTTGTCGACGGGCAAAAAAACCTGCCGCAACGGCGGCAAAGCCCGTGGAACCTGGGTAGCTGCGGTAGAATGCCTGCCATCTGAATAAACAGGCATTCCTCCCGATTCATCTCATGAGCAACGAACTGAAAAACGGTCATCCCCCTGCCCCCTCCACCAATTTCCTGCGCGGCATCATCGAATCCGACCTGGTCTCGGGCACCTATGCCCAGCGCAGCAGCCAGGATGGCCAGGCCCTGCCGCAGGTGGTGACCCGTTTTCCGCCCGAGCCCAACGGCTACCTGCACATCGGCCACGCCAAGTCGATCTGCCTGAACTTCGGCCTGGCGGCAGACTATGCCGGCCGCTGCCACATGCGCTTCGACGACACCAATCCCGAGAAGGAAGAACAGGAATACGTCGACACCATCCTGGACTCGGTCAAGTGGCTGGGCTTCTCCTGGGAGCATGAAGGCAAGTCGCACCTGTACTACGCCAGCAACTATTTCGACGTCATGTACGCCTGCGCCCAGGCGCTCATCCGCAAGGGCCTGGCCTACGTGGACGAGCAGAACGCCGAACAGATGCGCGAGAACCGCGGCACCCTGACCGAACCCGGCAAGGATTCGCCGTGGCGCGACCGCCCGGTGGAAGAATCGCTGCGCCTGTTCGAGGAAATGCGTGACGGCAAGCATCCGGATGGCTCCATGATCCTGCGCGCCAAGATCGACATGGCCAGCCCCAACATGAATCTGCGCGATCCGGCCATCTACCGCATCCGCCATGCCACCCACCACAATACCGGCGACAAGTGGCGCGTCTATCCGATGTACACCTTCGCGCACCCGATCGAAGATGCGCTGGAAAACATCTCGCACTCCATCTGCACCCTGGAATTCGAAGACCAGCGCCCGTTCTATGACTGGCTGCTGGAACACCTGGCCGAGGAAGGCTTCTTCAAGAAGCCGCTGCCGCATCAATATGAATTCGCGCGCCTCAATCTGACCTACATCATCACCAGCAAGCGCAAGCTGCGCCAGCTGGTGGATGAAAAGATCGTCTCCGGCTGGGACGACCCGCGCATGCCCACCATCGTCGGCCTGCGTCGCCGTGGCTACACGCCCGAAGCGATCCGTCTGATGTGCGACCGCACCGGCGCCTCCAAGAACAACAGCTGGATCGACTTCAGCGTGCTCGAAGGCGCGCTGCGCGAAGACCTTGATCCCAAGGCCCCGCGTGCAGTGGCCGTGCTGCGTCCCTTGAAACTGATCATCGACAACTTCCCCGAAGGCGTGTCCATCGATTGCAGCGCTCCGGTCTATCCGCCCGCGCATCCGGAACACGACACCGCGCACCGCCACTTCCCCATCACCCGCGAACTGTGGATCGAGCGCGAAGACTTCATGGAAGAACCGACCAAGGGTTATTTCCGCCTCTTCCCCGGCAACAAGGTGCGCCTGCGCTACGGCTACGTGGTCGAATGCACTGGCTGCGACAAGGATGAGCACGGCAACGTCATCGCCGTGCACTGCAACTACTTCGAAGACAGCAAGAGCGGCACCGAAGGCAGTTCCAACTACAAGGTCAAGGGCAACCTGCACTGGGTCAGCGCCGAACACGCCCTGGCCACCGAAGTGCGTCTGTACGACCGCCTGTTCTCGGACCCGCATCCGGATGCCGGCGGCAAGGATTTCCTGGCGGCCTTGAATCCGAACTCCAAGGAAGTCATCACCGCCTACCTGGAGCCGACCCTGAAGACCGCCCAACCCGGCGACATCTACCAGTTCGAACGCCACGGATATTTCGTGGCCGACCGCGTCGATTCGACCGGGGGCCAGCCGATCTTCAACCGGGCCGTCACGCTCAAGGACAGCTGGGGCAAGTAAGCACAATCAGGGGAAGACGGCCGCAAGGCCACGCGGGCGGCAGCGCGCCAGTCGTCCGCGCCAACGGGATGGCGCAGCCGGGTGGCCAGGGCCACCGGCAGAGCTAGGGGAACTCATGTTCGAGCAGATCAAGATCCAGCGCTTGTCGATGTCATCCATCTACAAACTGCTGGCCCTCGGTACCAGCTTCTCGCTGGTACCGTTTTCAACGCTGATGGGTGTGCTCTCGCTGTTCGGCGCACAAACCATCACCTGGGATGGCAAGCACCTGATCGGTTATGACGGCCTGATCGCCTCGCCCTTCATCGGCCTGTTCCTCTCGGCCTTCATCACGCTCTTCCTGGGCACCCTGTGCTGCATCGGGCTGTGGCTGTATTCGCTGTGGCGCCCGCTGTCACTGAAGGTGGAGGCGGTGGACAACCTGGACATCGACCAGCTGATCCGCGAGAGCGAAGAAGCCATGGCCACCCGCGACTGACTGCCACCAAGCACCACTCAGCACCACTGAGCGCGGGGCACTCAGAAGATCTTCATCCACTTGAGGAAGGCCACGGTGGCCACACCGAGGCCGCCCATGACGCTCATCACGATCCAGAACGAAGCCTCATCATGAAGGCCCGGCAAACCTGCCACGTTCATCCCGAAGATCCCCGACACCAGCGTGGCCGGCATCAAGAGCGCCGTCAGGACCGACAGCGCCATCAGGTTGCGGTTCATCTGCTCCGACATCTGCGAGGCGATCTCTTCCTGCAGCAGCTTGGCGCGTTCATAGACAGCCTCCACGGTGGAGTGCAGTTCGTTGAGTTCATCCAGAGCATGGGTCAGGTCTTCCAGTGCCTCGCGCGGCACCCAGCCTGGACGCAGGCGCTGAAACTGGGCCAGGATGCGCCGCTCCGGTGCGATGAAGCGACGCAGCTCGGCCAGTTGGCGGCGGATGCCGGAGAGCTCGGCGCGGTCTTCGGAACGGCGATCCGAGAGCACCGAGAATTCGATGTCGTCCACCTTGTCATTGAGCTTGTCCAGACGTGCATTGAAGCCATCGGCCAGGCAACGCAGCAGCTCGGCGAACAGGTCCATGGGATTGTCGAAGTCACCGCCGTCCAGCACCTTCTGACGCAGCAGGTTGGTCGACAGAAGCGGCTGGGTGCGCAAGGTCAACAAGCGGGTACGGTCCAGATAGAAATGCAGTGCCCCCTTTTCGGTCCCGGTGTCGCCGATCTCCATCTTCATATCGGTCAGCGTGCCATACACCCCCTCGGGCGTGGCGTGCAGGCCCGGATGGGTGTCGCTGCTGAGCAGGAATTCGGTGATGTACTCGGGAATGTCGCTGTGATGCGCCATCCATTGCTGGATCTTCACATCGGCGGTCTTGACGTGCAGCCAGGCGAAATCCGGTGCGCTGGGGTGATAGTCGACCACTTCATTCCAGTTCATCTGGCGCGCCCGGCCCTCCTCGAATCGGAAGGCGCAGATGAATCCGGCCGGTTCGTAGAGCAGGTGCAGTGCTTGCGGGGTGTCCGGCGGATTGTGCATGAGCGGCCAGGTCAGGAATGGGCGGAAGGCATGAGACCCCGCATTCTAGCGACCGTCTTTGACAGATTTGTGACAGGGCCGTGACGCCCCGTGCACGGCCGCCCCGGCTCAGTAGTTGAAGTTGCGGTTGCCCCAGGCCTCGCGGGCCGCACCGCAGACCCGGATCTGGTCTTCGTTCATGCCGGAGGTGCCATTCAACTGGCACTGGTCGGAGACCGACTTGGCCTCCTCGATGTTCTTGCGGAAATAGGCGTAATCCTTCTTGCCGGCCACGGCGTCACAGGCCGACAGCAACGGCAGGGCGATGCACAGCAGCGCTGGCAGGCGGAGGGCGGATTTCATGCGGTGGTTCCCCTGAAAGGCGGGCCAGGCCCGCGACAGGCAGCGCCGAGATGCGCCCCCGACCGGCCCTTCCCCGGGGCCGTGGCGGCAGCGCTGCGCTGCAACGCGACAAAGTATAGACAGCCGTCGAGGATTGCTCAACGGAAATCTTCACTTTCCTCACCTCATGGTAGAACAAAAAGGGCCGGTCACCATGACCAGCCCCGGTGTGCTGCATGAACGCCTTGTCAGGATGAAATCATCCGCGACGCTTGAGCAGGGCGTGCAGGATGATGGCACCGAAGGTAGCGGTGCCGATGCCGCCCAGGGCGAAGCCGCCCATCTTCAGGGTGAAGTCGCCTGCGCCCAGCACCAGCGTGACGGCGGCCACGATCAGGTTGGTATTGTTGGAGAAATCGACCTTGTTCTCGACCCAGATGCGGGCGCCCGATACGGTGATGAGACCGAACACCACGATCGACACGCCGCCCAGCACCGCGCCAGGAATGGTCAGGATGACCGCGCCGAACTTGGGCGAGAAGCCCAGCAGGATGGCGATCACCGCCGCCACCACGAAGACCAGGGTGGAATAGATCTTGGTGACGGCCATCACGCCGATATTCTCGGCATAGGTGGTCACGCCGGTGCCGCCCACGCTGCCCGAGAGCATGGTGGCCAGGCCGTCGCCGATGAAGGCGCGACCGATGTAGCGGTCCAGGTTCTGGCCGGTCATGGCCGAGACGGCCTTGATGTGGCCCAGGTTCTCGGCCACCAGGATGATGGCCACCGGTGCCAGCAATGCCATGGCGCTGCCCTGGAAGACCGGTGCGGCAAAGTGCGGCAGACCGAACCAGGCAGCATTGGCCACGGTGGAAAAGTCGATCGGCTTGCCCAGGCCCATGCCGTTGGTCAGTACCGCGTAGAGCACATAGGCCAGCAGCAGGCCGATGAGGATCAACAGGCGCTGCAACATGCCGCGCGTAAAGACTGCCACGAAGCCCACGCAGAGGATGGTGGCCAGCGCCATCCAGCTGTCGAAACTGCTGCCGGAGACGCCCTTGACGGCGATGGGGGCCAGGTTCAGGCCGATCACCGCCACCACCGCACCGGTCACTACCGGGGGCATCAGGGATTCGATCCAGCGCGTGCCCACGCCCGAGACGATCAGCCCGATCACGGCATAGACCGCACCGCAGGCGATGATGCCGCCCAGCGCCACGCCGAGGTTGGCGTTGGGACCGGAGCCGGCATAACCGGTCACGGCGATGACCAGTCCGATGAAGGAAAAGCTCGACCCCAGGTAACTGGGCACCCGGCCGCCGACCATCAGGAAGAACAGCAGAGTGCCGATGCCCGACATCAGGATCGCCAGGTTGGGATCGAATCCCATGAGCAGCGGGGCCAGCACGGTCGAGCCGAACATGGCCACCACGTGCTGCACGCCCATGGCCAGCGTCTGCGGTGCAGGCAGCCGCTCATCGGCGGCGATCACGGCGCCCTGGCCGTCGTTGGTGCTTTGGCGCAGCCGCCATTGGGGGAAATACGAACCCGACATGGAGATCCCTTTCGTTGTGGATTTGTTTTGATTTGTACGTGGATGTGGAACGGGGGCTAGTGTATTGAGCGACCGCACAAATAACAATTGCTGCGGCGCTGCCCCGCAAAAATAAATCCGTAAAAGATTTCGGCCGCCCCGGCGCGCTGCTGCCCGGCGGAGCAAAAAGCGCGCCTGCACCACCCTGACGCCCCAAAACAGATCGCCCGTTTGCGCAAACGCCGGCGACCTTTCCCGGGCATGTTTCTTGCGCCTCGGGAGCGGTTAGAATCACGTCCCCGATTGTTCCCTGCCATGTCAATGATCAACCTCACCACCCCTGCCCTGCTGTTCCCCGCGACCTCGCTGTTGCTGCTGGCCTATACCAACCGCTTCCTGGTGCTGGCGCAGCTGATCCGCAACCTGCAGCACCAGGGACAGAACGATGAACGCGGGCTGGTGATCCGGCAGATCCTCAATCTGCGCAAACGCATCGTGCTGACCCGCTACATGCAGGCACTGGGCGTGTCCAGCTTCATCATGTGCGCCATCTCGATGTACCTGATCTTCGTGGATCGCAATCACTGGGCCGAGGTGCTGTTCGGCCTGAGCCTGATGCTGCTGGTGCTGTCATTGCTGGTGTCGCTGTGGGAAATCATGATCAGCACGCGCGCCATCGAGATCACCCTGGAAGACATGGCCCAGAAGCTGGAAAAAGGGAGCCTCCCCGTCCAATGAAAGCTTTTCATTCATGGCACGATTCCATTGAAAGCCGGCATCGGACGAACATGTAATAATCGAGCGCCCGGCCGGCCTCGTAGATGGCCGTCCTCGGGCATCCCTCGACTATGCACTGGAGACCCACATGATCCTGGAACTGGCGGACATCCGCATCCAACCCGGCAAGCAAGCAGAATTCGACGAAGCCATCCAGCGCGGCCTGGCGCAAACCATCAGCAAGGCCCGTGGCTATCTCGGCCACAAGGTCCAAAAAGGCATCGAATCGCCCGAGCGCTACCTGCTCATGGTGTACTGGGCCACCCTGGAAAACCATACCGTGGATTTCCGTGAATCGCCCGCCTTCACCGAATGGCGCGGCATCGTCGGCCCCTTCTTCGCCGGTGCCCCGCAGGTGGAGCACTTCGCACTGCTGACCGAATCCGCGTAAGACCGGTGCGCGCCGGGCGCGCCCATCGCCCACCGGATACCCGCTGCGCCACCCGACCCGGTGCTGCGGAACGTTTTCCGGCCTGCCCTTGACTAAGGGGCAGGCCCGGGGGGCCGGCCCAAAGAGCCGCCCCCGCAGGCCGCATACCGATGATGCGCCGCCATGACAACAGCGCCGGTCTGCACCGTGCGCAGGAACACCAGAATGACCACACTGCTCCGCTTACCCACCCCACGCCATCTGCGCGCCGGTGCCTGTGCACTGGGCATGCTGCTGGCCCTGTCCGGCTGCAACAACTTCAGCGGTGACGAACGGCAGCAGGCCGAGGTGATCGGCAACTTCTACCGTATCCACCTCAAGAACCGCGCCCCCGGCCTGCCCTCGGCCGAGGAACTCAAGCAGTTCGAGCCGCTGGTCAGCCGCGCCCTCTACGCCCTGCTGACCCGGGCCGAAGCCGCCGACATGCGCTATCACAGCGTGGCCGGCCCGCAGGCCGCGCCCCTCATCGAGGGCGACCTGTTCACCTCGCTCTACGAAGGCGCCACCTCCTTTGAAGTGCAGTCCTGCGACAGCGATACCGACCGCGCCTCCTGCCAGGTCGCCTTCCGCTACCAGAACGAGGGTGCCGACGAGTCCTGGAACGACAAGATCCTGCTGGTGCGCCAGGCACACCAGTGGCGCATCGACGATATCGAGTTCATCGGCAACGACCAGTCCTCCCAGCGCGAATACCTCAGCGACAACCTCAACGACGCCATCGACCAGGCCCAATGAGCCGAGGCGGCTCGCCGTCGCACCCCGGCAGCGGAATTGGCGGCCTTTTGGCAATGTGTTCCCGGCCTTCCTGTTGCGACCAGACGCTTAAGATATGGCTCTGGCATGCTGGGCGGCTTGCGCCCGCCTGGCTGACTGCGCAAGGGCACGCCAAAAATAGCAAAATGACCATAGCACCACGAAACAACACGCCAGCGCCATCCTGCGCCTGGCCCAGGGAGAATCGGATTGAAGCGGATCGGTAAGACACTCATGGTCGCCACCAGCCTGCTGCTTGCAGCCTGCTCGGCCAATGAAGAGGGCAAGGCCAAGGAACTGGTCACGGAGTTCTACCAGACCCATGCCTCGAACCGTCCCTCGGGCGCGCTGACGCTCAGGGAACTGATTACCTTCCGCCGTTTCCTGTCGGTGCCGCTGTTCGACCTGTTGAAGGATGTCTCGGTGGCCCAGGAGGCCCGCGTGGCGCAGTCGACAGCCGAGCAGACGGCCGATCCTGATGCCGAGCCCTTGCCGCCGCTGGTGCAAGGGGATTTGTTGACGGGCAATCCGAATGGTGCCTCCACCTTCCGGGTGGTCCGCTGCGAAGCGCAGGAGCGCGAGGCCACTTGTGCCGTGGAGCTGATCTTCAGCGACGCCAAACTGCAATCCCCGGTCAAATGGACCGACAAGCTCATGCTGGCCCGTGATGCCCGCGGCTGGGTCATCGACAACATCGAGTACGCCGGTGGCAATGCGCCCATGCGCAGCGGCACGTTACAGGATGCCCTGCGCAAGGTCTTGCAGCGCGACGCCGCGCCGATGGCGCCGATGGTACCGCTGGCCCCCGCCACGCCTGCCGCCCCGGAGAAATGAGCCCGGGCCGGTAACGGCCGCTGTGGCGCTGCGGCGCCTCCAAGAACCCGACTTCGCCCCGCGCCCTGCCGTTCTGCATGCAGGCAAGGGCGACACAAGGCTCTATAATCGCGCGATTCCCTCAGAAGCCCGCTGCGATGTCCAATCACACCTTCCTCTGGCACGACTACGAAACCTTTGGCGCCGTGCCGCGCCGCGACCGTCCTGCGCAGTTTGCCGCCGTGCGTACCGATGCCGAGCTCAACGAGATCGGCGAACCCATCATGATCTACTGCAAGCCGGCCCCGGACTACCTGCCCGACCCGGTGTCCTGCCTGATCACCGGCATCACGCCGCAGCACTGTCTGGAACACGGCATGGCCGAACACGAATTTGCGGCCCGCATCGAGCAGGCGCTCGGAGAACCCGGCACCATCGGCGTGGGTTACAACACCATTCGTTTCGATGATGAAGTCACACGCTTCATGTTCTGGCGCAACCTGATCGATCCCTATGCCCGCGAATGGGCCAACGGCTGCGGCCGCTGGGATTTGCTGGACGTGGTGCGACTGACCTATGCGCTGCGTCCGGAGGGCATCCAGTGGCCAACCAAGGAAGACGGCAGCGTCAGCTTCAAGCTGGAGCACCTCTCCAAGGCCAATGGCCTGGCCCACGAAGCCGCACACGACGCACTCTCCGATGTGCGCGCCACCATCGCGCTGGCGCGCCTGATCCGCCAGCACAACCCGCGCCTGTTCGACTTCGCCCTGGCCTTGCACAAGAAGGACAAGGCGGCTGCCGAAATCGGCTTGCCGGCGGCCAGACCCTTCCTGCATGTGTCGGGCATGTTCCCCGTGGCCAATGGCTGCCTGGCCCTGATGTGGCCGCTGGGCATGCACCCGACCAACAAGAATGAAGTGATCGCCTGGGATCTCGGCCATGACCCCGGCGAACTGGCGGGCATGGATGCGGCCACGGTGCGCGAACGCATGTTCACCCGGCGTGATGAACTGCCGGAGGGCATGACCCGACTGCCGGTCAAGAGCATTCACCTGAACAAGTCGCCGATGGTGGTGGGTAGTCTCAAGACGCTCTCCGCCGAGCGCGCCGGCCAATTGAACATCGATGTGGACGCAGCCCTGCGCCACGCCGAAAAAGCCGCCGCCCTGCCCGATTTGAGTCCGCTGTGGCGCGAGGTCTACCAGCGCGAGCAGGAAGGGCCGGTGGACGTGGATGAAGATTTGTACGGCGGTTTCATCGGCAACGCTGACCGCCGCCAGCTCACGCAGCTGCGCGCCCTGCCGGGGCAGGCACTGGCTGGTGCCAGCGTGGCCTTCGATGACAGGCGATTGAATGAAATCCTGTTCCGCTATCGCGCCCGCAACTTCCCCGAGACCTTGAGTCCCGAGGAAGCACGGCACTGGGAAGAACACCGTGCCGCACGCCTGTTCGAGGGTGCCGGTGGTGCACGCACCGTCGCGCAGCTGTTCGAGCAGATCGACCAGTTGCAGGAAGAGGCGGATGACGAGCGCACCCAGGACATCCTCGCTGCGCTGTATGACTATGCGGAGATGATTGCGCCGGCCAATCAGTAAGCAGCAGGCGCGCAGGCGCGCCTCTTGACTCTTATTCGGCGGCAGGTTCGCCCTGCGCTGCGCCGGCGGCCTTGCCCTGCGACTTCAGCTTCATGATGAAGTCGCGCAAGGCTGGGCCGATCTCCTCGAACAGCGGATGCTTGCGGTTCTTGAGGATCACTTCCCCGAACAGCTTCAAGCCCAGCGCCAGCTGCGCGCTGGTGTCACTGTCGAATTGCCCGTTGCCACGCAGGCGGGAGACGATAGTGAAGAGATCGTCATGGTTGCCCGCCTCGAAACTCAGGGGTGCGTGCAAGGGCTGTCCTTCCGAGGCCGTAGCCAGGTGCTCAAGGGTGATGCGGTAGCGATGTTCTCTCATATGAAGTTCCTTTCCAATTTCTGAAACCGCCGGCTCAGACCCGCTCCACCGCCACGGCGGCGCGGTCGATGATGTCGATGATGGCATGCAGTTCTTCCTTGGCCAGCTTGCCCTTGGCCAGGCGCGTATGCAGGGCCATGCGGAAGTTCTGCACGGCGCGGCGCAGTTCGGGCGAATCGGCGTCGGGACGTTCCTGGCGGCGCAGCTCGAACTTGCGCAGCACCTGCTGCAGCAGCTCGGCGTTTTCCTGTTCTTCCAGATAGGCTCGGCCCTCGGCGCTGAGGGTGTAGAGCTTCTTGCCGCCTTCCTCGCCCTGCACCGAGGCATGGCCCATTTCTTCCAGCAGGGTCAGGGTCGGGTAGATCACGCCAGGGCTGGGGCTGTAGCCACCGCCCACCAGCTGCTCGATGGCCTTGATCATGTCGTAGCCGTGGCGCGGCTTTTCCTGCAGCAGATGCAGCATCACGATGCGCAAGGCGCCCTGCTCGAACATGCGCGCGCCGCGTCCGCCGCCTTCACGGCCGCCGGGGCCATGATGGCCACGCGGACCGCGCGGCTCGCCGTCTTCGAACAGGCCGCCGCCATGATGCCCACGGTCGTGACGCTGGTGCTTGGGGCCGTGGCCCGGTTGGCCGGGTTGATGAAATAAATGCTTGAACATGGTGTTTCCTTCTTGTCAGGTTGCCAATGCAGCGACTGACGCACGCTGCGTGTCGATCGATATAGCCAAGATATATCTTAATCATCTGCATTTCAAGATATATCTTAATAATATTTTCAAAAAGTATTCTGAGGGCAATATGAAGCAAAAAGCTTCACCGTCAGTCCGGCGACATTAGCTGCGGGCCAGAAGTGCTAAGGTCTTGACACCACACCCACAACAAATGAACAAGGAGACACGCATGCCCCAAGCCACCACCCCCAATGCGCCCATTGGCCGCTTCCCCATCCCCGATCTTCATATGCTGCCGGAGGATATCCGCAGCCGCATCCTGGCCGTGCAGGAAAAGTCCGGATTCATCCCCAACGTGTTTCTGGTACTGGCGCATCGGCCGGATGAATTCCGCGCCTTCTTCGCCTATCACGATGCCTTGATGGACAAACCCGGCGGGCTCACCAAGGCCGAGCGCGAGATGATCGTGGTGGCCACCAGCAACGCCAACCAGTGCCAGTATTGTGTCGTGGCCCATGGGGCGATCCTGCGCATCCGCGCCAAAGATCCGCTGCTGGCCGACCAGGTCGCCATCAACTACCGCAAGGCCGACATCAGCGCGCGACAGAAGGCCATGCTGGACTTCGCCATGAAGGTCTCGGCCAGCGCCGGGGCTGTGAATGATGAGGATTTCGCCACGCTCAAGGCGCATGGCTGGGAAGAGGAAGACGCCTGGGACATGGCCGCCATCGCGGCCTTCTTCGGCATGTCGAACCGGCTGGCCAACGTGACCAGCATGCGGCCCAATGAAGAGTTCTACCTGATGGGACGCCTGAGCCCGCAATGAAGCATCAGCGCTGGCCGCCGTGCCAGCGCGCCACCCGTTGCAGGCAGGCGTGCAGACCGTCCTGCACCAGTTCGGCGGCATGCGCCAGCATGAGATTGCGCGGCAGTCCGAAATCCTCGATCAGCATGCCTGCGCGGCAGTAACCCGGTTCGGCTTGCGGCACCTGATGCAGCAGGTCCTGCGCCGGCGTGTTGTAACACCACACCTTCTTGCCGCGCCCGACGGCGTATCCGATCTCGAAGACCGTGCCCGAGTCGGGTTCATGCCCGCGAAAATCGCAGACATTGGCCACCACGTAATCGGCGGAGTCGATCAGGGCCACATTGATCTGGTAGATGCGGCGCGCCACCTCGGCCTTGCTGTCGCCGCTGACCTCGTCGTCACCGGGGCACAGGGCGACCAGCCCGAGTTCGGCGCACCACTGCTTGATCTGCAGTTTGTGCTGCGCATAATCGCGCTGGAAGACATCGGGGCCGGCCAGGTAGATGCGAGGCTGCGGGGTCATGGTTGATCCTGTGGAATACGCGGGAACCGGCAGGATAACGCAAACCTTCATCTCCTCATGAACGCAGTTGCGCCACAATCTCCGCGCGATCGAAATCTGCGCCGAAGTCATCGACCTGCACGCTCTGGTCGCCATAGCGGGCAAAGGCATCAAGCGCGTCCTTCTCCTGCTGCGAGATCAGCTGGCGTTCCAGCGCCAGCCCACTCCAGGCCGGGACTTCCAGCAGGCTCTGCGGCATCGGCGGCAGCTTGCCCTCCTTGATGTCGGCCTTGAGCCTATGCTCCAGTTGCTGCACCACCGGCGTGAGCATGAAGGCTTTCTCGCCGCAGGCCAGCGGGTCACCATCGCGCGGGACATAGGCATCGGCCACCAGCCGGTTGCGGCTCTCGCCCGGCGTCTGCATGGCCTTGGCCACGCATGTGCCCAGCACGTCCGAGGGCTGGCGGTAGGGCCGGCCAAGCGGGAAGATCAGCACCCGCAAGAGCAGCGCGATGACCGGATTGGGGAAGTTGTGCAAGACCTCGATGATGGCTTCCTGGGCGCGATGCAGCGCATCCTGCACCGACCAGTCCACGTAGGGCAGATCCTCCTCCTGCCGGCCCTCGTCCTCGAAGCGTTTGAGTACCGCAGAGACGAGATAGAGCTGCGAAACCACATCGCCCAGCCGTGCCGACATCCGTTCACGGAACTTGAGGGTGCCGCCCAGTACGCCCATGCTCACATCGGTAAGCAACGCAAAGGCCGAGGACAGATGCACCACCGCGCGGAAGTAGCTTCGCGTGGCGCCTGTCGCATGACTTGAGGAAGGCAGCAGCCAGCCACGGCTGATGCCGCCCACGAAGCTGCGCGCCGCATTGGCCGCGACGAAGGAAAGGTGGGCGAAGAGCAGCCGGTCAAATTCCTGCACGGCGCGTTCGCGGTCCTCGTCAGCAGCGGTGGCCAGTTCCTGCAACACATAGGGATGACAACGGATGGCCCCCTGGCCGAAGATGATCAGGCAGCGCGTCAGGATATTGGCGCCCTCCACCGTGATGGCAATGGGCACCTGCTGGTACACCCGCGCCAGGAAATTGCCCGGCCCCATGCAGATGCCCTTGCCGCCGATCACGTCCATGCCGTCATTGACCACCATGCGCCCGCGCTCGGTGACGTGGTACTTGGAAATGGCCGAGATGACCGAAGGCTTCTCGCCGGCATCCACCGCCAGTGCCGACAAGCGGCGCGTGGCATCCATCATGTAGAGATGCCCGCCCATGCGCGCCAGGGCTTCCTGCACGCCTTCGAACTTGCCGATCTCGATCTTGAACTGGCGTCGCATGGCGGTGTAGGCACTGGTACCGCGCACGGCCAGCTTGGAGAAGCCGACGCTGGAGGAAGGCAGAGAAATCGCCCGCCCTGCCGCCAGACATTCCATCAACATGCGCCAGCCGCGTCCGACCTGCTCGGCACCGCCGATCACCCATTGCATCGGAATGAAGACATCGCGCCCCTCGGTCGGCCCGTTCTGGAAGACGGCATTGAGCGGCCAGTGGCGACGTCCGGTGATCACGCCCGGATGAGCGGTCGGGATCAGGGCGCAGGTAATGCCCGGCTCGGCATTGCTGCCCAGCAGTCCGTCCGGATCACGCACGCGAAAGGCCAGGCCCAGCACGGTCGCAATCGGTGCCAGGGTGATGTAGCGCTTGCTCCAGGTCACCCGGAAGCCCAGGGTTTCGCGCCCCTCATGCTCGCCCTTGCAGACGATGCCCACATCCGGAATGGCCGCCGCATCCGAGCCCGCATAGGGACTGGTCAGCGCAAAGCAGGGAATTTCCAGGCCCTGGGCCAGGCGCGGCAGGTAATGATTCTTCTGGGCCTCGGTCCCGTAATGCAGCAGCAACTCCGCCGGGCCGAGCGAATTGGGCACCATCACCGCGATGGCCGCCGCCGAACTGCGCGAGGCCAGCTTCATCACCACCTGCGAATGCGCATAGGCCGAGAACTGCTTGCCGCCATATTGACGCGCAATGATCATGCCCAGAAAACCCTTGTCCTTGATGAACTGCCAGGCTTCGGGCGGCAGGTCCTGGGTCTTCACGCTGGTCTCCCAGTCGCTGACCATGGCACACAACTGCTCGACCTCGTTGTCGAGGAAACTCTGTTCTTCCGGCGTCAGGCGCGGTGCGGGCAGCTCGAAGAGGCGCTTCCAGTCCGGCTTGCCCGAGAACAGCTCGGCATCCCACCAGACGGTGCCGGCCTCGATGGCATCGCGCTCGGTGGCCGACATGCCGGGCATGATCTTGCGGAACAGGTCCAGTGCCGGGCGCGTCATCAGCGACTGACGCACGGACTTGATGGCCACCAGCAGCGTCGGCGTAAAGAAGAGGATGGCCAGCAGCACCAGCACCGGCAATTCAATACCGGCCAGGCGCGCGCCCAGCCAGATCAGGACAGCCTCGGCCACCAGCCAGATCCAGGCGCCCGCGCGCATCATCATGAGGGCCAGTGCGCTGGCGATGAGAAGAATGAGCCAGATGATCATGTCGCCTCCTGTGCTGTTGTCATTGCGGATGAGGGGTGCAGGCCGTGACACAGTGTGGCACCGAATGCCGGCAGCGCCAAGCCGACATCCCGCTAGCCGGTCGCCTCACCCTATCGCGCCAGCTCATCCGGCGCAATCGGACAGTGCAGCCTGCCCCGGTCAGACAACGCCGGACAAGCCGCCGCCCATGCCATCCATTACAATCCCGGCATTGCAGCGTGCAGCAGCGGAGAACACATCATGAAATGGGAAGGCAATCGCGAAAGCGACAACGTGGAAGATCGCCGTGGCGAGGATGGCGGCGGGGGCGGCGGCTTTGGCTTCGGCGGACGTTCCATCGGGCTGGGCACGGTCGCGGTGGCGCTGGTGGCGTCCTATTTTCTGGGCATCAATCCGCTGACCATGCTCAACCTGCTCTCCGGCGGCTCGCCGGCACCGGTGCAGCAGCAGGCACCGGCCCACAAGCCTGCGCCCAATGACCAGATGGCGCGCTTCGTCTCTACCGTACTGGCCGATACCGAAGACACCTGGGGTCAGATCTTCGCCAACAACGGCAAGCAGTATGTACGGCCCAAGCTGGTACTCTTCTCCGGCAGTACGCCCACCGCCTGCGGCACCGGCCAGACCGCCACCGGTCCCTTCTACTGTCCCGGTGACCAGAAGGTCTATATCGACCTGTCCTTCTATGAACTGATGAAGCAGCGTTTCAAGGTCTCCGGCAATTTCGCGCAGGCCTATGTGATCGCGCATGAAGTGGGGCACCACGTGCAACACCTGATGGGCATTTCCGACAAGGTCGATGCGGCCCGCCGCAATGCCAGCGAGAAGCAGGCCAATGCCATGTCGGTGCGACTGGAGTTGCAGGCCGACTGCTTTGCCGGAGTCTGGGCCTATCATGCCAACCAGGCCCGCCACATTCTCGAAGAAGGCGATATCGAAGACGCCCTGCATGCCGCCTCGGCCATCGGCGACGATGCCCTGCAACGCCAGGCGCGCGGCGTGGTCGTACCGGACTCCTTCACTCATGGCAGTTCGGCGCAGCGCGTGAGCTGGTTCAAGCGCGGCATTGCCCAAGGCAAGGTCAGCGCCTGCAACACCTTCGCTGCCAAGGACCTCTGACCTCTGATTTCACAATAAGGAGACGCAAGGCATGACCCTATCCTACTGGTGCATCCTGGTGGCCGGCCTGATGCCGGTCCTCACCATCGCCGTGGCCAAGTATGGGCGACGCGACTTCGACAATGCCGAACCGCGCGCCTGGCTGGACAAGCAGACCGGCGTGCGCCGCCGTGCCGACTATGCGCATCGCAACCATTTCGAGGCCTTCCCCTTCTTCGCCGCCGCCGTGCTGGTGGCGCAGCAAGTGGGCGCGCCGCAAGGGCAGATCGACATCGCCGCACTGGTCTTCATCGCCGCCCGCCTCCTCTACACGATGCTGTACCTGGCGGACAAACCCTCGGCCCGTTCGGCGGTGTGGATCATCGGCTATCTGAGCGTGATCGCGCTGTTCGTCATCGCTGCGCGTGCCTGAGAGAGGAGCCCTCGATGAACCACCCCGCCGCCTCCCGACTGCCCCTCATGCGCGATGCCCTGGACGCCCTGCGCGCAGGGCGTGGCGACATCGCCACCCTGTGCAGCACCTGGCGCGCCCAGGAAGAGGTGATGAACGCCCTGCCCGCCCGCTATCGCCAGGTCGCCGAAGACCTGCTGGCGCGACTCGAAGCCGGCAGCCTCTTCACCGAGGAAAGCTGCTCCTTCAGCCAGAAGGATCTCACCGACAGCCTCGCCACCTGGCTGGACAAGGCGCAGCAGACGTTGGAAAACGCCGCCTGAACACCTGCGCGACTGGACAAATGGCCGCGCCGGGCGTACCGTACCGCTCGCCCTTGCCACCTGTCGTGACCGGGGTTTCCGAAAGAAAGCACATGCAAAAGATCACCTTCCCGCTGCAAGGCCATCCCTACGTCGAGCTCAACCAATTGCTCAAACTCTGCGGCCTGTGCGACAGCGGCGGCGCCGGCAAGCAGCTGGTAGCCGACGGCCAGGTCAAGGTCGACGGCAAGCCGGAAACCCGCAAGACCTGCAAGATCACCGCCGGCCAGAAAGTCACGCTGGGCGACGTGCAGATCACGGTGCTGGCCGAATGAGCCCGCACGCCGGCGTCGACGCGCTACTGGACTTCTGGTTCGGTCCCGAGTGGGAGCAGCTCCCCGCGCATCAGGTGGCCGAACGCCAGAAGAAGCTCTGGTGGAGCAAGAACCCCGACATCGACGCCCAATGCCGCACCCGCTTCGAACCGCTGGTGCAGCAGGCAGCCGCCAACCAGCTCGACGACTGGACCGAATCCCCGCGCAGCATGCTGGCCCTGATCCTGTTGCTGGACCAGATGCCGCGCAATATCTACCGCGATACCCCCCAGGCCTTCGCCTTCGATGCGCTGGCGCGCCAGTGCAGCCACCTGGCGCTGGCCATGGGACTGGACGCCGCCTTGCCGCCGCTGGCCCGGGTCTTCGTCTACCTGCCGCTGGAACATGCCGAAGACCTGGACGACCAGGAGTATGTGGTGCAACTCATGGGCAGCCTGGCCAAGGCCGCCAGCGGCGAGGACAGGCCGAGCTTTGACGGTTATGCCGACTATGCGCGACGTCACCATGCCGTGATCAAACGTTTCGGTCGCTTTCCGCATCGCAATCGCATCCTGGGGCGTGACAGCACGCCGGAGGAAGTCGAATTCCTCAAGCAACCGGGCTCTTCCTTCTGAAGTTTTCGATGGCGGCAGACTGATTCGGGCTTTTGCTGGAGCGGCGTTTTCTTTTTCCCTAGACTCGCGGGCTTTCCCTTGCAGGATTTCCCATGCGTGGTCGCTCCCGTGGTTTTTCGATGATGGAAGTACTGGTGGCCATGCTGGTCATCGGCACTGGTGCCCTGGCCATCGCCATGCTGCAACTGCATGCGCTGCGCAGCAGCCGCGACAGCAGCCTGCATGCGCGCGCCACGCTGATGGCGCAAGAACTGGCCGAACTGCGCGCGGCCTTGCCGGCTGGCACCGCCCCATCCGATGCGCTACTGTTTTCGCTCACCACCGGCAAACCGCTCAGCGCCCCTGCCGATTGCGAACAGGCCGCCTGCAGCCCGACTGATTTCGCCCTGGCCAGCCTGGCCGACTGGAGTGGCAGGCTGGTACGCGACTTCCCCCATGTCCGTGTCACGGTCTGCCGTGACGGCCAGCGCGCAGCGCCGGAAGACTGGCGCTGCGACGCACTGGAGCACAGTCCGGTGGTCCTGAAAATGGCCTGGCGCCGCCTCGCTACGGGCAGTCCCGCTGCCGGTGGCACGACACCGCTGTTGAGTCTGACCCTGGGACATTGACGATGCTGTCCCGTCTATCCCTCCCGATCCGAATGCGGCGCCTGCAGGAAGCCGGGCTGACGCTGGTCGAACTGATGATCGCGCTGGCCGTCGGCCTGCTGGTGGTGCTGGTTGCCGGCACCCTGCTGCAGCAGGCGCGCACAGCCTATCAGGAGATGGATGACGCCGGACGCGTCGAGGAGACTGGCCGGGTGGCCCTGGATCACCTGCAGCAGGTGTTGCGCCAGGCTGGCCATCTGCCTGTGGAGAGTCTCCCCGAGGGCGCGCCGCCGGCCCTGCTGGCGGGCCTGCGCGGCCTGGATGACAGCCGCCAGGCCGATGCACTCGATCCGGCCGCAGGACGCTTCGGCAGCAGTACCGGCGATGGCGTCAACCGCAGCGACCTGCTGATGCTGGGCTTCTTCGGCGCCCCGCGCGGCAGCCATGCCCAGCTCAGCCATTGCAGCGGCGCGCCGGCCCCGGTGAAGCCGCTTGAAGAAGCCGCACGCCACTGGGTCATCTATTTCATCGCCCCCGGCACCGGCGATGAACCCGAGCTGCGCTGCCGCTACCAGGGCAAGAACGGTGCCTGGACCTCCGATGCCATCGCCCGTGGCGTGGAAGCCATGCAGTTGCGCTACGCCATCGACAGCGACGACGATGGTCGTCCCGACCGCTGGCTGGACGCCTCATCCATGCCTGCCGATGCCTGGAACCGCGTGGTGCTGGTGCGTATCGCGCTGCTGGTGCGCGGTCTGCAGCGACGCCCTGCGCCGCAGGATAGCGAGGCGCGCGCTTACGACCTCTTCCTCCCCGCGCGCCGCTCCGATCCCGCCTGGCGCGTCATCGAATCGGGCCAGGAACAGCGGCGCCGTGCGGTGTTCCAGGGCACCGTGATGTTGCGCAACCTGGTGGTTGCGGAGCTCCGCCAATGAAGATTGCGACGCGTCCCGACCATCAGCACGGTGCCACCCTGATGATCACGCTCATGCTGCTGAGCGTGATCATGCTGCTGGGTGTGGCCACCACCTCGCTGCTCCTGCTGGAGGAACGCGGCGCGCGCAATCATCGCGAACATGCCCAGGCCAGACTGGCGGCCCAGGCGGCGCTGGAGGATGCCTGCGATGACCTGCGCTACCACCGCCACATCGATCCCGAGGAGTTTGGCGCGGCGCGCGCCTGCCGCACCGATGCCGCCGGTGCCGGCCTGTGCGTCGGCCAGCCCGAACATGCCGGCTGGGAGCCGGCCCATCTGCACGGCCCCCGGGCAATCTCGGCTACCTACGGGCAATTCACCGGGCGCCAGTTCCGCGCCCTGCCCGGCGTACCGATACCGCGCTATCTGATCGAACGGCTGGCACCGGTGGACCACAAGACTGCGGGCCGGCTTGCACAGGAACAGGCCTCCACCCCGCTCTATCGTCTCAGTGCCGTCGGCTATGGCCGGCATGGCGCCATCCTGGCCCTGCAGGCACTGGTGCGTTTGCCAGCCCGGCCGGCCAGCGCTCCTGCCAGTTGTCCGCTGCGGGCCTGGCGTCCTCTCTATCTGACTTTTACGGAATGAACATGTCTGTCCCCCTGCTCGCCCCTCCCTTGCCGCCACGCGGCTTCACCCTGCTGGAAATCCTGGTCAGCCTAGCCATCGTCATCCTGCTGGCCGCACTGGGCTGGAATGGCTACCGCCATATCGTCCAGAAAGCCGGCCGCGCCGAAGGACGCGCCGCCATTCTGCACGTGCTGCTGCAACAGGAACGCCACCATGCCTACCAGCACCGCTACCGGGCATTCCAGCCGGGCAACGCGGCGCAGGGATTCAAGTGGTATTCCGGTGCCACCCCGCAGACCAGCGCCTATGCTCTGTCGGCAAGAGCCTGCGAGGAAGAGGATCTCTCCAGCTGCGTGCTGGTCACGGCCACGCCCGGAGGCAGTGGCGTCAACAGCGGCTATGAGGATCGTCAGTGCGGCGTGCTGCAGGCCGACAGCCGGGGCAACCGCCGCGCTGACGGCAAGGAGTGTTGGTGACTCCATGCGTGCAACAGGATTTACGCTCATCGAGCTGATGGTGACCTTGCTCATTGCCGCCCTGGTGCTGGGGGTCGGCCTGCCGACTTTGCGACACTTGGCCAGCGAACACCAACTGGCCGCCGCCGGCAGCGATTTCTTCCACGCCGTGCAACTGACCCGCTCGGAGGCCCTGCGCGCCGGTCGCCGCGCCGAGATGCGTCCGCGTGACGGGCGCGACTGGCAAAGCGGATGGGAGATCCAGGTCGGCCAACAGGTGGTGGCTCGCCATTCCGCCCTGGACGCCGGCATCGCCGTGGCCTATACCGTCGGCGGCGAGCTGGTGGCCTATCAACCGGACGGTCAGCCGGTCACGCGTGGCACCTGGTATTTCAGCGGCGGCGTGAATTCACGCGCCGTGGTGATCAATTTCCTGGGTCGGGTACGGATCTGCAATCCGGTGATCGACATCGAGTGCAGCCAGGCCGCCACCGAGTGAAGCAGGCGCAGACAGCCTTGCGGATGATCGCGCAAAGCCGTGTATATTGACGGGCATCCGGCCTCGCCCGTGGCAGGCCCTGCCGCCTTTTTCGTTTTTGCTCACCATGACTTCCACCGCCGACCCGCTCTACCAGTTCGATATCGAGAATGACCAGCAAGCCATGGCGCTGGCCTTGCTGCAGGCCGGCTTCGGCATGCTCGACACCACGCCCAATCCACGCGTGGGCTGCGTCATCGTCAAGGAGCGGCGCATCATCGGCGCCGGCTTCACCCAGCCGCCGGGCGGTCACCATGCCGAGATCCAGGCCATGGCCGACGCCGCCGCGCGCGGTGCTGACGTACGCGGCGCTACCGTCTATGTCACGCTGGAACCCTGCAGCCATTTCGGCCGCACCCCGCCTTGCGCCGATGCACTCATTCGTGCCGGCGTGGCGCGCGTGGTGGCGGCCATCGCCGATCCCAATCCGCTGGTAGCCGGACAGGGCCTGGCCCGCCTGCAGGCGGCCGGCATCGAGGTGGCCTGCGGCCTGCTGGAAGAAGAGGCGCGCGAGATCAACATCGGCTTCCTGCATCGCATGCGCACCGGCCGCCCCTGGGTGCGCATGAAGAGCGCCGCCAGCCTGGATGGCAAGACCGCCCTGCACAATGGCGTGAGCCAGTGGATCACCAGCCAGGCCGCCCGCGATGATGGCCACATCTGGCGCGCCCGCGCCTGCGCCATCCTGGCCGGCATCGGCACCATCCAGAAGGACGATGCTCAACTGACCGTACGCGCCATCGACACCCCGCGCCAGCCGCGCCGCATCGTGGTCGACAGCAAGCTGATCGTCTCGCCCGAGGCGCGCGTCATCCAGGGTGGCAATACCTGGATCTTCACGGCCACCGATGACCGCGAGAAACGCGCCGCCCTCGAAGCTGAAGGCGCCGAGGTGATCCTGCTGGCCAACGCCGAGGGCAAGGTCGACCTGCCCGGCCTGGTGCGCGAACTGGGGCAGCGGCAGATCAATGAACTGCATGTGGAAGCCGGCGCCAAGCTCAACGGCGCCCTGATCCGCGAAGGCTGCGTGGATGAACTGCTGGTCTACCTGGCCCCGGCCCTGATCGGCGATGGCCGCAACATGTTCGAGCTGCCGCCGCTGGAAGACCTGTCGGGCAAGATCGGCATCCACTTCCACGAGGTCAAGCAGGTCGGGCCGGATTTGCGTATCCTTGCCCGTTTCGCGTAAGTGATTTTTTGCTTTTTATTTCAGATTTTTTGTATCAGGACTGAATCATGTTTACAGGAATCGTTGCCGCCGTCGGCACCATCACCTCCGTGACCCCCTTGGCAGCTGGCCCCGAGGCCGGTGTTCGGCTGACCATCGATGCGGGCGCCCTGCCCATGGCCGATGTCGGCCTGGGTGATTCGATTGCGCTCAATGGCGCCTGCATGACCGTGGTGGAGAAGACCGAGCGCGGCTTCACCGTCGATGTCTCCCGTGAAAGCCTGCGCCTGACGGCAGGGCTGGACGTTCCCGGCGAAGTCAACCTGGAAAAGGCCCTGACCCTGGCCGAGCGCCTCGGTGGCCACCTGGTCTCCGGCCACGTCGATGGCCTGGGGCAGGTGCATTCCTTCGAGCCGGTGGGCGAATCGCGCGAGCTGATCGTCGATGCGCCCGAGGCCCTGGGCAAGTACCTGGCTTACAAGGGGTCGATCGTGGTCAATGGCGTGTCGCTGACGGTCAACCGCGTGGAAGACCTGGCCGACGCCTGCCGCTTCTCCATCAACCTGATCCCCCATACCGTGGAAGTGACCACGCTCAAGCACCTGAAGGCGGGCAGCAAGGTCAATCTGGAGATTGACCTGATTGCGCGGTATGTAGAGCGCATGCTGTCGTCGTCAACCGTCTCCTGAGACGCCCTCTCGCATGCAGGTCGTCCTTAACGGCGGCCTGCAGCCCCGATCTCCGCAATCACCGCCCGACACACCTTACTTCCCGCATCAGCCAACGGGAAGAGCACCGTGTAATGATGCGTCCCCGGCACCACGTGATGCGCCACCACCTGCGGCCAGCAATTGGCCATCACGGCCGCCTGCAGGTGAAACTGCTCGGTCTCCAGTTCACCGATGATGGTATGCACGCGCGTACCCGCAGGCCCGGCCTGCAGCACCAGCGAGAGCGCATCCGCCCGCGGCTCATCCAGCGTGAGCGCCTTGTTCAGTGAAGTCGGAATGAGCGGCACCAGATCGAACACGCCACTGATGGCAAAGACGGCCTGCACCGGCAACGCGCCCGCCTGCGCGGCAACGAAGGCCGCCAGGTGACCGCCTGCCGAATGCCCCATCAGCGAGACGCGGTTGAGGTCGATGCCCAGTCGATCCGCCTGCTGCGCAAGGATGGCAAGAAACGCCTGCACCTCCGCCACCATGTCCTCGATGCGCGATTGCGGCGCCAGCGAATAATTGATCACCGCCACACTGATGCCCGCCTCGACATAGGGCGTGGCGATGAAACCGATATCGCGCTTGTCGCCACCCTGCCAGTAGCCACCGTGAATGAAGACCAGCAAGGGCCGCTGCGCCCCTGCCGCCCGATAGAAATCGAAACGCTGCAGCGGTGCATCACCGTAGGCGATGTCGGACTCGGTCAGCAAGGTATTGGCAATGGCGGCGGTCGCCTGCTGCCACTGCTGCAGCACCTGCGGAAAATCCGGAAAGGCCGCCTTGAGGTTGTAACCCGCTTCGCACTCGGCGATGGGACAAACAACGCGGCGAGCGTCCGTCTTGACTTGATTGGGGAGCATTCAGTTTTCCTTAACGCTGTTTGCAACAGCATTAAACCTGCGTTAATGGATCAATATCCGCGCAACAAGCGTCCTACACGCTCAGATACTGATCCCACAATTCCGTTTGCACCGACAGCTGCGCCGAATCCCCCTGCCAGACAACCTTGCCCTTTTCGAGGATGGTGTGCCGGTCAGCAAAGCCGATCAGACGCTTGATGTACTTGTCGATGACGATGATGGTCAGCCCATACTCGCGCAAGGCTTTCAGGCAAGCCCAGATTTCTTCCCGTACCAGCGGTGCCAGACCTTCGGTGGCTTCATCGAGGATCAGCAGATGCGGATTGGTCATCAGTGCACGACCGATGGCCAGCATCTGCTGCTCGCCGCCCGAGAGCTGGCCGCCGCCATTGTGGCGACGTTCCTTCAGGCGCGGGAACTGTTGATAAATCTTTTCCAGCGTCCAGGGATTGTCGCGGCCATTACGGCGCGCCGCGAAGGCGGAAAGATTTTCTTCCACGCTCAGGTTCCTGAAGATCTGCCGCCCCTCCGGCACGATGGCGATGCCGCGCCGGGCAATCGCATCGGCACTGGCGCTGTGGATGGCTTCGCCACGAAAGCGCACCACGCCGCCGGTCGGACGATTCAATCCGAGGATGGTGCGCAGCGTGGTGGTCTTGCCCATGCCATTGCGACCGAGCAGCGTCACCACCTCGCCTTCCCTGACCTGCATGTCGATCCCGAACAGCACCTGGCTCGCGCCATAGCCCCCGGTCAGCCCTTCCACTTCCAGCAATGCGCTCATGGCGTTTCCTCCTCGCCCAGGTAGGCCAGCTTGACCTCGGCATTGGCGCGAATCTCCTCCACGCTGCCAGTGGCCAGCACCGCGCCCTGCACCAACACCGTCATACGGTCGGCCAGGGCGAAGACGGCCTCCATGTCATGTTCCACCAGCACCACCGTCAGCTCCTGCTTGAGGGACTGGATCAGCGCGATCATGTCGCCGGACTCCTCATGCCCCATGCCGGCCATCGGTTCATCCATCAACAGCACACGCGGACCGCAGGCGATGGCCAGGCCCACATCCAGCCGCCGCCGCGCACCATGCGACAGTTGCGACGACAACTGATGCGCCACCTGCTCCAGTCCCACGCGCCGCGCCACCGTCATCGCCGCCTCGCGGACCGCCCGATCAGTGGCGCTGGCATGGAAGAAACCATAGCTGCGATGCTGTCCGCGCTGCACCGCCACCTGCAGGTTCTCCAGCACGCTCAGTTCATCGAACACGCTGGTGATCTGGAAGGAGCGCACCAATCCCGCTGCCACGCGCGCCTGTTCGGCATGAACATGCACGGGCTGGCCGAACAGATAGACCTCGCCAGCATCGGCGGCCAGTGCACCGGACAGCAGCGACAGCAAGGTCGTCTTGCCTGCCCCGTTGGGGCCGATGATGGCGTGGACGTGTCCTGCCGCAATCTCCAGATCCACATCACGCGTGGCCGCCAGACCACCGTAGTTCTTCTTCAGGCCCTTGACCGCGAGGGCAGGCGCTGCCTGTTCATGCACCATGCTGCTCTCCCTTCTTCAGGGTCTCGCCGATGGAGGCCAGCGAGCTGATGCCGCGCGGTGCCACCATGACCACCAGCAAGAGGATCAGGCCGACATGGATCTGCCAGTATTCAAAATGGGTGGACAAGACTTCCTCCAGCAACAGGAAAGCAGCCGCGCCCAGCAGGCCACCGTAGAAATACCCGACCCCGCCCAGCGCCACCATCACCAGCAGGATGCCGGACTGCGACCAGTGCAACAGCTTGGGGCTGGCAAAGAGATTGCTCATGCCGATGAGGCTGCCGGCCAGTCCTGCAATGACCGCTGCGATGACGAACGCGGCCAGCTTGTAGCGCAGCACCGGATAGCCGATGGCCAAGGCGCGCCTTTCATTCTGCCGGATCGCATTCAAGGCCAGTCCGAAGCGCGAGGCCAGGAGCCGCTGCAGCAGCACCAGGCTGGCCACCAGCCAGGCCAGCACCACCCAATAGAAGGCGTTGTCGCCGCTCATGTCGAGCCCGAAACCCAGCAACGGACGCGCCGCGACCTGCAGGCCATCATCACCGCCGTAATACCGGAAGCCGACGAAGAAGTAGTAAAACAACTGCGCCAGCGCCATGGTGATCATGATGAAATACACTGCCCGTGTGCGCAGTGCGATCACGCCAATCACCACGCCCACGAGGGCCGTCACCAGCGCTGCCAGCAGCCAGATCAGCCAGGCGCTGGTGAGGCCATGGAAACTGGCGATGGCCGTGACATACGCGCCCAGCCCGAAGAACACCGCATGACCAAAGCTGACCATGCCACCGTAGCCAAGAATGAAATTGAGGCTGGCCGCCACCATCGCGAAGATCAGGATGCGGGTGAGCACGCCAATGTAGTACTCCATGCCGCTGGCCTGCGCCAGCAGTGGCAGCAGCACCGCCAGGACAATCAGCAGGGGAACGAAAAGACGCCGCATGACACTCCTCAGGTACGGGCAGGGAACAGACCACTGGGGCGCCAGAACAGCACCGCGATCATCACCAGGTAGATCATCATCGAGCCCAGCGCGGGGCCGACCGAGGCCGCTGCATCGGCGCTCAGGAACAGCGCGAAGAGCTGCGGCAGCAGGCTGCGTCCCAGCGTATCGACCACGCCCACGATGAGTGCGCCGATGGCCGCGCCCGGCACCGAACCGATGCCGCCGATGACCACCACCACGAAGGCCAGGATCAGCACGTCATCCCCCATGCCGGCCTGCACCGCCACCAGCGGGCCGAGCATGATCCCGGCCAGCGCCGCCAGCAGCAGCCCGAAGCTGAACACCAGCCGGAACAGCAGACGGATGTTGATGCCCATGGCCGTGACCATCTCCAGATTGTTGGCCCCGGCGCGCACCCACATGCCGATGCGCGTGCGGTTGATGAGGAAATACAGCGCCACGGCTACCACCACGCCCACTGCCATCACCAGCAGGCGATAGCTGGAATAGGGCAGTCCGAACAAATTGACCGGACCGGCGAAAGCCGGCGGCATGTTCAGCGGCAATGGCTGCGGCCCCCAGATCATGCGCACGCCATCATTGAAGATCAGGATGAAGGCGAAGGTCGCCAGCACGTGGACCATATGGTCCTTCTTGTAGAGTCGCCGGAACACCAGCCACTCCAGCAGGAAGCCCAGCGCCGCCGTGACTGGCAAGGCCACCAACAGGCCCAGCCAGAACGAGCCGCTGGCCCCGGCCACCACCGCCGCCACGTAGGCGCCGATCATGAAGAAGCTGCCATGGGCCAGGTTGACGAAGTTCATCACGCCAAAGATCAGCGTCAGTCCCGATGCGATCAGGAACAGCATGACACCGAACTGCAGGCTGTTGAGCACCTGCTCGAAGATCAGATTACCCAAGGTGCACCATCCTCAAGGCATCCTGCATTGACCGACATAGGCGTCGACGTGATCGGGCAGCAGCGTCTGGGTCATGTTGTTGACGTACTTGCCGTCAGCCCCCTTGGTCACCACCCGGGCATATTGATTCTGGATCGGGAAGTGATTGGCCGCAAACTTGAAGCCACCGCGCACCGACTTGAAGTTGGCCGCCTTGATGGCCGCAATCAGCGCCTCGCGATTCTCGACCTTGCCACCAATGGCCTTGACGGCGCTGTCGATCAGCATGGCCGCGTCATAGGCCTGGGAGGCGAACATCGACGGCTGGTGGCCATACTCCTTGACATAGGCCGCCACGAAGGCGCGGTTCTGTTCATTGGGCAGGTCGGCCGACCACTGGCCGGTGTTGGCCACACCCGCGATCAGGTCGCCGTTGGAGAGCATCTGCTGGTCGGCGTCATAGGCGGGCATCACGCGCACGATCTTCGTATCCATGCCGGCGGCCGCGTATTGCTTGACGAAGTTCACGCCCATGCCGCCCGGCAGGAAGAAATACAGGGCATCGATATTGGCCGCGCGCAACTGCGCGATCTCGGTGGCGAAATCAAGCTGGCCGAGTTTGGGAAAGAGTTCCAGCGCGGGATCCTTCTTCAGGAAACGCTTGAAACCAGCCGAGGCATCCTTGCCCGCCGGATAGTTGGGAGCGATGATGGCCACACGCTGGTAGCCCTTGTCTGCCATCAGCTTGCCGGCCGCTTCATGAGCCGCATCGTTCTGGTAGCTGGCACTGAAGAAATAGGGATTGCAGCCGGCACCGGCCAGTTGCGCAGGACCGGCATTGGCACTGACCACCACGGTCTTGCTGGCGAAGGCCGCCGGGGCCACCGCCAAGAGGATGTTGGAATAGACGAAGCCACTGAGGATATCGACCTTCTCGCGCTTGATGAGACGGTCCGCGCCCTGCTTGGCGGCATCAGGGCTGAACTGGTCATCGACCACGATGACTTCGGCAGGCACGCCGCCGAGCTTGTTGCCCAGCATCTTCATGGCCAGCATGAAGCCTTCGCGCTCATCCACGCCGGGCGCACTGGCCGGGCCGCTCAGGGTGGTCAGGAAACCCACCTTCACCACATCGGCCGCCTGCGCGGACAGGCTTGCACCCGTCGCCATCGCCATCATTACCGCACCTGCCACTTTCGTGAGTCGATTCATGCCTGGATTCCCCTCTAGATTCTTTGGTTTGAATTCGGTGTGAAGCTGAAAACGCAGCGGCGCGTGAAACCTGGATTTCACTGCGCGCCCCGGCTGGAATAACTATTTCCGCAGGTCTGCTTTCGAGACGAAGGCATCCGCAAAGAACGCCGTCCCGGGCAGGCCGCAGGTAGCCGTAAAATCGCGTCGCGCTGACTCTACCACGACCGGCGCGCCACAAGCATAGACCTGGCAAGCCTGCATCGCTGGCACATCCTGCATCACGGCCTGGTGGACAAATCCGGTGCGTCCAATCCAGCCGCTGGTGGCATCGGGTTCCGACAGGACCGGCACGTAGTCAAACCACGGCAGGCTCGCCGCCCAGTCCCGGCACAGTGCATCCAGATACAGGTCGGCGGCACGGCGGCCACCCCAGTAAAGACGCATCGCACGCGTGCTGCCGGTGGCGATGGCCTCTTCCACCAGTGCCTTGACCGGAGCAAATCCTGTGCCACTGGCCAGGAGGATCACCGGTTCCCTGCCCTGCCGCATGAAGAAGCTGCCGGCAGGTCCTTCGAGCGAGAACGGCTGCCCCGGCTGCATGCCGTTGAAGAGGCGGTCCGTGAACAGTCCGCCGGGCAGGTGGCGCACGTGCAGCTCCAGCAGGTCACTGCCATCCCGGGCATGCGTCGCCATGGAATAGCTGCGGCGCTGGCCGTCTTCCAGCAACAGGTCAATGTATTGGCCAGCGCGATAGGACAAGGGCGCCGCACAGCGCAGGCGCAGGATCGCCACATCCGGGGCGGCGCGCGTGATGCCTTCCAGCGTAGCCTGCACTTGCTGCAATGCCGGTGCGGCACTCGCTGCAGGGGCGGCATCACCCTCCACGCCCACACCGATCTCAACCCGGCCTGCCACCACGCGCACCGGGAAGCTGCGCACCGCCTCGGTCACCGGCGCACAGCGCGGCGCACCACTGCGGATATCGAACAAGCCCTGATGCAGAGGACATTCAACACAGCCGTCCTCCACGTAACCATCCGAGAGCTTGGCATTGCCGTGGGTACACAAATCCTTGAGCGCAAAAATTTCCTCACCCAGGCGGAACACCGCCACCGCCTGGCTGCCCGCGCGGGCCGCGGCCACTTCGCCCTCGGCGAAATCATCGGCATGGCCGACATCGAACCACTCGCTCATGGCCGCCTCAGATCGGGGTGGCCAGGAGGGTCGCCACGCGCAGCGTGTCGTAGACCACACGGCGGCGGGCATAGCGCCAGCCTGCCTCGGTCTTGACCACGCGATCCTCATAGCGGCCCGCCTGGTAGACGAAGGACTCGCCGTTCTGCAAGGTCTGTACCACCACGTAGCTCGATTGCGCATCCACCGACCCGTCGGCGTTCTGCGTGAACACCAGCCCCGAGCTCATGTGGCGATAGGTGTGCGCCTCGTAGATATTGGCGTGGCGCAGCGAGAGCACGCGATCCTGCAGCATCTTCTTGCTGTCGCAATAGATGATGCCGATGGGCAGGCCGGCATCGGCGTTCTCGCGCGGCACGATTTCATACAGGCAATCGTCGGTGAAGAAATCCGGCCACTGTTCCAGTCGGTCATTGTCGAGCGCATGCACATAGCGCTCCTGCAGTTGGTGCAGCTCGAACCACAAGCTCATCTGTTCCATGTTTTGCATCTGCTTTGCCTCGCTCATGACTTCTCGATGGACGGGAAGCCCATCAGTCTCTGGTAGCCCATCCAGAACTTGCGGATCAGGCTTTCGGTAATCAATGTGTCTTCCTGGTCAGGGTTGTCGCGCGCCATGTCGATCACCGAGCAATGCTCAGGATCGCGGGCGGTACCACGCTGTACCAGTTCGGTCGCCTCGGTGTCTTCCATCGAGATGTAGCCGGCCGGGCCCACCAGGTTGGCCTGCTTGATGCGCAGGGCGCGCAGCTCGGGGGTGTCGTCCTCGTAGCCGAAGAAGTGGAAGACCAGCTCGAAGTTGCTCGGGCCCTTGGGCAGCAACTGGCGCGCCACCAGGGTGTTATGGATCTGCTGCACCACCAGCTGCGGGAAGATGGGCTGGATGTGGTTGGTGGTCAGTTCCTCGAATTCCTTGATCTGGCCCAGCACCGACGGATCCTGCAGCGAGAAGCCCTCGTCGAAGGAGCGGATCTCCTGCTGCTTGTAGGCATCGGCCGTCTCCACTTCATTCTTGGTGGCGGTGATGATGCTGTGCAGGCCGTGATGCTTGTCGGCCAGCGAGCGCGCCTTCATGCCCACGCGGAAGATGTTGAAGGTGGTGTGGAACAGGTGCAGCAGGCTGGCGTGATACGGATCCTTGACGTTTTCCAGGTAGAGCTTCCAGTTCGACTTGGAATACTGGCGCGTGCAACCGAGGTAGACGATGGGCTTGTGGAAGATGCGGTCGATCCACGGACGCATCTCGGCGCCGATGTAGTCCGGCAGCGATTCGACGGTCTCGCTGAAGGTGGCGAAGACCAGGCCCTTGTAGCTGTCCACGCGCAACTGGCGCAGGCCGTGGCACTTGGGATCGAAGTCCTTGGCCATGCCGGTGGCGCCCTTCTGGCCACGGCGGAAGGGTACGCCCAGCAGGTTGCCGCGCGCATCGAAACTCCATTGGTGATAAGCACAGCTGTGCGAACTGGCATTGCCACGCGGGGTACGGCAGACGATGGCGCCACGGTGCGAGCACTTGTTGACCCAGGCGGCCAGGGTGCCATCTTCGGTGCGGGTGACTACCACCGGGGTATCGCCGACGAAGGTGCTTTTGTAATCGCCGTTGTTGGGGATCTCGGCTTCCAGTGCCAGGAAGCTCCAGGTCTCGCCCCGGTAGATGCGTTCCTGCTCCAGGTCATAGACTTCCTTGGAGCTGAATACCTTGTAGGGCGTGCGCGCACCGTCGGTGCGGGGGAATTGCACCAGCGGTGCATAGCCTTGCTGTTTGAGTTGGATGGATGTGCTCATGCGAAGTCCTCATCGTTGGAGGCCAGGTGGGACCTGGACGATGATCCATCTTAGGCAGGCTGCACAAGAACGAATATCCGCCATTTGCATAGTTGAAGGGCAGTATTGTCCGTTTTTTGCAGTCCTCCAACGTTATACCCAAAAGGTATGAAGCATGCCTGAATCGGTCTTGGACATTCGGGCAACTTTGTTTCTATCATCCAGTTCGAGTCAGCACTTGTCAGCTTTCGCCCTCTTTTTCTACACGGACAGCATCTTGAATTCCACCTTGCCCGCCACCTCCATCGAAACCGTAGAGGTTCTGCTACTGGACGTTCCCACCATCCGCCCGCACCGCCTGTCCATGACCACCATGCACCGCCAGACGCTGGTGCTGGTGCGCATCACGGGCAACGATGGCATGGCCGGCTGGGGCGAGGCCACCACCATCGGTGGGCTGGCCTATGGTGAAGAAAGCCCGGAAAGCATCAAGGTCAACATCGATACCTACATCACACCGCTGCTGCTGGGTGCGGATGCCAACCAGGTCGCCGCGCGCATGCACCATATTGCCGAGCACGTACAAGGCAACCGCTTCGCCAAATGCGCCATCGAGACGGCGCTATCGGATGCACTGGCGCGCCGCCTGGGCGTGCCGCTGTCCACGCTCTTCGGTGGCCGCGTGCGCGAGAGCCTGCCCATCGCCTGGACCCTGGCCAGCGGCGACACCGCGCGCGACATCGAGGAGGCCGAGAAGATGCTGGCCCAGCGCCGCCACAACATCTTCAAGCTCAAGATCGGCGCGCGCACCGTGCAGCAGGATTGCGCCCACGTGGCCGCCATCAAGCGCGCACTCGGTGATCGCGGCAGCGTGCGGGTCGATGTGAACCAGGCCTGGACCGAGACCGAGGCCATGCTGGGCATGCAGCTGCTGGCCGATGCCGGCGTGGACCTGGTGGAGCAGCCCATCGCCGCCACCAATCACGACGGCCTGTATCGCCTGCGCCAGAAGAACCGTATCGCCATCATGGCCGATGAAAGCCTGCATGGCCCGCAGGATGCCTATCAACTGGCCCGCGTGGGCGCAGCCGATGTGTTCGCCGTGAAGATCAACCAGTCCGGTGGACTGGCCGGTGCGCAGCAGGTGGCCGCCATCGCCGCTGCCGCCCAGGTCGAACTGTATGGCGGCACCATGCTGGAAGGCGCCATCGGCACCATGGCCTCGGCCCAGTTGTTTGCCACCTTCGGCACGCTGGCCTGGGGTACCGAACTGTTCGGCCCGCTGCTGCTGACCGAAGAAATCCTGGCCACGCCGCTGCGTTACCGCGACTTCGCCCTGGAACTGCCGAGCGGTCCCGGCCTGGGCATCAGCCTGGATGAAGATCGCGTCAACGCGCTGCGGCGCGACCGCAAGACCCCGCTGGTCTCCGTCGCCTGATCCATCGGCCCGGACCGACTGCACCCACCCCCACACATATCCAACCAGAGACAGGAGAGACAACGTGGACAAGAAAGCCATCGACGCCGTACTGCAAAAAATCGAAAGCACCGAACTCGCGGAGGGCAACCAGCGTGTCAAGACCATCGTCAACCGCCTCGTGCGCGACATGTTTTATACGATTGAAGACCTGGATGTGCAGCCGGAAGAATTTTGGGCTGCCGTGGATTATCTGACCTCGGCCGGCAAGTCGGGCGAGTTCGGCCTGATCGCCGCCGGCCTGGGTTTCGAGCACTTCCTCGACCTGCGCATGGATGAAGCCGAAGCCCGCCGCGGCGTGCAGGGCGGCACCCCGCGTACCATCGAAGGACCGCTGTACGTCTCGGGCGCGCCCGAGCAGAAGGGCTTTGCGCGCATGGACAAGGATCCCCAACCGGGCGATACCCTCTTCATGCAGGGCCAGGTCTTCGACGAACACGGCAAGCCGCTGCCCAATGCGCTGGTGGAAGTCTGGCACGCCAACCACCTGGGCCGTTATTCCTTCTTCGATCCGGAGCAAAGCCCGTTCAACCTGCGCTGCTCCATCCGCACCGACGAGCAAGGCCGCTATCGCTTCCGCAGCCGCGTACCGGTCGGCTACAGCGTGCCGCCGGGTGGTGCCACCGACCGCCTGCTCAACAAGCTGGGCCGTCACGGCAGCCGTCCTGCGCACATCCACTTCTTCGTCACGGTACCGGGCTATCGCAAGCTGACCACGCAGATCAACATCGCCGGCGATCCGTACCTGTGGGATGACTTCGCCTTCGCCACCCGCGAAGGCCTGGTGCCGGAACTGAAGCACGTCACCGATGCGGCCGAGATCCGCAAGCATGAAGTCGATGCGCCCTTCTATGCCATCGAGTTCAACTTCAACCTGCTGCCGGAACAGAACGATCTGCCCAAGGCCGACATCAATCGTCCGCGTCTGGCCGCGTAAGCCAGCGCTGACCGGAAAGACCACGGGCCATGCAGCTGCATGGCCCGCGCAGTTTGCCTGGCGCGCACTGCGCGAGCGTGTTCAGGGGTATTGCTCTGCCTGCATCCGTGCAATTTCTGCGGCGGTCGTCCGCAGTTTTTCCAGCAACAACGAACGATCATTGGCACGGAAATTCATGATCACCGGTGAGTACACCCCCTTGTTGGACAAGGGTCGATACACCACGTCAGAACGGTGCAACCCCTGCACCGAACGCGGCACCAGCGTGACCCCGACACCCGCTGCCACCAGGCCGATGGCCGTCTGCATTTCATTGGCTTCCTTGACGATGGTCGGGCGCAGGGCGCGGCTGGAAAAAAGCTCAAGCACCTGATCCGCATAACTCGGGCGCGGTCTTGCCGGATAGAGAATGAAGCGCTCCTCGGCCAGCTGCGCCAGCGTCACCTTGCTGCGCGCCTGCAGCGCATGGCCCAGCGGGAACACCGCCACCAGTGGCTCTTCCACGATGGTCTCGCAGAGGATGTCAGGGTCGCTGATGGGCAGGCGTCCGAAGCCGACATCGATGCGCCCGGACTTGAGCGCCTCGATCTGTTCCATGGTCACGATCTCGGAAAATCCGATTTCAATTTCCGGCATGTCGGTGCGGAAACGCTTGATCATCTCGGGCAGCAAGCCATACAGCGCCGAGGGCACGAAACCGATGTTGAACCAGTGCTGCTGGCCACGGGCGATGACGCGAGTACCTTCCTCGATCTGCTCCAGACGGGACAATACCTGCAAGGTCTGTTCATAGAAAAACTTGCCCGCCATGGTGAGCGCAATCGGACGCGAGGCGCGGTCGATCAGCTCGGCGCCGAGGAGATCCTCCAGCTGGCGGATCTGCCGGCTCAGGGGCGGCTGGGCGATGTGCAGCAGTTCGGCTGCACGGCTGAAACTGAGCGTGCTGGCGACGGCATTGAAATACTTGAGATGACGCAGTTCCACACTACCTCCGAGGCATACCATGATGCTGATCTGATATTGTACGTTCATCCGCCGACCGCATAGAATCGACGATCAGCCGGCCGCAGAGCCGTGCTCCACAGCAACGAGGCCCGCGTCCACGGCAGCAGGGTCCGACCAGAAGACCGTAGAGGAGACCGAGATGATCCATCCCGCCCACGCAGGCGCGCTTTGCCCTGCACACCGCCGACGACCTTCCACCTCGGGCATGAAACTTGCACTTGCATGAGGCTGAACGCAGCCGCCGCTGGCTGAGGGAAAGCAGACAGCGCGCACTCCGTTCGCATCGACCATGAAGGTGCAAGGCAGACCGGCACCCGCGCCCTCTGCAGGCAGCAGCACCCCTACCCGGTACCACCGCTTTTCCGCCACCGGCCCGTGCGGAAGAGCCGCGTTAAGAGGTTAACATGCTCAACACTGTCCACGCGCTCAGTCTGGAGCCCTTGTATCGTCGCCGCGTTTTTCACTCCACCCGCAAGGTCGACTGTCACGCCCAGGTCGCCAATGAACTGGCGGAACATGACCTGTTCTGGAAGGGCGACGATGTCGATACCGTGCTCTTCAAGGCGGCGATCCAGCAGTTGCAGATCTTCATGCTCAAGTATGGCGCGGAGGTGATCGTGCGTCCGCGCCCCTTCAACGGTTTCGCACTGGTACACATGACCCTGTCGGGCAGTGCCGAGATCGAATCGGATGGCCGCAAGGTGTGCATCCCGCAGGGGCAGACGGCGCTGATCGCACCAAAACGGAATCTGCGCCTGTGGTGGCAGGCAGGCTCCGAACAACTGATCCTGAAAGTGCCGCTGGCACTGTTCGAGGAGTTGCGCGCGATCGGCCAGTACGGTCCTGTGGAGGTACCCTCGGTGTTCCTGCTGCCCGAGCAGGCCGCCCCCTATTGGGACTTGCTGATCCAGTCACTGCTGCGCGTGCTGGCCTTGCCGGCTCAAGGGGCAGAACAGGGGCAATGGGTGCAGCACTTCGAGCGCAGCGCTGCGCAATTCCTGCTCTCGCAACTGACCAGCACGGTCGAACCGGTGCATGCCTCCACCGCCGGTCAACGTGCGGCCAGCGAATCCGCGGACAGCCTGGTGGGTGCAGGCAAGCTGCAGCGCCTGGACATGCTGGAACGCTACATCCGCAGCCGCCTGTGCGCGCCGCTGGCACTGGCCGATCTGGCCGGTGCGGCCGGCGTGAGCGTACGTGCGCTCAATGCGCTGTGCCATCAGCAATATGGCGTGGCGCCTATGGACCTGCTGCGCAATATCCGGCTCGATGCCGTGCGCGAGCGACTGCTCACGCATCCCGGTGCCAACATCACCGATACCGCGTTTGAATTCGGATTCGGCCATCTGGGGCGATTCTCGGCCTACTATCGCGAGCGCTTCGGCGAATTGCCCAAGCAGACGCGCAGCGTGACACGCTGAAAATATCGGTGCAGGGCAACGAACCGTAACCCGTCGACCGCACTCAGGTCGCAGCCTCGATGGCCTGCATCCACTGCATGCAGGCCGCCAGCGCCGTGCTCTCACCTGCCGTGACGGCTTGCTGGAGTGCGATGCTGCGCGCAGCGAGGGCATCCCATCCCAGGGCTTGCAGCCCGCCCTGCAGACGATGCAGGATGCGCACCACACGCTCACGGTCAGCGCTATCGATGGCCTGCTGCAGCTTGCCCTTTTCCAGCGGCCAGCTCTGCCGGAAAGCCTCCCGCAATACCCGCTCGAACGGATCGCCCGGGAGCGCCTGCACAGTGGGCGCCGGGGGCGCTGGCGCCGTGTTCAGCAGCCCCGCCAGTACCTCCTGCATCTGTTGCAGCGAAGCTGGCTTGGTGAGCAGAGCATCGAACAGCGCTGCCGGTAATTGCGCCAGACTGCCCGGACCCGCCGCCGTGGTGGCGATGATGCGCGCCTGCGGCTGCTGCGCCCGCACGCGGGTGGCCAGCGCCACGCCATCCAGACCGGGGATGCCGAGGTCGGTGATGAGCACATCGGCCGGACGCATCTGCCACTGCGCCAGCGCCTCCAGACCATCGCGTGCCAGACGAGGGGAGGCACAACCCAGCGTCTGCAACTGTTGCTGCATCAAGGTCAGGTTCACATAGTCATCCTCGACCACCAGCACGTCGAGTCCGCTGGCTACGCTCACCACCTGCGGGGCAGGCGGTGCATCCGCCGTTGCTGGCTGTCTGGCCAGCGCGCGCAACCAGGCCTGCCGGTCGAAGGCACTGACCTGCCGCCAGCCAGCGGCGAGGCTGGGGAGAGGGACTGCATCAGGGCAGATCAGCACGGCCTGCATGGAGCGGCTTGGTGCGCTGGCGATGAAGTCGTCCACGCAGTCCGGTGCGACCAGATGGATCGCCGCCCCGTACGACTCGGCCGCATCACTGCACCCGGCACCCCAACTGGTGAGATAGTCACGGAGCATGGCCGCCATGTCCGCATCGTGACAATGCAGCACCACGATCTGAGCAGCCAGCGGGCGCAAGACAGGCAGTGTGGGGCGTGCATCGAGCAGCGACAGGGTGATTTGCGCACCAAAGACGCTGCCCTTGCCCAGCTCGCTGTCGAGCGTGATGTCGCCACCCATCAGCTCGGCCAGGCGGCGACACAACGACAAGCCCAGGCCGGTTCCACCGAAGCGCTGGCTGATGCTGTCATCGGCCTGCTGCAAGGACTTGAAGATGCGCTGGCGGGCACCGGTCGAGACGCCGATACCGGTGTCGCTGACCTCGAAGCGCAGCACCATGCGCGCAGGCTCGCGGCGCAACGGCCGGACCGACAGCGTGACGGCGCCCCGGGCGGTGAACTTCACGGCATTGCCCACGAGATTGTGCAGGATCTGCATGAGCCGGCGGGAATCTCCGAGCAAGGGCTGTTCCAGCTCCACCGAGGGCAGGCAGCGCAACGCCAGTCCCTTGTCCAGCGCCAACGGAGCGAACAGTTGTGCGCACTGTTCCAGCAAGTCGTTGACCTGCAAGGTCTCCGAGGCCAGCGTGATGGATTGCGACTCGATCTTGGTGATGTCGAGGATGTCGTTGACCAGACCCATGAGCATGTCGAAGGCATGGCGTATCAGTTCGATGCGCTGCCGCTGCGGTGGCAGCAGATCCTCGCGCGCCAGCAACTCCATATGCCCGATGGCGCCATGCAGTGGGGTACGAATCTCGTGGCTGACCTGGGCCAGGAACATGGACTTGGCCTGGTTGGCGCGGTCGGCCATGCTCTTGGCTTCGCGCATGAGCGCTTCGTGGGCCTTCTGCATGTTGAGGTCGATCATGCCCAGCAACAGCACATCCTGGCCGGAAAAGCGCGTGCGTGACCAGACCGCGCCCAGATGGCTGACCGCGCCATCGCGCAGAGGCAGCTCGGCCTCGATCATGGCCTGGCGCAGATTGTCCCCCACCCGCACCGCCGTGAGGATCTGCGCATAGAAGGAAGCGCTGGGCAACGCCGACTGTTCCAGCATTCGCGCCGCGACCGCATTGCGCAGCACCACCTCGCCGGAACCGGGCGCATAGACGGCGATTCCGACCGGCAGGGTATCGATGATGGTCTGGCTGAACTGGCGGCTTTCGACCATGGCCAGCGCCTTCTTCTGCAGCGGACCGATCACGCAACGGTCGAAGTACAAGGTGGCAGCCCAGACGAAGAGCAGCGCAAACAGGCCCCAGAATGCCCCGGTGGTGAAATTGCCCTGCAAACCGGCCAGCACGTCGTGCCAGGTGAAGGTAAGCACCACCACCCATTCGGGGCCCTCGATGGTCTGGGCGATGAAGAAGCTGCCATCCTCGTGGAAATGACCGACGTGATCATGCGGATCCATGACATGCCGCACATGCTCTTCGATGTGACGCATCAACAGTGCACTGACGCCAGGGTCGGGCTCGCTGAGCAAGCGGGTGCTGCCCTGCCCTTCAAAGACCATCAGGCCGGGCATCTCTTCATCCTTCATGAAGAACTGGCGGAACTGGCTGGCCGGGACCGAGAACACGGCCGTTGCCTGATCACCCTTGTCCAGCGCGATCCGCACGGCCAGCCGGGTGACCGCCGAACGCAGCAGCGGCGCACTGAAGGCCGGGCTCATCCACAGTACGCGCTGGCCGGTACTGCCCTGGGCGCGCGCCGCACGTTCGCGTTCGGCGGCGAAGGCGGCATCCACCGGTGCGCTCATGGCACTGATGAAGGGCGAGGTGCCGAGCTGGCGCACCTGTTGTTCTTCCTCGTTCGACAGCGGCGGCGACACCGCCAGAAAGCCGGCGTCAGCGGTATAGATGAAACCGTCCAGTGTCACCCCGGGTTCGGCCGGATTGAACATCGGCAGGGCCGACGCCTGCCGTAACAGGAGCAGCAGCGCGGCCAGGCGCTGGCGGTCGGCCGCGGTATCGCCGCGGATGAGCAGCGTGAAGGGCACCACCGTCAGGCTCTCCGGACTGCGGCTCATCTCGCCCGGGTCGACGCGCTCGCTGTAGCTGTCGAGCACCAGCAATTCCTTTTTATAGAGATGCTGCAGACGGGCATACATCTCGGCAAACTGGATGACACGCGCGGTGAGACGATCCACCTCCGACTTGATCTGCTCGCGCTTGCTGGTGAAGCTGCCGATCTGGCGCTCTCGGAACTGCGCAAAGGCGCTATAGCCCAAAAACACCATGGCACAGACGATGGCCACCGACAGCAAGCTGGCGCAGCCATACAGCAACCGCCGGTAATAGCGCTCCGACAGTGCAAGGATCTGGCGCGGCATGGATGGCCTCAGTCGCCCAGGTTCTGGAAGACCCGGCTCAGTTCAACATCATTGCTCACGCCCAGCTTCTTCATGGCGGCCACCTTCTGGTTGCTGATGGTCTTGGGACTGCGATGCAGCCGCTCGGCAATGGCGCTGATGGACATCCCCTGGCAGATCATGCGCGCTACCACCAGCTCACGCTCGGACAACTGGGCCAGTCCGCTCTGGCGTGCGTTGACGTTGAAGAGACTGCCCAGCAAGGCCGACGCCAGCGACTGCGGCAGGTAGACCTGACCGTTCCGGACACTGCAGACGGCTTGCGGCAGGTTCACGAAATCGCTGCGATTCTTGCCGATGAAACCGGCCGCACCCAGCTCCAGTGCGCTGGAGATGATCTGCGGCTGGGCATGGGCACTGAGGAAGATGACCTTCATCGCCGGATGCTGGCGCCGCAGCCGCTTGAGCAGATCCAGGCCGTCGGCGTGCGGATCATCATCGAAGGCGTAGTCGCACAGCAGCACGTCCACCGGCTCGCGCTCCAGGCAGGCCATGAGCTGCGCGATGCTCTCGGCCGAGAAGGCCAGGACGAGATCGGGGCAAGTCGCCAGGATGGCTTCGATGCCTCGCAACACCACCGGATAATCATCGGCGATCCCGACCCGTATCGTTGTCCCCTTAGTCGCCATGCTGGCCCCCTCTTTCCCGCGCTGGTTCAATCGTGGCCGCCACACTCGGGCGGCGCTGCATCTGCCGGAAGAAGTCCGGCATCGCCAGCGGTCTGGCGAAATAATATCCCTGGAAGCGCCGTACCCCCATCTGGCGCAAGCGCTGCCACTGCCATAGTGTCTCGATGCCTTCGGCGGTGACGATGGCATCGAATTCGGCGGCCAGAGTCACGATGGTTTCAATGAGGCGACTGTACAGGGAATTGTCCTGCATGGCAGCAACAAATGATCGATCGAGCTTGAGACAACTGATGCGACCGCAGGCCAACTGGTGCAGGCGCGCATCGCCAACGCCGAAATCATCCAGGGCGATGGCGATATCGGCCCGCTCGCACCGGGCAAACAGGCTGCGACAATACTCCGGCCCCAGGTCGGCGCCCCGCTCGGGCATCTCTATCATCAACCGCAGCTGCGGCCATTGCAGTCGGTGCAACCATGCCTGGCATTGGGCCACCAGCGCCTCGCTCTGCAACTGCTCGCCGCAGGCGTTGAAGGACAACACGAAGGGTTGCCGCAGGCACGCCGGCGCCCTCTCCCAGGCCACGCGGACCTGATGCAGCATCTGGCGTGTCGTAGCCGCCAGCAAGCCTTCATCGGACAGACGTTCAAGAAAGATGGCCGGGGCCAATACACCGGCTTGCGGGTGCTGCCAGCGCATCAGTATCTCGGCGCCCTGCCAGGCCCCGTCCACCCCCACGATGGGCTGCAGGAAGGGCTGGAACTGGCGGCGCCGCAGGGCCTGCAGCAAGTGGGCGCGCTCCATGGGCGGGTTGGGCGCAGAGCGCCCGCACTGGGCTGGGGCAAGCATGAAAACTCCGTTCAGGGCAGGTTGAGCGGCGTCAATGGACGCATGTGATCACTGGCTCGTCCCGTGTCATCGATGAGCTGGAACTCCAGGCGCGGGTGCTGCCATGTCAGCGCGGCATCGTCCTCGGGCAGCACGAAGATCTGTTCGCCGTGGGGCGGCGCCATCTGCTCGGGCGCCAGGCGCGGCACGAATTGATGCAGGCCGTCGCTGATCCGCAAGCTGGCGAAGGAAGCAAAGTAGGGGCTGTCATTGCGGCAGACCAGCACCCATTGTCCGGCTTGCCGTTGCAAGCGGAAGTGCAGTGCATCGACCCACTGCGGTCCCGGATCGGCAACGCCAGGCGGGCGATAAAACACCTTGATCTGGGTATTGAGTCCCAGCAGCAGGCGCGGTGCACCTCCCGGCGGCGGGTCAGGCAGGATCGGAATCTCGTACAGATTGAGCCAGAACACCGACTCGCGGTCCACCGGCAGCGGCTCGCCGGTATACAACACCCGGACCTGGCTGATCGCCTGCGCCGGCAGCCGCTGCACAGCAGGCATGACGAACAGCGCAGACTGCACGGTATCCGGTGCATGACTTCCCTCGCCCTGGTCCACCCAGCTCTGCACCACTACGGCATGGGGGTTGGTGTTGGCCAGCCGCAGGCTGAGCTCGCCGGCCCCCTGGCTGAAGACCAGCCGGGTGCGTTCGGGCATCAATCCCGCCTCGGCGCGAGCACCAAACAACATCATCGACAGCAGCAGGCAGCGCGCCAGCCCAGGCATCGAGCAGCGACTCATTGCGCGGCCCCCGTCGCGCCCGGCGGCACGGCTTGCGCCGGCAGGAATTCAGCCCGGCGCGGTGCAGCGGTACAGGCGGCCTGCAGCCGGATCAGCGCCTGCTCCAGGTCCTGAGCTTGCAGGTCATAGCGGGCCGTACAACGTTCCTGCTGACCATCGCCCCAACGCACCAACAACTCCCCCTGCAACTGGTCGGTACGCAGATAGGCCTGGCTGCCCTGTCCCACCATGCCGATTACACTGCCCTGCGCGTCGAGCACGTCGGCGCCCATGGGCAGCGGAATGGCGTCATCGCGGTGCAGGCGGATCAACAGGGCATGGCCGGTGCGTGTCCTGAAGCTGAGCTTCAGGGTGGCACCGGCATAGGGAATCACCGTACGCTGGCTTTCCAGCAGTTCGGTCTTGTGACTCTTGCTACTGGCCGCCAGCTCGACCACATTGCGATGATAGGGCGAGAGGGAAGGCAGCAATGCGTAGCCATGGCTGTCGATCACGGCACCCTGACCATTGAAGAGGCGCGCACCTTCTGCTCCCTTGGCCTCGACCAGGGCAAAGGTGTCGCCCAGGTAGGGACCCAGGGTAATGCCACCCGCATGCACCGCCAGGGCACCGCGCACATTGCCGGCGGCCTGCCAGTAGTCCCGCCCGCGCGCCAGGTTGACATTGAGGTTGGCCTTGGGCAAACGCACTCCGATGTTGCCGTTGAGGCTGTCCTGCTGGCCGCCCGGCATATGGCTGGCGCCCGCGCTGTAGCTGAGATGGCGCTGGCCGGCCAGCATGCCGGAGACCTGCGTCTGATAAAGATCTTGCTGCTGTGCCCTGACCATGGAGGTACTCAATATCGGCCGCTCCCCGCCCGGACTGCCCAGCGGGATCGACAGCGAGAGCATCAACGAGGAGCCCGCTTGCGCCAGCGCGGCCGGCCTCCCTTGCAAGTCATCCGGGTTGCGCGCGACACGGCTGACCTGCTGCCGCTGGAAGGCCAGGTTCAGACTCACACCATTGCGCCACAGGGTCGAATAACCGAACTGCAATTGCGTGATGCGGCTACGGTCATGATGGAAGGTCTGGGTCAGGCCGGAGAGATAGAGGGAAGCCATACTGCCCAATTGCTGGCTCAGCGAAAGATCCACGCGCGAGTGCTGCTGGTAGCTGTTGGAGCTGGCCAGCGATGAAAAACCGGTACGTCGTGCCTGGCGCTCGCTGATCACATCGACCAGTTCCCGGTATCCCGAGGTCGAGTAGCGATAACTGGCAATCGAGAACTGCGTGCCGGTGGCATCGAAGGCCCGCGAATAGGACAGCCCCATCATCCAGCCGCCGCGCGCACCGCCGCCGGTATCGGCATGTGAATAATTCAGCGTCAATCCCGCTGCGCCCAGCTTGCCGGCCAGAGTACTCCCCAACACTACCGACTGATAGGCCGGTGCGGCCCGCACCCCCAGGCTGCCTGTCATGCTGTTGCTCACGCCGCGCTGGTACAGGGCATCGACGAAAGGCAGGCTGGTATCGGTATCGCGCGTTCGTCCCAGCGTGATGCTGTAACGGGAACTGCCGGGCCGCATCGATTCCGGCAAGGCCGAATACGGCACGCTGAAGTGCGAACGCGTGCCATCGGCCTCGATCACCGTGACATCGAGATCCCCGTTGTAGCTGGTCGGATACAGATCGTCGATCACGAAACTGCCCGGCGCGACCGTGGTGCGGTAGATATCGCGTCCCTTCTGGCTGACGATGACCTGGGCATTGCTGCGGGCACTGCCGCGAATGACCGGCGCATAGCCGCGCAACGAATCGGGCAGCATGCGCTCATCCGTACTCAGTTCAACCCCCTGATAGGCCAGCCCCGAGAGCAGCTTGCCGGAGGTATAGCTCTCTCCCACCGTCAGTTCGCTGGTCCAGTGCGGCAATGCACGCCTGGCATAGGTGCGTACCGGATTCCAGCGCAGTCCGTTGCGGCTGTCATAACCCAGGCTGCCTTGCTGGCGCAGCCGCCACAGGCCGAGATTGATGCCGCTGTTGGTGAAACCGTTGAGCGAACTGCTGCTGCCCTGGGCGGTATGGGCGTAATACTGGCTGATGCTGTAATTGAGGAAGCCCATGCTTTCACCGGCATCGTAGAGCGCCGGATCGACATAGCCGCGCGCCACGTGATTGCGTTGCGACTGCGGCAGACTGAGGTCCAGCCGCAGGCGGGAGAGATCGAACACGGCCTGCGCGCCGGTAGCCAACTCGTCGATGCGGGCGCATTCGCGTGGCCCCAGCTTGGCGATCAGATCCTGCCGCAGATCGAGCAGGACGGCATCCTCGGCCTTGAAACAGGGCGCCGCGCCCAGTCCTTCCACCAGATCAAAGCGCAGCGAACGGCGATGGCTGAAGCTGCCATTGACATACACATCCACGCTGTAGATACCGGGCTCGACATTACCCACCCGGTTGAAACGCGACAGGCTGCCCTTGTTGATGGGCGAGGCCATCTCCAGCGCCTCCAGAAAGCGATAGTCACTCTCCGGCTGCGCCGCCGTAGCGACCGGCCAGGCAACCATGGCGGTCCCGAGCGACAAGGCCGAGACGGCCACGCGCCGCAGGGGCGAGCAATGCGTTCTCACCGTCGCCTCCTCAACGCACGGGATAGTCGCGTTGCACTTCCACCCCGACATCGTTGAGCAGACGCAGCTGCATGCGCATACCGGCCAGGTCGGCCGGCATGCGCTCCAGCGACCAGCGCAATTCCTGGAAAGGCTGGATCACGGTGGTCCTGGCCAGCACCTGCCTCTGGTCGCCCAGCAGCAGATCAGCCTGTTGCACCATCAGATGATAGCCACTGGCATTGCGCACGACCATGCTGGCCGCGCCATCGCCGAGCTCAATGGCAAAGGACAGTGCATCCGGTGCCCGCGCGGCATCGGCCTCGGCGGCCAATGCCGCCGGACGATAGAAGACTTTCATGCGGCTGCGTACGGTGAGCACCAGTTGATTGTCATTGACCGAAGCGGCCTTCAGCGCCGGCACCTGGAGGAAGTTGAGAAAGAACAGCGACTCCCGGTCCTGCGGCAGTGCATCCCCCACATAGGACAGTCGCACTACCTGGCCCCCATGCGGCTCGACCCGAAATACCGGCGGAATGACGAGGAAGGGAGAGGCCAGCCCATCGGGTCGGGCGGCGTGACCATCATCCAGCCAGAGCTGTACCAGATTGGGGTGATCGTCGGGATTGCTGAAGCGCAGGATCTGTTCGCCGGCATCGGCCGGATAGACGACGCGTGTGCCCAACATGGTCACACTGGCACTGGCATCGGCGCTCAACATGAAGACCAGCAGCATGAGCAGACCTGCAAGCGGGCTTGTTCTTTTCATCGGAAAAACGGGAGAAGCGCTACCAGGAACCATCCTGGCAGCGACGCAAGTGATACGAACGGGAAATGGAAGTCCGCACCCGGATGGGCGCATCAGAAGTAGTCGAGGGCGTACTGCACCGATCCGATCACCGAGCCGGCCTCTGCAGCACCGCCTTCGGCAATGTAGCGTACGGCGAAGGTGTGCGAAGCACTGGTGCCGCCAGCGGCGATTTCCAGTCCCTCGGCCGACACGCCACTGCCACCGACCAGCTTGATCGGATCACCGCCGACGCTCTGACGCAATTGCAGTGCCACGTTCTTGGCACTGCCCAGGTTGGGAATGTTGTTGCCGCTGGTGGCGGCGCTGGCCAGGAATTGCGTTTTGATCTTGAGCTTTTCGGTAGCCGATGCCTTGCAGCCACTGACACTGACCACGAAGGGCGTCTCGCCCGCCGAGCTGCCTGCCGCGGCCAGGTCGCCCGTGGCCACGGTGGGCAGCAACACGACCGGATTGGCCGCGCCATCTACCGTCACCTGACAGGTCTGGCTGTTGACCTGGCCACGGAAATTGATGGTACTGCCTGCTGCCAGCACCACTGACGGCGAGACCAGCAGCGCAATTACAAGATGCTTTTTCATGATTATCCCCTGGGAGAATTCGGTTGATCCACAAAGAGTGCCGACACCAACCGCTATGTGTCCGGCACCAGTCGCATCATAGGCAAGCCCGCGATGCGCAAGAATCGGTACCCCCCCAAGATGTGCCTGGTCCAGTCTGATTGGCACATGGGCGAAATCCCAAGCGCCGCCCGCTGTCGTCAATGGGCGCACGCCCATGCGCAGTGAGGCGCAGGCCCATTGATCGGACGGTTCATGTGCGCGAGCATGCGTGGCTTCCACGTCCTCACCGGAGTCTTTCCTTGACCGCTCGCCCATCCGATCGCTGCCGCCTTGGCGCATCTCACCCCAGGTGGCCGTCGCGACATGTGCGGTGGCTGCTCGCGGCGCTCGTACTGTGTCTGTTGTCGGTCCCGAGCCACGCACTCTGCAAGCGCAACAATCGTATCGAGTATCCCTTCACGCCATTGAGCGATGGCGGTTCGTCCCAGTTCTGGTTCGGCCGCATCAACCTCGCCAGCACGGCGCTGCAGCCTGCCGGAACCATGCTGGGCAGTGCCGTCGCCACGGCGGCGGAGGCCTCCGGCATCAGCGGCGATACGCTGCTGTGGACCTGTGACCTGGCCGATGCCGGACAAATCTCGGAGGTGTTTTCCACCAATGGCGATGACCGTGTTGGCGGCTTTGCCGAGATTGGCAGACAGGATGGTCTCGCCGGCTTTTACCGGACCTGGTTTCCCGGCGTAGCGATCAGACTTACGCATCTGCGTTCGGGCAAGGTGTTTTCGCGTTATTACCAGTCCGCCCGACTGGACAGCTATGACATCGATGAAGCCCGCAAGAAGATTCTGATCCGCGCCAAACATCTCAGCCCCATCAAGGCCGAGATTGCCCGCGTCTCCGATCTCAGTCCCGGGACGGGTACCAGCAACTGGTGCGGCGACCGTCCGGACACCACGCGACAGGCCGCCGTTCCCTACCGATGCCTGCAGCCCAATGGCTATCTGATGCTGCGCGGCCCTGGCTACAACCGCGCCAGCGGGGACATGGATGATGATGGCGAAGATCACGCGACGCGCTTCCTGTTCTTCGGCGCCGCCAACGGCATCGCCTTCGGCATGCGCCAGGCGGCCACCCTGAGCGTGCTGCCGTCATGCGTGGTCCAGAACGTGACCCCGGAAGTGGTTTTTCCGACGATCTCGGAAGAGGAACTCAGACGGGGCGAAACACGGCAGGTGGAATTCACGCTGGCCTTCCGCTGCGACGAGGGCGTCAATGCAAGACCGCCGACCGCAGCGGGCACCGACGACAACCAGACCGCCTTCGGCATCCAGGTTTCGCCGGGCGCGCTGGCGGCAGCGCGGCAACTGGGGTATGTCAATCAGGACCAGGGGGTCCGTTTTCTGCTCTCGGACAATTACGGCCTTGATCCTTCGCTGGCCAGAGGAGTGGGCATCAGCCTTAGCGACAGCGAAGGCCAGCAGCCGATGCTGTTCCTCAGTTCGCCGCTGGCCGGACAATGGATGTCCAGCCCCTTGCCGGCCGGACGTAATGCCGGTTGGTATCGGCTCGATACCGGTAATGCAGCACGCTGCCCGCCACCCGCCCCGGCACCGGCAACGCCGGTGTCTCAATTCACGGTAGAGAAGCGGCTGACGGCCACGCTGCAAAAGCTGCCTGGACAAACCGTGGCCGCAGGACGGGTGTTTGCTACCGCCTATGTCATCGTCAAGGTGCAGTAAAAGTGCGCAGGGCACGCGGCGTCTGAGGCTTCGCCCGGTTCAGTTCCATCAATTCGGCAACAAGGTATTTACGCGCTGGCCCCGGCCTCTGGCCAGGCTGCCGTAACCTGCGCGAAGATCGGGCTGCGCATGCACAACCCGTTTCAACGCCACTGGGCAGGAGCGATGCCCGGCACACCCCGCCGGATGCGCTCGCTGTAGTCCTGCTGCAGGCCGCTTTGTAAAGCGCGCTCGGTGATACGCCCGGCCTGGTGCAATTGAGCGAAGCTGTAGCCCGGCGTCAGCACACCGTGGTCGAATACATACTCGGCAAAGTAGCCGGAGAGCAGCAGTCGATAGTCCAGCGGCAGGGAGGGCGAGAGACGGCGTGCCAGTTCGAACACGATGGTGGTGCAGTTGCTGGTGAGGGTGTTGTAGAAACGCGGGCGCTCGCACAATTGCGCCGCGCGTTCGAGATAACCGAGGAAGACCTTGCGCAACTGATCCGGACGCAATTGCAGACGATACAGATACACATCCTCACCGCGTGCGTTGGTGCGGGTAAGGATGATGTCGCGCTCATCGGCAGCAACGATGACGGTCTCGAACTTGCGGAAGAATCCGCCCAGGGCGGAGAAGGCCTCGCCGCGTTCGCGCCGGATCTCCAGGGAGAACACCAGAGGCGGACCATCGGCAAAACCGAAGGACACCAGCGTGTGGGCAATGGCCGGCCCCATCCAGTAGGACAGCAGCAGATCGGCCGAGACCAGTTGCGACAGATCAACCTGGCGCGATTCCCAGACGATGTCGTAGTCGCTCTCAGTGCGCCAGGTGAAATTGCGCACATTGTCCAGTTTGACGACATCGCCCCGCACCTGCGACACCAGCATGCGCGCCACATCGTCAGCCCAGTCGCGCTCATGACTGGGGCGGATACCACTCCACCAGCCCGCCATGGCGATACCGGCCAGCACCAACAGCACTGGCCCCCAGCGCAAGGAAAGCGGGAGGCCGGGCAGCCCCGGCATCCCAGCCACCAGCGCCAGCGTCGCAGCCGACGGCAGACTCCACAGTGCGATGGCCGCGATGCGCAGCCATGCGGCCCGCGCAAGCTGGAACCACAACGCAAACCCGCCCCATATCGCCAGGCCCAGCGTGAGCAGGCCCAACACCATCATCATCACAGCATGTACCAGCCCCATCGGCATCCATCCCCGGCTTGATCAAGGCGCCGCTCAGGCCCCCAGCAAACTCGCCAGGCGCGGCAAGACCACGTCGGCATCCTCGCGCAACTTGAAGGCCAGCAATCCATCGGCGCGCGTGATGCCGCGATTGACTGCCACCACCGGTTTGCCCGCAGCGGCCACCATGCGCGCAAAGCGAAAGCCCGACAACACCATCAGCGAAGAACCTATCACCAGCATGGCATCACAGCTCCGGGCCATCGCTTCGGCCTTTGCACTGCGTGCGGCCGGTACGCCATCACCGAAGAACACCACGTCCGGTTGCAGCATGCCACCACAGGCTGCGCAGGTCGGTACATGAAAGGCGGCATCGGCCTCCGGTTCCAGCCGGGCGTCGCCATCGGGCAGGACCTCGGCCTGCAGATGGACGAAATCGGGATTGCCGCGCAGCAGCTCCTGCTGGATCTGGGCACGTGGATAGACCGTGCTGCAGCCCAGGCAACGTACCGCATGGATGCTGCCGTGCAGTTCGGTCACCTCGCCGCTGCCCGCCCGCTGGTGCAGGCCATCGACATTCTGGGTGAGGATGCTGCCGAGGTAACCGGCCTGCTGCAGTCGCGCCAGCGCCCGGTGCGCTGCATTGGGCGCGGCCTGTGCCAGGCGCGGCCAGCCCAGCATGCTGCGCGCCCAGTAGCGCTTGCGGGCTGCTTCGGACTGGCGAAACTCGGCCCCTTGAATGGGCAGGCGGCCACGACGCACACCACTGTCGTCACGATAATCGGGGATGCCGGAGGCCGTGCTGACGCCGGCGCCGGTCAGGACCAGCACCTGACGATGGGTCTTGAGCAATTGCGCCAGCGCGGGCAGGAGATCGACGGCCTCCTCGGCAACAGACAGGCTCTCGCTCATGGGCTAACTCGCTGGAAAATCAGGACAGCCGCCAGCCTACGCGAATTCACGCAAGCCTGCAGAGCTCAGGCGTATGGTTGCAGGCCGTGCGCCGGCGACACCCGCGCCAGTTCACCCAAGGTCGTCAACAGGGCCGGATAAGCGAGCAGCGCGCCAACGGCGTTCGCCGAACTGTCCTGGATCCGCTCATCCTGCCGGCTCACCTGGCCGAGATCGAACACGTTTGCCGGATTCTCCCTATAATTCGCCTGCAACTTTCAAGGCGCCCCAGGCCCGCAAGGCCGGGCGGCGCCGACATAAAAATTCTTCCGCCAAAAGTTCGAGGAGCATCAATCATGCGGCTATTACTTCTGCTGCCTTTCATCGGCCTGCTCTGGGTCCCCTTCTACAACGCCGAATTGCCCAGCCTGTTCGGCTTCCCCTTCTTCTACTGGTACCAGTTTGCGTGGGTGCCGCTGACATCATTCATCATCTGGCTGGTCTATCGTGATGGCCTGAAGAAGGGAGTCCAATAATGGAGGCGTCCAACATCCACTGGACCGCACTCTGGGTCTTCCTGTTCTTCTTTGCCCTGGTCACCGTGATGGGCTTTCTGGCCTCCAAATGGATGGCCGGCGGTAGCAGCAACAAGGGTGCCCACCTCGATGAGTGGGGCCTGGGCGGCCGCAACTTCGGGACCTGGATCACCTGGTTCCTGGTCGGTGGCGACTTCTATACCGCCTATACCGTCATTGCGGTGCCGGCACTGGTCTATGCGGTGGGAGCCTATGGCTTCTTCGCCCTGCCCTATACCATCCTGGTCTATCCCATCGTGTTCGTGATCATGCCCAAGCTGTGGCATGCCGCCCACAAGGCCGGCCACGTGACAGCCGCCGATGTGGTGTGGGGACGCTATCAGTCGCGTCCCCTGGAGTTCGCCATCGCACTGACCGGTGTGATCGCCACCATGCCCTACATTGCCTTGCAGCTCATCGGTATGGAAGTGGTCATCAAGGCCCTTGGCCTGAGTGGTGAACTGCCGCTGCTGGCGGCCTTCGTGATCCTGGCGCTGTACACCTACTCGGCCGGCCTGCGGGCTCCGGCGCTCATCGCCTTCGTCAAGGACATCATGATCTACATCGTGGTGCTGGTGGCGGTGGTGGTGGTACCGGCCAAGCTGGGCGGCTACGGCGCAGTGTTCAACTCGGCACGCGAGGCCTTTGCGCTCAAGGGCGGTGCCACCGGCCTGACCTTGAAGCCCACGCAGTTCCTGCCCTTCGCTTCGCTGGCATTGGGCTCGGCACTGGCGGCCTTCATGTATCCGCATACCCTGACCGGCATCTTCGCGGCCAAGGATGCCAATACCATCCGCAAGAACGCCGTCTTCCTGCCGGCTTATACGGTGCTGCTGGGACTGATCGCGCTGCTGGGCTACATGGCCTACGCGGCTGGCATCAAGGTGCAGGCCAACAACGACGTCGTGCCGGCACTGTTCAATGGCCTCTTCCCGAGCTGGTTTGCGGGCTTCGCCTTTGCCGCCATCGCCATCGGTGCGTTGGTGCCAGCGGCGGTGATGTCCATCGGTGCCTCCAACCTCTTCACCCGCAACTTCTGGAAGCCCTACGTCAATCCTGGCATCAGCCACGAAGGTGAAGCCAAGGTGGCCAAGGTGGTGTCGCTGGTGGTCAAGTTCGGTGCGCTGGTGTTCATCCTGTTCCTGCCGACCAAGTTCGCGCTGGACCTGCAATTGCTGGGCGGCGTGTGGATCCTGCAAACCTTCCCGGCGCTGGTCTTCGGGCTCTTCGTGAGCTGGTTCGGTGCCCGCGCGCTGCTGTGCGGCTGGGCCGTGGGCATCATCGGCGGCAGCTGGCTGGCCTTCACCGACGGCATCAAGCCGGTGCACAGCTTCATCGTCAGCGGCCAGACCTATACGCTCTACACCGGCATCATTGCGCTGGCCCTGAACGTGGTGGTCGCCGTCATTGCCAACCTGATCCTGGGCAAGGGCTCGCAGCCTGCATTGAAGCGTTGATGCAAAGAGACATCGCTACCTTCGGGTGCGATGTCTCTGCACATCGGCCTGTCGCAGGCCAGCGCCGGCGTTATCCCGAAAGTTGCAACGACCGGCGTAAAAAATGCTCCTCATCGAGGAGCATTTTTTTTTCGTTCTTCAAACCGAGGGCAGACCTGCCGGATCAGAACTCCTCCCAATCCGCAGCCCCCTCTTTCGTCGCTTTCTCGGTCTTCACGCTACCCAAGGCCGGGGTCTCGGACATCTTGGGCTTGGCTTTCGGACTCGGGGATGGGGCGATCATTCTTTCCTTGGGCTCTCGGTGAGCAGGACCTGCCGGTGCCTTTCCCGCCTCCATGGCCCTCGGTTTTGCAGAGGTATTGCGGGATGGTTCAATCGGGCCGCGGTCCGCGGACTCCACCCTGAAGAAGGCGACTGCGCCCGCCAGACGATCGGCTTGGTCCTGCAGGGATTTGGAGGCGGCTGCAGCTTCTTCAACCAGCGCCGCGTTCTGCTGAGTCGCCTCATCCATGAGCGTGATGGCCTGATTGACCTGGCCGATACCATCGCTCTGTTCACTGCTTGCCGCCGTAATCTCGCTGACCACATCGGTGACACGCTTCACGCTGGAAACCACCTGCTCCATGGTCGATCCAGCCTGCTCCACCAGTCTGCTGCCTTCATCCACCTTGGCCACGGTGTTGTCGATCAGCTCCTTGATTTCCTTGGCCGCTGCTGCCGAACGCTGGGCCAATGTGCGGACCTCCGAGGCGACCACGGCAAAGCCGCGCCCTTGCTCGCCGGCACGGGCTGCTTCCACGGCGGCATTTAAGGCCAGGATGTTGGTCTGGAACGCGATGCCATCGATGACGCTGATGATGTCGACGATTTTGCGAGAGGCTTCGTTGATGTCCACCATGGTGGTGACCACGTGTCCGACGACTTGCCCTCCCTCTGTCGCCACATGGGAGGCCGCGTCGGCCATCTGGTTGGCCTGGCGGGCGTTGTCGGCATTCTGCTTGACGGTGGAGGTCAGCTCTTCCATGGCAGAGGCGGTTTCCTCCAGGGAACCTGCCTGCTGTTCGGTACGCGAAGAGAGGTCGATATTGCCGGCGGCGATTTCCCCTGAGGCAACGGCGATGGTATTGACGCTGGCACGGACCTCCGTGACCACGTTGGACAGATTGGAGACCATGCTCCCCAACGCCCGCTGGAGCTGACCGATTTCATCGTTGGAAGCGGTACTGATGCGCAGCGTCAGATCGCCCTGGGCGACAGCCTCGGCGGTCGAGACGGCCATTCTGAGCGAGTTCCCGATATTCCTTGCCAGCAATACCCCGATGCAGCCGATCACCACGGCCATCAGGGCACTGATGATCAGCGCAACGGCAGTGGCCTGGTTCTTGGTGTCGGAGGCAGTCTGGGCAGCCGTTTGACCGAGTTTCACGTTGTATTTCTTGTGTTCCTCAAGCGCGCTCATCATTGCATCGGCAACTGGCTGGCTCGACTCCAGGCCAGCGAGCGCTGCTGCCTGATCTGTCAGCGCCTGTGCGATCAACTTGGTACGCAGGTCCTCGTATGCGGCAACGCGCTTGCGTACTTCCTTGAGCAGATCAGCGTCAGTGGCATCGGTGAGGTCTTCCTTCTCATAGGTCGCGAACGCCTTGTCCAGGCTGGCACGGGCGGCCATCATACTTTTTTCGGCTTCCTGGCGGACCGCAGGATTGGGCGCCGAAATGTACTTCCTGAGCGAGAGCTGGATGGTGTACACCGCATCAACCGCTCGGTCGAGTTCAAGGATGCTGGGGACGGTATTGATGGTTGAATAGCTGGCCGCCGTATTGACGCGATCAATCTGGTAAGTACCGACACCAGCCAACAGCAGCATTCCGACAATGGCGATGGCAATCATCGCGTAGAGCTTTCTGGCAATAGTCATGGGAAACTCCGGTCAAGTGGCAGCGGATCACCATCCTAACCATGCAGACCAACGGGCAATGAGTGAAACAGCGGTGTAAACCACCCATTTTTCATCAATGCTGCAATAGGCCGCAAAGCCTTTTGCAGACTGAGTTTCTGCGTTTTTTCCTCATCAAACCTCACCACGCCGCAGACCAGCACGGCGCTACAGATTTCCGTGCATCAAGACGCTGGACATCCTTTGTCGATGACGCTGCGCACATGGCGGCGCAGTCAGGATCAGCTTCCCCATCTCACCCCAGAGAGCCAGCTCAATTCCGACGATACTTCAGCCACTTCGCTGACCTTGATGTTGGTGACACCTGCAACGGCCAGCCATGCGATTCCCTCTTGCCGACAAGAGCCGCAATTCCCCCGGTTTTGCACACAAAACGTCACTACATCAAAGAAAAAAGGGCAGCGGTATCGCCTACCGCTGCCCTTTTGCGCCGGGTCTGGCGCGTGGAGCTTCATATCGCCCCAACACCGCCCCCTCAAGGCACCGACTCAGAGTTTCTCGGTCTCACCGCTCTTGGGCTGCCACTTCATGAGCCGCTTTTCGATGACGCCCACCGCCAGGTCCAGCACCAGGGCAAAGATGGTCAGCACGACGATGCCGGCAAAGACGGTGTTGATATCGAAGGTCCCTTCGGCCTGCAGGATCAGGTAGCCGACGCCGCGCGCCGAGCCCAGGTACTCACCCACCACCGCACCGACGAAGGCCAGGCCGATGGAGGTGTGCAGGCTGGAGAACACCCACGAGGTGGCCGAGGGCAGATAGACCGTGCGCAGCAGCTGGCGCGCATTGGCGCCCAGCATGCGGGCATTGGCCAGCACCACCGGGCTGACTTCCTTGACGCCTTGATAGACGTTGAAGAAGACGATGAAGAACACCAGCGTCACCGCCAGCGCCACCTTGGACCAGATGCCCAGGCCGAACCACATCGCAAAGATCGGCGCCAGGATCACGCGCGGCATGGAATTGGCCGCCTTCACATAGGGATCGAGAATGGCCGAGGCGGTCGGCGAGAGCGCCAGCCACAGGCCGATGGCCAGACCGAAGACGGTGCCGATGATGAAGGCCAGCACGGTTTCGCTGAGGGTGATCAACAGGTGTGAATAAATCTCCGCCGGGAAGTTGAGCGTGAAGAAGGTCGTGTCGCCAATACCTACTTCCAGCGAGCCGCTGCCCACGGTGAACCACTCCCAGATGCGCTGTGCCACCTTCAGCGGTTCGCCGAAGAAGAAGGCGGTCTGAGGATTGCGCGTGGCCACGTGCCAGACCAGCAGCACGATGGCCAGTACCATCAGTTGCCAGAAACGGATGTTCTTGTGATTCGGTTTAAATAATTTCCACATGATGCTGATTCTCTTCCCTGATCTTTTTCGCCCGGCTTAGGCTGCGCGCTTCTGTTGTTGATAACCCTTGAGGACTTCATCGCGCAGCACATCCCAGATCTGCTGGTGCAGTTCGACGAAGCGCGGGTGCATGCGAATCTCGGCCACGTCGCGCGGACGCGGCAGGTCGATGCGGAATTCGCCGATGGGGTGCGTACCGGGGCCGGCCGCGAGCACGATGACGCGGTCGGACATGGCGATGGCTTCATCGAGGTCGTGGGTGATGAAGAGCACGGCTTTCTTCTTGGCGTTCCACAGGTCCAGCACTTCGTTTTCCATCAGCTGGCGGGTCTGGATGTCCAGGGCCGAAAAGGGCTCGTCCATGAGGATGATGTCGGGGTCGAGGATGAGCGTCTGCGCCAGCGCCACACGCTTGCGCATGCCGCCCGAGAGCTGGTGCGGATAGCGGTCGCCGAAGCCTTGCAGGCCCACGCGGGACAGCCATTGCTGGCCCAGTTCCTGGGCCGCCTTTTCATCATGGCCGCGATACTGCAGGCCGGCAATCACGTTCTGCAGCGCGCTGCGCCAGGGCATCAGCGCCTCGGCCTGGAACATGTAGCCGGCGCGACGGTTGATGCCCTTGAGTTCTTCACCGAAGACCTTGACGCTGCCCGACGAGGGTTGCAACAGACCGGCCCCGACATTGAGCAGGGTGGACTTGCCGCAGCCGGTCGGGCCGACCACGGAGACGAATTCACCCGGTGCAATCGAAAGATCGGTATTGGCCACGGCGGTGTAGCGCTGGGAACGGTCGTCCTTGGAGACGAAGGTGCAGGTGATGTTGTCGAACTGGAGTGCTGGCGTCATGGCAATGCGGGCCGCTGCGGCCCCGTTGGAGGATACGTAGGGAACTGGCAGGCCCCGGCCCCAGATGTGCAAATGCCCGTTGCCGGGCATTTGCGCTGCAGTCGCACAGGCCGGGAGCGCTGCGCTTACTTGTACTTGGCGTTGGCTTTCTGCACGAAGGAATTGGTGAAGGTCTTGGACAGGTCGATCTGCTTGTCGGCCAGCGAGGGCTCGAAAGCCTTCAGGGTACGCAGCGCCGTGTCCGGGCCGCCCGGCGGGAAGTAGCCGTCCGGCGAGATGGCCTGGCGCACCTTCATGAAGGCGTCGATGTAGAGCGCGCGGTCACCCAGCAGATAGCTTTCCGGGACGGCCTTGATGATGTCGGAAGGGCCGGCCTTCTGGATCCACTTCAGCGCGCGCACCATGGCATTGGTCAGGGCTTGCGTGGTGTTGGGATACTTCTGGATGAAGGCGGCCGGTGCATACAGGGTCGCAGCAGGCATCGGGCCACCGAAGACGTCATTGGTATCCTTCAGGGTGCGGGTGTCGGCGATGGTCTTGATCTCGTTGTGCTGCTCGAGCATGGAAATCACCGGATCGAGGTTGGCGATCGCATCGATCTGCCCCGAGCGGATGGCCGAAATGGCACCGGCTGAGGCGCCCACGCCGATGAAGGAAACATCGGAGGGCTTCAGGCCCGCCTTGGCCAGCACGTAGCTGGCCATGATGCTGGTGGAGGAGCCGGGGGCGGTGACGCCGATCTTCTTGCCCTTGAGGTCAGCCACGGTCTTGTAGTTGGGCATGGTCTTGTTGTTGACCGCCAGCACGATCTGCGGAGCGCGACCCTGCAGCACGAAGGCCGTGATGGGCTGGTTCTTGGCCTGCATGTTGATGGTGTGCTCATAAGCGCCCGAGACCACGTCGGCACTGCCGCCGATCATGGCCTGCAGTGCCTTGGCACCACCGGCGAAGTCGGAGATCTCGACCTGCAGACCCTCATCCTTGAAATAGCCGAGCTGCTCGGCGATGGTCAGGGGCAGATAATAAAACAGGTTCTTGCCGCCCACGGCAATGGAGACCTTGGGTTTTTCCAGTGCCTGCGCACCGGCGCTGCCGTTGAATGAAAAGTAGCCGGCCAGGAACAGGCCAGCGGCGATCAGCAATTGCTTCCAGCTCAATTTCATTATGTCTCCTCCTTGTGTGGATGGGGTACTGCTTGTTGTACAGCTTGTTGTACCGCTTGTTGCCGGCGACCCCGTGGAGGGAGTCTGCCTTTGTCATGCCGCTTCAGAGAACGCCTTCGTCCCGCAGCTTCTTGATGTGGGCCTCATCATACCCCAGCGATTGCAGGATTTCATCGCTGTGGGCACCCAGCTCCGGCCCCAGCCATCTGGTCTGGCCGGGCGTCTCGGACATCTTGGGCGTGATGCCCGGCAGCTTGACCGCCGTACCGTCGGCGAACTGGTGCTGCTCGAACATGTCGCGCGCCAGGAATTGCGCATCGTTCATCATGTCCTTGACCGAATAGATCTTGCCGACCGGCACATCGGCGGCCTGCAGCGTGGCCAGGGCGCCATCGATGGTCTGCGTGTCGCACCACTGCTGGATGGCGGCATCGATTTCCTCGGTGCGCGGCACCCGGCCATCGTTGCGCGCCAGGCCGGCATCGCTGGCCATGTCGTGGCGGCCGATGGCGACCATCAGGCGCTTGAAGATGGCGTCACCGTTGCCGGCGATGACGATGTTCATGCCATCGCCCGTCGTATAGGTGTTGGACGGCACGATGCCCGGCAGAGCGCCGCCCGTCCGTTCACGCACCACACCGGCGAAATCGAATTCGGGCACCATCGATTCCATCATGTTGAAGACGGCTTCATACAGGGCAACATCCACCATTTGCCCCTGCCCTGCCACGCACTGGGCGCCGGACTTGCCGTTCCAGCGACCACCGGTGACATCGCGATGACGCAGCGCCATCATGGCACCGATCACGCCGTGCAGCGCTGCGATGGAGTCGCCGATGGAAATGCCGATGCGCACCGGCGGACGGTCCGGATGACCGGACACGTAGCGGATGCCGCCCATCGATTCACCGATGGCACCGAAGCCCGGCAGGTCGCGCAGCGGACCGGTCTGACCGTAGCCGGACAGGCGCACCATGATGGTGGCCGGGTTCAGCTGCCTGAGGTCGTCGTAGCCGAGCTTCCATTTCTCCAGTACGCCGGGCCGATAGTTCTCGATGATGACGTCGGCGTCCAGGGCGAGCTTGCGGGCGATCTCCTGGGCGCGCTCATCCTTCATGTTCAGGGTGATGCTCTTCTTGTTGCGCGCCTGGACCGACCACCACAGCGAGGTGCCGTCCTTGAGCACGCGCCACTGACGCAAGGGATCCCCATTGCCTGGGGCTTCGATCTTGATGACCTCGGCACCGAACTCGGCCAGCATGCGCGAGCAGAAGGGCCCCGCAATCAGCGTGCCCAGTTCGAGTACCTTGATGCCGGCCAGCGGACCGGGCTTGGATGTGGCTGTGCTCATCGTGCTTGCACCGGATGCCTGGCAGAAGCGGCCTGCGGGCGTTCCGATGTTCTCCTCTCTGTCGATGCTGCGGGATCCGGCTCTTGTGGGGGTATGGCCGGTGTCCTGGAATGCAGTGGATTCGGGTGATGCTGCGCGGCGGGCAAGAGCACGGCACGGTGTGCGGGTTGATCAACACCTTGCAGCTCCTGGCCTGACGTCATACGTGCGCGCCGGCAGCCCACATTCTATTGCAGCATGCGCGCAATGTCGCGCATTTTGACCGTCATTGGCGACGTCATGCCTGCAAGTTTTTCATCTGAAAACGATCTCCCGGGCATCGGGTACGCAGCGGACGAGCATGGGCCGTCGCCTGCCGCTCAGGTAGTACGGCGATCCAGCATGGCGCGGGCGATGGTGCCGGCGTCCACGTATTCCAGTTCACCGCCGACCGGTACACCCCGCGCCAGACGACTGACCTTCAGGCCGCGGGCCTTGAGGGTTTCGCTGATGTAGTGGGCGGTGGCTTCCCCCTCGTTGGTGAAATTGGTGGCCAGTACGACTTCGCTGACCACGCCATCGGTGGCACGGGTGATGAGTTTTTCGAGATGGATGTCGCGCGGCCCGATCCCGTCCAGCGGCGAGAGTCGGCCCATGAGTACGAAGTACAAGCCCTTGAAGGTCAGCGTCTGCTCGATCATGACCTGGTCCGAGGGCGATTCCACCACGCACAGCTGAGTGTGGTCGCGCTGGCTGTCCTGGCAGGTTTCGCAGACGACCTGTTCGGTGAAGGTATTGCACAGCGCGCAATGACGGATGGTATCGAGCGCCTTGGCCAGCGACTGGCTCAGGTCGGCGGCAGCGTCGCGATCGTGCTGCAGCAGGTGGTAGGCCATGCGCTGCGCGGTCTTGGGGCCGATGCCGGGAAGCCGGCGCAGCGATTCGGTCAGGAGGGTGAGACTGGAGGGCGTTTTCAATTGCGGTCTACGGAATAGCGGAAGGCTTCCAGCGCCTCTGCCGTCATGGAGGGGACGAATTCGATGATCTCGTATTCGGCCACGCCACCGATGAAGAAGGGATCGGATTCCATGATGGCTTCGATCTCGGCACGGTCGGCACAGTCGGCAATGATGATGCCGCCGGTACGCGGCACCTTGCGGCCGGACATCAGGAATACGCCCTCGGCATATTGCTGGTTGAGGAATTTCTTGTGCGCAGTCAGCAAGGAATCGATTTCGCTTGCCGGCCTGGTGTATGTGATCGAGACGATGAACATGGTGCCTCCACTAAGCAATCCTGCATTCCATCAGAATCAGACTGTCCCGCGCGATGCTGCCTGCGCCCGGCGGCACTGGCCACCGGGCAGAGGAGCGCATCAGAACGGCATCTTGAAGCCCGGGGGCAGCGGCATGCCGGCGGTGACGCCCGACATCTTTTCCTGGGCGGTGGCTTCGGCCTTGCGCACGGCATCGTTGAAGGCGGCGGCGACCAGGTCTTCCAGCATGTCCTTGTCGTCAGCCAGCAGCGACGGGTCGATGGAGACGCGCTTGACGTCGTTCTTGCAGGTCATCACGACCTTCACCAGGCCGGCGCCGGACTGGCCCTCGACTTCGATGCTGGCCAGCTGTTCCTGGGCCTTCTTCATGTTGTCCTGCATGGCCTGTGCTTGCTTCATCAGACCTGCCAGTTGACCTTTCATCATGCTCATTGCTCCTTGTTTCAATTCACGGAATTCTATCGCGTTTGGGCAGACGGTCGGCAATCCTTGCCTCGCCGTCCATGCCTCACAACGCCTGGATCGACCCCGGCACGATGGACGCGCCGAACTCGCGCATCATGCTCATCACGAAGGGATCGCTCTTCATCTTCTGTTCGGCCTTGCGCTGGCGCTCGGCACGTTCGGCCTCGGCCACGGCATTGGCGGTATCGGCCACGGCGCCGATCTCGGTCTCGACCCGGATTTCCTTGCCAAAACGCTCAGACAGGGCCGCGACCAGTTTTTCGATGCTGCCCGAGGAACGCAGGGTTTCCAGCGGGATACGCAGGTGGAAGCAGACGTTGCCGCCATTGAGCGCCTCGCAACGCACCAGTTCGCTCTGGAAGGCCATCTGGTGTGCCACGCCGCGCAGCGCGGTGAGACTGGCCGCCAGCGTCGGCCAGTGGCCATCCCAACCCAGTTCGGCGGCAATGCGTGCGGTTTCCTGCTGCTGCGCGGGAGTGGCGGCCGGACGCTGGGGCGCGGGAGGTTCTGCGGGTGCCGCTGCGGAGGTGGCAGGAGCAGGCGCAGTATCCATTCTTTCTTCGGCAAAGCCGGGCATCGGCACCGCGGGCGGCATGGCGGACGAACCGGTATCGTCTTCCCAGGGGGGGATGGCGTCGAAGGGAGGTGGCTCGGGCATGTCCGGCGGGATCGACTGCGCAGCACGGCCCGCCTGCGACGGCACCACGGCTGGGGCGGTCGGCGCTGGTGCACTGGCAACTGCTGCGGGGGCAACCGAGGGAACGGGTGCCGTCGACGGTGCTGGCGCTGCCGGCCGGGCAGCCGCCTTGCCGCCCTTGCCGCCGCGCAGGGCCATGAGCGCCGCCTCGCGTGCCGAGGTCGGTGCAGCCGGCGCAGCAGTGGCGGCAGCAGGCGTTGCCGCAGGCGCCGATACCGGCGGCGGCGTCTGGCTTGGTGCAAGTGCAGGTGCTGGTGCCGGAGTCGGCGCAGCGGCAGCCTGCGGTTGCGCACGGTTGACCGGAGCGCTCGTCACGGCGGCCTGCGGCGCCAGCAGGGGTGCGGCCTGGCGCGGCCCGGCCGCACGGCCGCCACCGGGCGCGGGCGGGAGCGGTGCGCTGGCGCTGGCACTGACCGGACGGAAGGCCAGCATACGCAGCAGGGTCATGCTGAAACCTGCATATTCGTCAGGGGCCAACCCCAGTTCATTGCGGCCATGGACGGCGATCTGGTAGAACAACTGCACATGCTCCGCACTGAACTGGCCGGACAGGCGCAGAATATCTTCACGATTGGGCAGGTCATCGGCCAACGCGGCCGGCACGGCCTGGGCCAGCGCGATCTGATGCAGCAGCGTGCCCAGATCCTGCAGAGCGGCGTTGTAGGACAGGCTGCGGGTGGCCATGTCATCGGCCACAGCCAGCAGCGCGGCGCCGTCCTGGAGCGCCAGGGCATCGAGGATGCGGATCAGGTAGGACTGGTCGAGCGCACCCAGCATGCCCTGCACGGCTTCCAGCGTGACCTTGCCGGCGGCATAGGCGATGGCCTGGTCGGTCAGCGAGAGCGCATCGCGCATGGACCCGGATGCGCCTTGCGCCAGCAGGCGCAGCGCGGGCGGATCGAATTCGATGCCTTCCTGGTTCAGGATGTTGTCGAGATGGCCGATGATGTGGCCCGGTGGCATCTGCTTGAGGTTGAACTGCAGGCAGCGCGACAGCACGGTCACGGGAATCTTCTGCGGATCGGTGGTGGCCAGGATGAACTTGATGTGCTCGGGCGGCTCTTCCAGCGTCTTCAGCATGGCGTTGAAGGCGTGGTTGGTGAGCATGTGCACTTCGTCGATCATGTAGACCTTGAAGCGCGCGTTCGAGGGAGCATAGATGGCCTGTTCCAGCAACTGCGCCATCTCGTCCACACCGCGGTTGGAGGCGGCGTCCATCTCGATGTAGTCGACGAAGCGGCCGGCATCGATGGCCACGCAGGCCTCGCACACGCCGCAGGGCGCAGCGGTGATGCCGCCGCTGCCGTCGGGACCGACGCAATTGAGCGACTTGGCCAGGATGCGCGAGAGCGTGGTCTTGCCCACGCCGCGGGTGCCAGTGAAGAGATAGGCGTGGTGCAGCCGCTGCTGTTCGAGCGCGTGCGTCAGCGCGCGCACGACGTGTTCCTGGCCGACCAGGGTGTCGAAGCTGCGGGGACGGTATTTGCGGGCGAGAACTTGATAAGACATGGAGTGGCTGCCGTGGGCTTTTTGGCTCAGGGGGGCATTTTAAGCTATTTCGCCGCCGCCAACGCCTTTGCCTGCACGCTGCCGCCCTGCCCCGGCATCAGGCCGGTGCGCGACGCGCCTTCTTCTGCGCATACATGGCCAGATCGGCGCTGTGCAGGAGCGCTGCCAGGTCGGCGTGTTGCTGCGGATCATATTGCACCACGCCCACGCAATAATCGAGCTGATACTGGCGCCCAGCGCTCTGGTTGAAGACTTGCAGGGCCCCCTGCAGATGCTCCAGCACCACCGGGACGTCGGACAGCGCGGTATTGGTCAGGAAGACCGCGAATTCATCCCCGCCCAGGCGACCGATGACATCGGACTCGCGCAGACTGGTCAGCAGCAGCCCGGCAAAATCGGCCAGCGCCAGGTCGCCTTCGGCGTGACCGAAGCGATCATTGATCTGCTTGAAATGATTGAGGTCGAATCCCAGCATGCAGGCTGGCCGGCCGGTGCGCTTGCCGGTGGCCATGGCATGCCGCGCCAGCGACTCGAAACCGCGCCGGTTGGATACGCCGGTCAGCTCGTCGATGGTGGCCAGTTTCACGGCGGCCAGCTCCTGCTCCACCATGGCCGCCAGATCCTTGAGCAAGGCCTGCTCATCGGCCTCAAAAGCGCGCGGCCGGGTATCGACCAGGCACAGCGTACCGAGGGTGAAACCGCTCTCGCTCTTGATGGGGCATCCCGCATAGAAACGGATGAAAGGTTCGCCGGTGACCTGCGGATTGTCGGCGAAGCGCGGATCGAGCCGGGCATCAGGCACGATGGTCAGACCTTCATGCAGGATGGCATGGGCGCAGAAGGAAACGTCGCGCGAGGTCTCGGTGGCATCTCCCATGCCGACACAGGACTTGAACCACTGGCGATGGACATCGATCATCGTCACCACCGCCATCGGCACATCGAACAACCGCCGCGCCAGGCGGGTCAGACGGTCGAATCGTTCTTCGCGCGGGGTATCGAGGATGCGCAGCGAATGCAGGGCGTCGATACGGGCGGCTTCATTGGCGGGCAGCTCGGCGATTCTCATGGTCATCAGCACAGAATGGACGTGGGTACCACCTTTAACGACAGGCTGCGAATGACTTTAACCCCAAATTTTTGGAGAAACAAGAATTAGTTTTTCACAATTGCACCACCGCTTGTCGGCTTTTGCTGTCAGCCGCTGCATCCTTGTCGAGCACGAATGACAGGCTCCCCTCTCCCCGGCCTGCCACGCGCTTACTTGCCGGCCGCCGCCTTTTCAGGAGCCTTGTCGGCGGGCTTGTCCGTCATTTTTTCCGCTGCCTTGTCGTCGGACCTGGCGGACCTGGCAGCGCCCTCCCCGGCCTTGTTCTCAGCCCGTGAGGACTTGCCTTGCCTGCCGTCCTTGGGTGCCGTTGCGGCCGCCCCCGCCTTGGCCTGCCCGTTGACCGTCAGTCCGTTGGCGGACAGCTTCACGGCCGCCTTGTCCTTGATGCCCTTGACGCGCTGTTCCAGGTCGGCCCAGTCCTTGAAGGCGCCGCCTTTCTGGCGCTCTTCCAGGATGCGTCTGGACATGGAAGGTCCGATTCCGCGTACGCCGTCCAGCGCGGCCTGGTCGGCCTTGTTGACGTCCACCTCGGCCCAGGCCAGGGCGGTGGCGGCGAAGAAGCTGAGGATGAACAACAGGGTTTTCTTCAACATGATGTTTCCTTTCGACTTGCAACGTTCGGTTGGAGGAAAAACAAAGGGCAGCCCACCCGAAGGTGGACTGCCCTTGCTCAACGAAAACCGCACCAGCCTGTTGACCGAAATTGCGCTAGAAATCGCCCTCAAATCAGGCTGCGAGCAATTCCTCGCGCGTGACGGTGGCCGTGCCCAGCTTGCCGACCACGATGCCGCCGGCGCGATTGGCCATGGTCACCGCATCGACCAGCGAAGCGCCCGCACCCAGCATCACGGCCAGGGTGCCGATGACGGTATCACCGGCACCGGAGACGTCATACACCTCACGCGCCATGGTCGGGAAGTGCGTAACTTCACCATCGCGATAGAGGCTCATGCCTTCTTCCGAACGGGTCAGCAGCAGGGCTTCGAGATCGAGTTCGGCGCGCAGCTTCTGGGCGCGTGCAGTGAGCTCTTCCTCGTTCTTCCACTGGCCGACGATACGCACCAGTTCCGACTTGTTGGGCGTGAGCACGGAGGCCCCCGCATAGCGCGCGAAATCATCGCCCTTGGGATCGACCAGGATGCGCTTGCCCAGCTTCCGGGCGGTGGCGATCATCTCAGCCACGTTGACCAGACCGCCCTTGGCGTAATCGGAAAAAATGATCACATCGTAGTCAGCCACCAGTGAATTGAATTGCGTGAGCTTGTCGCGCAACACCGTATCGGTCGGGGCTTCCTCGAAATCGATGCGCACCAGTTGCTGCTGGCGACCGATCACGCGCAGCTTGACGATGGTGGAGATGCTGGGGTCGCGGTTGAGATGGCTGCGGATGCCCATCTCGCCCAACATGCTGTCCATCACGCGGGCCGGTTCATCGTCGCCGGTCACGCCCAGCAGCGCCGTCTGCGCACCCAGGCTGGCGGTATTGCGGGCGACGTTGGCGGCGCCGCCCAGGCGCTCTTCCTTGCGTTCGACGCGCACCACCGGGACCGGGGCTTCGGGCGAGATGCGATTGACTTCCCCGAACCAGTAACGGTCCAGCATGACGTCGCCAACGATGAGGATGCGGGCCGCATCCCAGGCGGTCGCGATGTTCTTGTCCACGATGTGCTCTACCTTCCTATCCAGATTGCGCGGGGGCTTATTGCACGCGCGCTTGCAGTGAACGGCCGATGCCGTAGTACTCGATGCCACTGTCGGCCATGAGCTGCGGATCGAACAGGTTGCGCCCGTCGAAGATCACCGGATGGTTCAGCGCTGCCTTGACGCGTTCGAAATCGGGGCTGCGGAAGGCCTTCCATTCCGTGACGATGGCCAGGGCATCGGCGCCTTGCAGCGCGTCCATCGGCGAAGAGGCAAAGCGGATGCGCTGCAGGCCGGCGCTCTCCTCGGCAAAGTCCAGTTCCAGTACGCGGGCTGCTTCCTTCATGGCCACCGGATCGTAGACCGCCACGCTGGCACCGCGCCGCACCAGTTCACCGATCAGCACGCGCGAGGAGGCTTCACGCATGTCATCCGTGTTGGGCTTGAAGGCCAAGCCCCAGATGGCGAAGTGCTTGCCGGACAGGTCCTGGCCAAAGCGCGTCACTACCTTCTTGCCCAGCACGTGCTTCTGCAGGTCGTTGACCTGCTCCACGGCGCGCAGGATCAGCAGCGACTGGTCGTAATCACGCGCGGTACGTTCCAGGGCCTGCACATCCTTGGGGAAGCAGGAGCCGCCATAGCCGCAGCCGGCATACAGGAAGCTGTGGCCGATGCGCGGATCGGAGCCGATGCCGTGGCGCACCGATTCGATATCGGCACCGACACGATCAGCCAGGTTGGCCAGTTCGTTCATGAAGGAAATGCGCGTGGCCAGCATGGCGTTGGCGGCGTACTTGGTGAACTCGGCCGAACGCACGTCCATCCAGTAGGTGCGTTCATGGTTGCGGTTGAAGGGGGCGTAGAGCTTCTTCATCAGGGCCTGGGCGCGCAGGCCATCGGCGGTCTGATCATGGCCGATGACGATGCGGTCAGGGCGCATGAAGTCCTCGACAGCAGCACCTTCCTTCAGGAATTCCGGATTGGAGACGACCGAAAAATGCAGCTCGGTCTGGTCGCGTGCGACCAGTTCTTCCCTGATCGCTGCCGTGACGCGGTCGGCCGTACCGACCGGCACGGTGGACTTGTCCACCACCACCTTGAAGCCCTGCATGTGACGGCCGATATTACGGGCCGCCGCCAGCACATATTGCAGGTCGGCCGAACCGTCTTCATCAGGCGGGGTGCCTACGGCGATGAACTGGATGTCCCCATGGGCCACGCTGGCGGCCACGTCGGTGGAGAACTGCAGGCGGCCAGCCGCGCGGTTGCGCGCCACCACTTCTTCCAGACCGGGTTCGTGGATGGGAATGCCACCGTTGTTGAGAATGTCGACCTTGCGCTGGTCGACATCCAGGCAGAATACGTCGTTACCCAGTTCGGCCAGACAGGCGCCGGTCACCAGGCCTACGTAGCCGGTGCCGATGATGGTGATTTTCATGGTAGATCCAGAGGTTCAAGGTCGGCCCGCGAGGGCTTCAATTCATGACATTCAATTCTTCTGTGCGGCGCGGCGGATAGGTCTCCCACTGGCTGCAACCCGGGCATTGCCAATAGAACTGACGCGCCTTGAAGCCGCAGTGGCTGCACTGGTAGCGCGCCAGCTTCTGGGTGTAACCGTGCACCAGGGTCTTGACCACGGCCAGCTCGGGACGTACGGTCTGGGGCGCACTCATCATGCGCGCTTCCAGGAACTTGTCCAGGCCCAGCAGCGTCGGGGTGCGACGCAATTCGTCGCTCACCAGTACGTTGGCCGCATCGATGCCATCAGCGTCCAGCACCGCCTTGAAGACCACTTCCAGCAGGTCGATCGAGGGCGCTTCGGCCAGGTAGGCGCGCAGCAGGTTGATGCCCTCCTGCGGACGGCCCACGGCAATGTAGCCATCCATGAGGCGCTGTGCCACCAGGGCGGTGTGCGGCACGCTCTGGTGCTCGACGCGGCGCCAGGTTTCCAGCGCACCTTCGATATCGCCGCGCGCGCGCAACGCGTCGCCCATGAGCATGGTGGCGCGCACGCTCTTGCGGTCGGCGGCCAGGGCCTTGTCCAGCAAGGCCATGGCCGCCTCGGTATTGGTGCGCACCAGTTCGTCGGCAGCCAGTTCGCAGTAGAACTGGGCAATCTCGCGCTGGCGTCCACCGGCGCCGGTGGCCTGCAGGATCTCGGCAGCGGAGATGGCACGCTCCCATTCCTTCTCGCGCTGGTAGATTTCCAGCAGGGCGCGTCCGGCCTGGGCGCTGTAGGGGGTGTCGATGAGCTTGTTGAAGGTTTCTTCAGCACGGTCCAGCAGACCCGCCTTCAGGTAATCCTGGCCCAGCTCGTAGAGTGCATGGCCATGATGCTCGGCCGGCAGGTCGGGACGCGCCAGCAGGTTCTGGTGCACACGGATGGCGCGCTCGGTCTCGCCACGGCGGCGGAACAGATTGCCCAGGGCGAAGTGCAATTCCACCGTTTCAGGGTCCAGCTTGACGATCTCGATGAAGGCATCGATGGCCTTGTCGGGCTGCTCGTTGAGGAGGAAATTGAGCCCCTTGAAATAGCCGCGCGGCAGAGTACGCGACTCGGAGAGCAACTGGTTGATATCCACCCGCGCAGCAATCCACCCCAGGCCGAAGAAGACCGGGATGCCGAGCAACCACCAAAATTCAAATTCCATAAATAGTGAAAGACAATTAGAGGATGTGCTGCGCAGTGATGACGCTGTCAGGTTGCGGCGGCTGGGCCTGCACCTGGGCGATTTCTTCCTGTTGCTTCTGAACTTGCGACAGCGCCTTCTTGTAGCGCGTGGCTTCGCGGCGGTGGCGCAGCACCAGCGGTGCCATGGCCAGCACGCCCAGGACGGCGCCGATCACGAAGAAGGCCAGCAGCACCAGCACCAGCGGGTCGGTACGTTCATAGCCGAGGAAGAAGTGCATGGTCACTTCCTGAGTATTGCGCAGCGCAAAGAAGAAGAAGAACACGAACAGGATGGCCGCGATCAATCGGGACAGTATTTTCATGGCGTAATCCTTTCTGGCGGGTCGTGATATTGCCCGAAGGCAGGCAGGCCAGGCTCGCCGGTAAGCGGTGCCGGTCTGCAGCATTATTGCGCTGGACGGAAAAATCGCGCCTGTTTCGCGCGCATTCCCGGTCAATCCGGGGTAGATCGGGATTGTACGTGAAAAAAAACGGCATCCAAAGATGCCGTTCATTTTGTTGATCTGCCTTTACACCCGTTCACCTGGCGATGTCCGAATGTGCAGCATTCAACGATTATTACTGCTCGCGGGCGCAGAAAACTTCATTTGCGCCCGGCAAGAACTGTCTGGTCACAGGCTCAGCCGGGTCAATCCTCGCGGATTGGCTGGCCGACCATCGCATCGACGCGTTCGCGCAATTCCTTGCCCGGCTTGAAGTGGGGGACCCGTTTTTCAGGGACCATCACCTTGTCGCCGGACTTGGGATTGCGGCCGATACGCGGCGGACGGCGGTTGAGCGCGAAGCTGCCAAAACCACGGATCTCGATGCGCTGGCCGGTCGCGAGAGCGTCGACCATGGCATCGAGGATGGTTTTGACCGCGTAATCCGCATCCTTGGCAACAAGTTGCGGATAACGCTCAGCCAGACGGGCGATCAGCTCCGACTTTGTCATCGTGACCGGAAGATCAGTTCTTGTTGTCGAGCTTGGCCTTGAGCAGCGCGCCCAGGCTGGTGGTGCCCGAAGCAGCGTTGGAGTCAGCCGACATCTTCTGCATGGCTTCCTGGGTCTCGGCGTTGTCCTTGGCCTTGATCGACAGCTGGATGCTGCGTGCCTTGCGGTCGATGTTGATGACCAGGGCTTCGACAGCGTCGCCCACCTTCAGGTGGGTACCGGCATCTTCCACGCGGTCGCGGGAGATTTCGGAAGCGCGCAGATAGCCTTCGACTTCGTCGGTCAGCTGGATCACGGCGCCCTTGGGCTCAACCGACTTGACGGTACCGGTCACGATCGCACCCTTGTCGTTCAGGGCAGCGAAGTTGTTGAACGGGTCGCCTTCCAGTTGCTTCACGCCCAGGGAGACGCGCTCGCGTTCCACGTCGATGGCCAGCACAACGGCTTCCAGCTCGTCGCCCTTCTTGAACTTGCGCACGGCTTCTTCGCCAGCTTCGGTCCAGGACAGGTCGGACAGGTGCACCAGGCCGTCGATGTTGCCCGGCAGGCCGATGAAGACGCCGAAGTCGGTGATCGACTTGATCGAACCCTTGACCTTGTCGCCCTTCTTGTGGCTCATGGCGAAGTCGTCCCACGGGTTCGGCTTGCACTGCTTCATGCCCAGGGAGATACGACGACGCTCTTCGTCGATTTCCAGAACCATGACTTCGACTTCGTCGCCCAGCTGGACAACCTTGTTCGGGGCCACGTTCTTGTTGGTCCAGTCCATTTCGGAGACGTGCACCAGGCCTTCGATGCCTTGTTCGACTTCCACGAATGCACCGTAGTCGGTCAGGTTGGTGACCTTGCCGAACAGGCGGGTGCCTTGCGGGTAACGACGCGACAGGCCGGTCCACGGATCGTCGCCCAGTTGCTTCACGCCCAGGGAGACGCGGTTCTTCTCTTGATCGTACTTGAGGACCTTGGCGGTGATCTCTTGACCAACCGACAGCACTTCCGACGGGTGACGCACACGACGCCATGCCAGGTCGGTGATGTGCAGCAGGCCGTCGATGCCACCCAGGTCAACGAACGCACCGTAGTCGGTGATGTTCTTGACGATACCGGTGACGACGGTGCCTTCCTTCAGGGTTTCCATCAGCTTGGCGCGCTCTTCGCCCATCGAGGCTTCGATCACGGCACGGCGCGACAGAACGACGTTGTTGCGCTTGCGGTCCAGCTTGATGACCTTGAATTCCAGGGTCTTGCCTTCGAACGGAGTGGTGTCCTTGACCGGACGGGTGTCGACCAGCGAACCCGGCAGGAAGGCACGGATGCCGTTGGTCAGAACGGTCAGGCCGCCCTTGACCTTGCCATTGACGGTACCGGTGACGATCTCGCCGGACTCCATCGCCTTTTCCAGCGAGAGCCACGATGCCAGACGCTTGGCCTTGTCGCGCGACAGGATGGTGTCGCCGAAACCGTTTTCCAGGGATTCGATCGCAACGGAGATGAAGTCGCCGACGTTGACTTCGACTTCGCCGTTGTCGTTCTTGAATTCTTCAACAGGGATGAAGGCTTCGGACTTCAGGCCGGCGTTGACGATCACGAAGTTGTGATCCAGGCGCACGACTTCTGCCGAGATGACTTCACCCGAACGCATGTCCTGACGCGACAGCGATTCTTCGAACAGAGCAGCAAATTCGCTGGAGGTATCAACACCTGCAGCGATAACGGTAGTGGTAGACATAAAAGAAAGTAAGAAAGATTGGCCGGTATCCGTGTGATGCAATCAGGCTGACTTGCACTGCCGTCTTCGTTGCCGCCGACGACATGGGTACTGGGTTAGGTTTATCAACACCCGTCAGACTTTGCATCTGCCGGGCACCAATGGCACTACGGGTACAACAAGGACTTGCCCATGATGGGTCCTGAACATGCCGTTTCAAGCGGATTGCAACGGATTTCAGTGCCCCAGGGCAGCGTACCAGCTGAGTACCTGCTGCACCGCTTCGTCAGCGGTCATGTCGGATGTATCCAGGTGATATGCGCCCTCCGCAGCCTTCAAGGGGGCCGACGAGCGGTTCATGTCGCGTTCGTCGCGCTCCTTCAAATCTCTGGAGAGGTCTTCGATATTAGCAGAAAAACCCTTGTCAATCAATTGCTTATAGCGCCTTGTGGCGCGTGCTTCCACACTGGCAGTCAAAAATACCTTCAAGCGGGCAGCGGGGAAGATGACGGTACCCATGTCACGGCCATCGGCCACCAGGCCCGGAGGTTTCCTGAATGACAACTGAAGTCCGTACAGGGCCTGGCGAACCGAGATCAGCGCGGCGATCTTGGAGGCGGTATTGCCGACCTCCTCGGCGCGGATAGCCTGGGTCACGTCTTCATTGGCCAGGAAGATATGGGCTCCATCGAAGTGGCAGTGCAGGTGTTCGGCAGCCTTGGCCAGGGCATGTTCATCGTCCAGCGCGATGCCGCGACGCAACACGGACAGTGCCGTCAGGCGGTACAGCGCGCCCGAATCGAGGTAATGGAAACCCAGTTCACGCGCCACTTTCTGGGCCACGGTGCCCTTGCCCGAGGCAGTGGGGCCATCGATGGCGATGACCGGTATCTTTGCTTTTTCCATGGCCTGAACCCTTTATCTGTGAATAATTTAGTGTAATTCCGTCAAACACAGGGTTTATCAGATCAAGGTTTGTTCGGCAATCTTTTTGAAGACGTCGAAGTAATCCGGGAAGGTCTTGGCCACGCACTTGGGATCGTTGATACGGATACGGTTGCCACGCCGCAATGCACCATCCAGCGCCGCCAGCGAGAAGCACATGGCCATGCGGTGGTCATCGTAGGTATCGATGGCGGCCGTACCGATCTCGGCCGGAGGCGTCACCGTCAGGTAGTCGGCGCCCTCTTCCACCTGCGCGCCCAGCTTGCGCAATTCGGTCGCCATGGCCGCCAGGCGGTCGGTTTCCTTGACGCGCCAGCTGGCGATGTTGCGCAGGGTACTGGGACCGTCGGCATAAAGCGCGGCCACGGCGATGGTCATCGCCGCGTCGGGAATGTGGTTGAAGTCGGCATCGATGGCCTTGAGCGGGCCGTTGGAGGAGGCTTCGATCCAGTTCTCGCCCATGGTGATGGTGGCACCCATCTGCTCCAGCGCTTCGACGAAGCGCACGTCGCCCTGGATGCTGTCGCGGCCCACGCCCTCGACCCGGATCGGGCCGCCGGTGATGGCACCGGCCGCCAGGAAGTAGGAGGCCGAGGACGCATCGCCCTCGACATGGATGCTGCCGGGGCTGCGGTAATGCTGGCCCGCCTTGATGGTGAACTGTTGCCAGCCGTCCCGTTCGACTTCCACACCGAAGCGGCGCATCAGGTTCAGGGTGATCTCGATGTAGGGCTTGGAGATGAGCTCACCCACCACCTCGACCTGCATGGCCTCTTCACGTGCCATCAGAGGAGCCGCCATCAGCAAGGCCGTCAGGAACTGGCTGGAGACATTGCCGCGCACCTTCATGCGCGAGGACGCGAGCTGGCCACGACGGATGTGCAGGGGTGGATAGCCGGGATTGCCGGTGTACTCGATACGCATGCCGACGGCATTCAGGGCATCCACCAGGTCGCCAATCGGACGCTCGTGCATGCGCGGCACGCCATGCAGCGTGTAGTCGCCGCCCAGCACGGCCAGGGCTGCGGTGAGCGGACGGATGGCGGTACCGGCATTGCCCATGAAGAGATCAGCCTGGTGCACCGGCAGCATGCCGTTGACGCCATGGACGATGTAATCCTGGGTCCCTTCGATCTGCTCCCACTTCACGCCCAGCGTCTGCAGGGCCATCAGCATGACCAGCGTATCGTCTGAAGCCAGCAGGTCGAAGATGCGGGTAGTACCGCCCGAGAGCGCCGCCAGCAGCAGGATGCGGTTGGAGATGCTCTTGGAGCCCGGCAACTTGACCGTGCCTTGCACGTGCGGGACCGGATTCAGATCGATATGGCGGGGGTAGGAAGGCTGTTTCATCTTGCTGGCTTTTCTGTGGATGATTCGTTGGAGGAATCCGGCCGCCCAGGCGGCCTTGGTGATGGGCTCTGGAAGAAATATTCAGTTGGTCTTGCGCTCAGCCGCTTCGATGGCTGCGGCCCATTGCTGGCGGGCATGCTGGGCGCTGGCATAGACCTTTTCGATGGCGGCGCCATCGCTGGCGGCAATCATCGCGCGAATACCCTGCAATTGCACCAGATAGGCATCGACCTCGGTGAGCAAGGCATCACGGTTGGCCAGCGTGATGTCGCGCCACATCTCCGGCGAGGAAGCGGCAATTCGGGTGAAATCGCGAAAACCGCTGGCAGCGTACTGGAACAGCGTGTCGGCATGCGGCTTGGCGGCGATGTCATCCACCAGCGCGAAGGCCAGCACGTGCGGCAGATGGCTCACCGAGGCAAAGACCGCATCATGCTCCTGCGGCGAGAGCCGATGGATGATCGCGCCACAGGCACGCCAGGCTTGCGCCACGGTCTCGACGTCGGCGCCACTATTCTCGGGCAAGGCGGTGATGACCACCTTCTTGCCTTCATACAATTCCGCCAGGGCCGCTTCCGGCCCATGCTTTTCGCGTCCGGCAATCGGATGGGCCGGGACGAACTGGCCAATCCGTTCACCCAGTGCCTTGCGGGCGGCAGCGACCACATCGCTCTTGGTACTGCCGGCGTCGGTGACGATGGCCTGGGGATAGAGGTGCGGACGGATGGCGGCCAGGATGGCTTCGGTCTGCGCGACCGGCGCGGCCACCAAAATCAGGTCGGCGCCCGGCACGGCGGTGGCCGCATCGGTGGCGATGGTATCGATGATGCCCAGCTCGCGCGCCCGTTCCAGGCTGGCCAGCGAGCGGCCCACGCCGACGAAGTGATCGGCCTGGCCGGCACGGCGCAGCGCCAGGGCGAACGAGCCGCCGATCAAGCCCACGCCGAAGATGACGACTTTCTTGAACACGTTGAATTCAGCCTTCAAAGGTGGCAGGACGGCAGGCGCTCACAGGCCCAGCGGATAAGAGCCCAGCAGCTTGAAGAAGGCCGCATTCTGGCGCAGCTCTTCCAGCGCCCTGGCAACCTTTTCATCCTGCTCATGGCCTTCGAGGTCGACGTAGAAATAATATTCCCACGCGCCCATGCGGGCCGGGCGCGACTCGAAGCGCGTCATCGACACGCCATGGCGCGCCAGCGGGGCCAGCAGGTTGTAGACCGCACCGGCCTTGTTGGGCACCGACAGCACGATGGAAGTCTGGTCGCGGCCCGACGGTGCCGTGCGCAAACGGCCGATCACCGCAAAGCGGGTGCGATTGTGCGGATCATCCTGGATATGGGCATTGACCGTCTGCAGGTTGTACTTCTGGCCGGCGATTTCGCCGGCGATGGCCGCCACGCTTTTATCTTCACCTGCCATGCGCGCGGCCTCGGCGTTGGAGGCCACCGCCTGGCGCTCGATGGCAGGATAATTCATATTGAGCCAGGCATTGCACTGGGCGAGGGCCTGCGAGTGGGCGCAGATGCGGGTGATGCCGTCCATGTTGCCGCTGGCGGTCATCAGGCTGTGATGCACGGGGATGGCCACTTCGCCGCTGATGGTCAGCGTAGTCTGCAGCAGCAGATCCAGGGTGCGATTGATCACGCCTTCGGAGGAATTCTCGATGGGTACCACGCCGAAATCGGCGGTACCGGCTTCGGCATCGCGGAACACTTCATCAATCGATACACACGGCAAGCCTTCGATGGCGTGACCGAACTGCTGGTACACCGCCTGTTCGCTGAAGGTACCTTCGGGGCCGAGGTAAGCCACCACCACACGCTTTTCCAGCGCGCGGCAGGCCGACATCACTTCGCGGAAGATGGTCTGGATATCGGTGCCCAGCAAGGGGCCGGGATTGCGGTCGGCGGCGCGGCGCAGCACCTGGGCTTCGCGCTCGGGGCGAAACACCGGGGCATTGGTCTCGGCCTTGACGTGGCCCACTTCCTGCGCGACGCGGGCGCGCTGGTTCAGCAGGTCGAGGATCTGCGCATCGATGGCATCAATCTTCTGGCGCAGGGGTAGCAACTTGTCGTCACTCATCTTGCTCTTTCAGGTGTTGCACGGCGCGCGGGCACTACGAGCGGCCGGCGGCGCACCGGGCATGGCGTTGGCTTGGCGCACGGCCACGGCCTGCACTGCGCGGGCGCTGCGCCCGGCCAGATGCGGCCTCAACCGTGCTGCTGTTCGAAGTCTTTCAGATAATCGACGAGAGCCTGTACGCCCTCGATCGGCATCGCGTTGTAGATCGATGCACGCATGCCGCCGACCGACTTGTGGCCTTTCAGCTGCAGCAGGCCGCGCTCTTTGGCGCCGGCCAGGAAGGTGTCATTGAGCGACTCATCGCGCAGGAAGAACGGCACGTTCATGCGGGAACGGCAATCCGCTGCGATCCGGTTGCTGTAGAAATCGGTGCTGTCCAGGTAGCCGTAGAGCAGCCCGGCCTTGGCGATGTTGCGCGCTTCCAGCGCGGCCACGCCACCCTGGCGCTTGATCCACTGGAACACCAGACCGGCGATGTAGATCGCGTAGGTCGGCGGGGTGTTGTACATGGAATCGTTGTCGGCCACGATCTTCCAGTCGAAGGCCGAGGGACAGAACGGCAGCGCGTGACCCAGCAGGTCTTCGCGCACGATGACGATGGTCACGCCAGCCGGGCCGATGTTCTTCTGCGCGCCACCATAGATGACGCCGTATTTGGACACATCCACCTCGCGCGAGAGGATGTGCGAGGACATGTCCGCCACCAGAGGTGCACCGTCGGTATCGGCCGCGACCTCGGGCGTGTACTGGTATTCGACGCCGTCGATGGTCTCGTTGCTGCAGATGTGCACGTAGGCGGCATTGCGCGAGAGCTTCCAGTCGGCACGTGCCGGGATGCTGGAGAACTTGCAGTCGGCCGAGGAGGCCGCCACGTTCACGGTGCAGTAACGCCCTGCTTCCTTGATCGACTTGGTCGACCAGGAACCGGTGTTGATGTAATCGGCCAAACCGGCTTCATGCTTGCCCGCCGGCGAACGCAGCGCCGCCAGGTTCATCGGGATGATGGCGTTCTCGGCAATGGCCCCGCCTTGCAGGAACAGCACCTTGTAGTTGGAAGGAATGTTCATCAGCGCGCGCACGTCAGCCAGCGCGGCTTCGATGATGGACATGTATTCCTTGCCGCGATGGCTCATCTCCATGACCGACATGCCACTGCCATGCCAGTCCAGCATCTCGTCGGCTGCCTGTTGCAGCACTTCCTTGGGCAATACCGCCGGACCGGCGGAAAAGTTATAGACCATGTCTGCGTTCGCCATCAAAAAAGGCGGCAGGCGCTTGGCCCACCGCCTTGAACTTGCTTTACTCGCCAGCGGCAGGTGTTTCGCCGCCGGCAGCCTCGGTACCTTCGCTCTCGATCGCGTCTTCCACATCGGACTCGACCACGCGCTGCAGGCCGGACAGCTTGGTGCCGTCTTCCACTGCAATCAGGGTCACGCCCTGGGTCGCGCGGCCCATCTCGCGAATCTCCGAGACACGGGTGCGGATCAGGACACCGCCGGTGGTGATCAGCATGATCTCATCGGTGGAATCGACCAGGGTCGCGGCCACGACCTTGCCGTTGCGCTCGCTGGTCTGGATGGCGATCATGCCCTTGGTGCCGCGACCGTGACGGGTGTATTCGGTGATCGGAGTACGCTTGCCGAAGCCGTTTTCGGTGGCGGTGAGCACGGACTGCTGTTCATTCTCGGCCACCAGCAGGGCGATGACCTGCTGGGTTTCTTCCAGGTTCATGCCGCGCACGCCACGGGCGGTACGGCCCATCGGACGCACGTCGTTTTCATCGAAGCGCACGGCCTTGCCGCCGTCGGAGAACAGCATCACGTCATGCGCGCCATCGGTCAGGGCGGCACCGATCAGGAAGTCGCCTTCATCCAGATCGACCGCGATGATGCCGGCCTTGCGCGGATTGGAGAAGTCCGACAGCGGGGTCTTCTTGACCGTGCCCAGGCTGGTGGCCATGAAGACGTAGCGGTCGTCCGGGAAACTGCGATTGGCGCCCGACACCGGCAGGATCACCGTGATCTTCTCGCCATCCTGCAGCGGGAACATGTTGACGATGGGCTTGCCGCGCGAATTGCGCGAGCCCTGCGGGACTTCCCAGACCTTCAGCCAGTACAGGCGGCCGCGATTGGAGAAGCACAGGATGTAGTCGTGCGTATTGGCGATGAAGAGCTGGTCGATCCAGTCGTCATCCTTGGTGGCCATGGCCTGCTTGCCGCGACCGCCACGCTTTTGCGCGCGGTATTCAGAAACCGGCTGCGACTTCATGTAACCGGTGTGCGACAGCGTGACCACCATGTCTTGCGGGGTGATCAGGTCTTCGGTAGCCAGGTCGGTGGCGTTGTGCTCGATGGTGGAGCGGCGCTCGTCCTTGGCACCAATGCCGTAGTCGTTGCGGGCGGCGTTGAGTTCGTCGGTGATGATGGCGGTCACGCGGGCCGGCTTGGAGAGGATATCCAGCAGGTCGGCGATCTGCGCCATCACGTCCTTGTATTCATTGACGATCTTGTCCTGCTCCAGGCCGGTCAGGCGTTGCAGACGCATCTGCAGGATTTCCTGGGCCTGTTCGTCGGAGAGCTTGTAGAGACCATCGGACTGGATGCCGTAATGGGCCGGCAGGCTTTCCGGACGGAAGGCTTCGATGCCGCCCGGGTTACCTTCGCCGGTGCGGGCCAGCATCTCGCGCACCATGGACGAATCCCAGGCGCGGTTCATCAGTTCGGCCTTGGCGATCGGCGGGGTCGGTGCGGCGCGGATGATGGCGATGAAGTCATCGATGTTGGCCAGCGCAACAGCCAGGCCTTCGAGCACGTGGCCGCGTTCGCGCGCCTTGCGCAGTTCGAACACGGTGCGGCGGGTGACCACTTCGCGGCGATGCGAGAGGAAGCATTCCAGCAGCTGCTTCAGGTTCAACAGGCGCGGCTGACCATCGACCAGCGCCACCATGTTCATGCCGAAGGTGTCTTGCAGCTGGGTCTGCTTGTAGAGGTTGTTGAGCACAACCTCGGGCACTTCACCGCGCTTCAATTCGATGACCACGCGCATGCCCGACTTGTCGGACTCGTCGCGCAGGTCGGAGATGCCTTCGAGCTTCTTGTCGCGCACCAGCTCGGCGATGCGTTCCAGCAGCGCCTTCTTGTTGACCTGGTAAGGCAGCTCATCGACGATGATGGCGATGCGGCCTTCGCGGCCATATTCCTCGAAGTGGGTCTTGGCGCGCATGACCACGCGACCGCGGCCGGTGCGGTAACCATCGCGCACGCCCGAGACGCCATAGATGATGCCGCCGGTGGGGAAGTCCGGCGCCGGCACCAGTTCGATCAGTTCATCGATGGTGCAGTGTTCGTTGGCCAGCAGGTGCAGCGCGCCGTTGATCACCTCGGTGATGTTGTGCGGCGGGATGTTGGTGGCCATGCCCACGGCGATGCCGGAGGAGCCGTTGACCAGCAGGTTGGGAATACGCGTGGGCAGGACCGAGGGTTCCTTTTCCTTGCCGTCGTAGTTGGGCACGAAATCGACGGTTTCCTTTTCGATGTCGGCCAGCAATTCGTTGGAGATCTTGTCCAGGCGGCACTCGGTGTAACGCATCGCGGCCGCACCGTCGCCGTCGATGGAACCGAAGTTGCCCTGGCCATCGACCAGGGTGTAGCGCAGCGAGAAGTCCTGGGCCATGCGCACCAGGGTGTCATAGATGGAGGCGTCACCGTGCGGGTGATATTTACCCATGACTTCACCGACCACGCGCGCGCACTTCACGAACGGGCGGTTCCAGACATTGTTCATCTCGTGCATCGCATACAGCACGCGGCGGTGCACCGGCTTCAAGCCATCGCGCACATCCGGCAGTGCCCGACCCACGATCACGCTCATGGCGTAATCGAGGTAACTCTTGCGCATCTCTTCTTCGAGGGAAATGGGGATGGTTTCTTTAGCGAATTGATCCATTGGAGAGTCGAAAGATGTTTCCCGGCCAGAAAATCATGCCGGGCGGGCGTGGCCCTTGGACTGATCAGAACAGCACATTCTAGCACGCCAGGAGGGTCAAAAGCCCGTCAAAGGCCCTCATCGCCCCGGCAACGGCATGCTTCGCGATGGCAGCCGGTCCGGTGCCCACTATCACCGCATGCGCCGCAAAGCTCCTCCCAGCGCCTGAGAGCGACCAAACAGGGGGCCGAGCGCCTATATATATTAGAGCGCCCGAATTCAGCGACCAGCATTGCCACCCGGCATCGAATGCTTCTCCGCCGTGGATTGCTGTCAAATGGCCAATTTGGGGAAATTTTCCGAAACTCACTTTCCCGGTGCACGCCATCGGGAGAAAACCCGCGCGCCGGGAGGCACGATGCCGCGGAGAAAATGGCAACTACTTGCCCGAGTGAAAATGCGCGAACTGTATGAAAAATAAGGATTTTCTCTAAAAAATCCGGCTTTTTTCTGCCTTAAAGGAACAAAAACGGGCCAAAAATATCGCGTTGCGAAGAAACAACACAGTCCCAAAAACGTTGTCTGGACCAATTGGCAAGCATCGCTGAAGGTCGATCCGTGTGGCAGAATGGCGGCTAAGTTCATTACTAGCCCCATGGAACAAGGGCCGGTGACGACCTGAACACATGATATTATTCATTTTTTGATGTCGTAATCTTGTAGCGCAGTTTATCTGCGGATATCTCACCCGAGAGGAGAAACATGAACAAATTAGCAAAACTCGTCTTCGCTGCTGCGTCCGCAGCCATCGCACTGTCTGCCACCGCTCAGGAAACCAAGGACATCAAGGTTCGTCCCGGCAGCCTGTACCTGCAAGATGGCCGTGACGTCGTGACCCGCAGCGGTTACGGTCTGTGCTGGCAAACCGCTTACGTGAACGGTCCGTGCGAAGAACCGCCCGCACCGGCTCCGGTTGCCGCTGCTGTTGCTCCGAAGCCCGCTCCGGCTGCTGCTCCGACCTCGGAAAAAGTCACCTACGCTGCTGACGCCTTCTTCGATTTCGACAAGGCAACCCTGAAGCCGGCTGGCAAGGCCAAGCTGGACGAACTGGTTGGCAACCTGAAGGCCATCAACCTGGAAGTCATCATCGCCGTCGGCCACACCGACTCGATCGGTTCCGTCGCCTACAACCAGAAGCTGTCGGTTCGTCGTGCTGAATCCGTCAAGGCTTACCTGGTTTCCAAGGGCGTTGAAGCCAACCGTGTCTACACCGAAGGCAAGGGCAAGTCGCAACCGGTCGCTGACAACAAGACCGCTGCTGGCCGCGCCAAGAACCGTCGCGTGGAAATCGAAGTTGTGGGTACCCGCAAGTAATCGATTGACGCTACAAGCAGTCATGAAAACCCCGCTTCGGCGGGGTTTTTTTATTCCTGATGCGTTTGCGCGTCATGTACGGACAAGCCTCGCCTTGTCCCGCAATTGCGGCCGATGTTGATCTGGCCCAGGCCACCCGCAGCGTCGGATTGGGCTATCATTAGGCCCCATGAACACGACCAATGCGACCATGAACGCCGATCCCCAAGAGATCCAGAAATTCAGTGAACTGGCCCATCGCTGGTGGGACCCGGGTTCCGAATTCCGTCCCCTGCACGAAATCAACCCGCTGCGCCTGGAGTGGATCAACGCCCGTGCACCGCTGGCCGGCAAGAAGGTGATCGACATCGGCTGCGGCGGCGGCATCCTGGCTGAATCGATGGCCAGGAAAGGCGCCGACGTCACCGGCATCGACCTCTCCGACAAGGCGCTGAAAGTGGCCGACCTGCACAGCATGGAGTCCGGCGTACAAGTGCGCTACGAGAAGATCGCCGCCGAAGACATGGCCGCGCGCGAAGCCGGCCAGTATGACGTGGTGACCTGCATGGAGATGCTGGAACACGTACCTGATCCGGCCGCCATCGTGCGTGCTGCGGCCACCCTGGCCAAGCCGGGCGGCAAGCTGTTCTTCTCCACCCTGAACCGCAACATGAAGTCTTACGTCATGGCCATCATCGGTGCCGAATACGTGCTGCGCCTGCTGCCCAAGGGCACGCATGACTACGCCAAGTTCATCACCCCGGCCGAGCTGGCGCACTACACGCGCGAGGCCGGCCTGCAGATCGACGGCTTCAAGGGCATGGGCTACAACCCGCTGACCAAGATCTATTCGCTCAACGACGACACCAGCGTGAACTACCTGGTGGCCTGTACCAAACTGGGCTGAGCGAGCGTTCGCGCCCCCGCCTGCCTGCTCTCGTCGTGCTCACATCGCCGCAGCCATCGGCTGCGGCGCTTTTCTTCCTGCCACTCTGACCGCCCATGCCACTCCGCCCTCCCCGCGCGATCCTGTTTGACCTCGACGGCACACTTGCCGATACCGCTCCCGACCTGGCGGCCGCCGCCAACTTCCTGCGCCAGCAACGTGGCCTGGAAAATGCCCCCTATGAAAGTTTGCGCCCGGTGGCCTCAGCCGGTGCCCGTGGACTCATCGGTGCAGCGCTGGGCATCCATCCGGGCGATGCGGAATATGAAGATTTGCGCCTACTTTTCCTGGACCGCTACCAGGCCAACATGAGCACCCACAGCCGTCTCTTCGATGGCATCCCGGAGTTGCTGAGCCAACTGGAAGCGCGCGGCATCGCCTGGGGCATCGTCACCAACAAGGCCGCGCGCCTGACCGACGTACTGGCCCCGCAGATCGGCCTGGGCCATGCCGGCTGCACCGTCTCCGGCGACACCACCCCGCATCCCAAGCCGCACCCGGCACCGTTGCTGGAAGCCGCCAAGCGCCTGGGACTGGCGCCCGAGGATTGCTGGTACGTCGGCGACGACCTGCGCGACATCCAGGCCGGCCGTGCCGCCAACATGCCCACCATCGCCGCCGCCTGGGGCTATTGCGGGCACACCGAACCCGCTGCCTGGCAAGCGGACGCGCTGCTGCATGCACCGCTGGACATCCTCACCCTGCTGGACTGATTCCCCTGCCAGTCTTGCCTGACGCGCCCGGAAACTTGGGCGCGTCTTTTCCCTCCTAGCAGTGCCATGTCGCCTCGCATTAGAATGGCGACAACCCCGGCGCACGCCGCAGCATCGCCTACCATCACAACCAGAACCGGCCACCGGCGCACACACGGCGCCAGCACGGACCGGCACCGACAAGGGAAACCGTCATGAGCAAGCCGGACCGCGCCTCTCTCACCCAGCATCCCGCCTGGCATCGGATGAGACGTCCGCTGCGCTGGGTCGGCTGGACGCTGGTTGTCCTGCTGGGCCTGGCCGCGCTGAGCTGGGCTGCCCTGCCCGCACTGGTGCGCAAGATCGCTGTCGACCAGACCCAGGCGCAACTGGGTCGCAGGCTGGAGATTGGCGAGATCGCCTTCAATCCCTTCAAGCTGGCGCTGCGCGCCTCGGACATCACCCTCTATGAAGCCGATGGCAAGCAGCCCTTCTTCAGTGCCAAGGGCTTGCTGGCCGACCTGTCCGCCGCCTCGCTGCTGCGCATGGCGCCGGTGCTGGACGAAATCAGGCTGAGTACGCCGCAACTGCACGTGGTGCGGGTGGATGCGCACGGCATTGGCCACTACAACTTCTCCGACATCCTCGACCGCCTGGCGGCCCAACCCAAGAGCGAAGGCCAGGCGCACTTTTCGCTGGCCAACGTGCAACTGCAGGACGGGCAGATCCGCTTCGAGGACAAGGTCAGTGGCAAGAACATCGACATCGCCGCGCTGCAAGTGGGCCTGCCCTTCATCTCCAACCTGCCCGGCAACATCGACAGCTTCGTGCAGCCGCAATTGTCGGCCACCGTCAATGGCACCCCGCTGCACCTGAAGGGTCGCAGCAAACCCTTCACCTCGACGCAGGAATCGACCTTCGCCATCGACATCGACCGGCTGGACCTGGTGAGCTACCTGCCATTCGTTCCCGCCGAATTGCCGGTGCTGATCCAGAGTGCCAAGCTCAGTACCCGGCTGGACCTGGGCTTCACCCGCAAGGATGACAAGCCGACCGTCACACTGGCCGGCGAGGTCCGGATGGAGGACCTTTCTCTACAGGACAAGGCGCATGCGCCCCTGTTCAAGGCCAAGTCGCTGGCGCTGCAGATAAAGCAGTTCGACGTCCTGGCCGCCAGTGGTGAACTGAGCCAGCTCACGCTGGAGCAAGCGCAGGTCTGGGCCGGCATGAACGCGCGCGGCGAGATCAACTGGCAGCGTGCGCTGGCAGATGGCCAGACCGGTGCCCGCAGCACCTCCAGACAAGCGAGCGCCCCTTCTCCCGCCGCCACTGCGAAGCAGCCGGCTTCCCCCATCGTGCTGCAGCAACTGACCGTGCAGGATGGCGAAGTCAACTGGCGCGATGAAGCCAATGCCTCGCCGGCTCAGGCCATCAAGCTGAGCAAGATCGATATCAACGCCACCCAACTTTCCACCGCTGCCGATGCCAAGCCGGCCCGCTTGACGCTGTCCGCCGTCGAGAACGGCCGTGGCAAGCTGGCCTTCGATGGCCAGGTCCAGGCCATGACGGCCAGCGTTGCCGGCAAGATCACGCTGGAGAACATCGACCTGGCGGGCTACCGTAATTACCTTGCCCGTGCGCCCATCAGTGGACTGGCGGGCCGGCTCTCCGGCCAGACCACGCTGCAACTGCAGCATGGCCATCTGCAGCTCGACGACAGCAAGGTGCAGTTGGCCGACCTGCGCCTGACTCCTCCCGGCAAGGGCGCGCAGCCACTGGCTCTGCAATCGCTGTCGCTGCAGGCGCCCAGGCTGACCGATACGCTGGACCAGGCGATTCCCTTCAAGCTGCAGGCACGCTTTGAGAAGACCGGTAGCGTCGAACTGACCGGCCAGGCCGCCGCGCATTTCAAGCACGTGGCACTGGAACTGGAGATCAAGGACCTGCCCATTACGCCCTTCCAGCACTATTTCAGCGATGTACTCAATGTCTCCATCAGCAGCGGCCTGGCCAGTGCCCGGGGCAAGCTGGAAGTGACGCCGCCGCTGGAGGATCGCAAGCTGGCACTGGACTACAAGGGCAGCGCCGCCATCACCAACCTGCGCATGCAGGACAAGCTGACCTCCACCGACTTCCTGCGCTGGCGCACACTGGAACTGGCCGGTATCGAGGCCCGACTGGGCGGGCGTACGCAGGTGAAGCTGGAGAAGGCAAGGCTGTCCAACTTCTACGCGCGCGCCATCCTCTCTGAAAAAGGTCGCCTGAACCTGCAGGACATCGTGGTGGCCGACGCCCGGGAACAGGGTTCGATCACCGATGACAGCAAGAAGGCTGGCAAGGACGACACACCGTCCGGTACAGCAAGCACGCGCAAGACTACCTCCGCCAACCCGGTCACCGCCGCCGCGTCGGCGGATGCGCCGCTGGTGCGTATCGGCCAGGTGGTGCTGGACGGCGGCAACATCAACTACACCGACAACTTCGTCAAACCCAACTACACTGCCAACATGACCGGACTGGCCGGCAGCATCGGCCAGATCGCCTCGGACAAGCCGCAGCCGGCACCGGTGAACATCACCGGCAAGATCGACAACGATGCCCCGCTGCAGATTTCTGGCTCGCTCAATCCGCTCTTCAAGCCCATGTACCTGGATCTCAAGGCCAGTGCCAACGGCGTGCAACTGCCGCGCCTGACGCCCTACTCGGCCAAGTACGCCGGCTATCCGATCACCAAGGGCAAGCTCTCGATGGATGTGCATTACACGATCGAGAACGACAAGCTGGTCGCGCAGAACGATCTGCGCATCGAACAGCTGAGCTTCGGCGAGCGGGTCGACAGTCCGGATGCCACCAGCCTGCCGGTGATGCTGGCGGTGTCCTTGCTCAAGGATCGCGATGGCAACATCAACCTGAACCTGCCGATTTCGGGCTCGCTGTCGGACCCGCAGTTTTCGGTGGGCGGCATCATCGTGCGGGTGTTCGTGAACCTGATCGTCAAGGCTGTCACCTCGCCCTTCGCGCTGATCGGTTCGATGTTCCGTGCTGACGAGCACATTGGCGAACTGCGCTACATCGAGTTCTCGCCCGGCTCCTCGGAAGTCACCGACGAAGTGCGCAAGAAGCTCGATGCACTGGGCTATGTTCTGCATGAGCGCCCCGGCATCAAGCTCGACATCACGGGTCGTGTCGATCCCAAGGTCGATGACCAGGGTCTGCGCCGTGAAGGGCTGGAACGTGCGATGCGCAGTCTCAAGCGGGCCGACCTGATCGCCAGGGAAGGACAGCCGTCCGGCCCGGTGCGCATCAGTGCGGCCGAGCGTGCCAAGTACCTGGAACGCGTCTACAAGGACAGCAAGTTCGACAAGCCGCGCAACATGATCGGATTGCTCAAGAGCCTGCCCGAAGCCGAGATGGAAAAGATGATCCTGGAACACACCGAAGTGACCCAGGATGACTTGCGCAAGCTGGCGCAGCGCCGGGCTGACCAGGTGCGAAATTATTTACAGGAGCAGAGCGTGATCGAACCTGCGCGCATCTTTCTGATTGCCCCCAAGCTGGACGGCGCCGGCATCCCGGACAAGGAGCCCAAGGCACGGGTCGATCTGACGATACAGTGAGCAAAGGCTGCGCAGGCGGGCCTTGAAAAGCCGCACGCTGCCCATACAGTAGGGAGTAGGTTATAATCAGCCTCCCGCTGCCAAAGCGGGGGCCTCTTCAGGAAATGCTGCGAGGGGCCAGCGTAATACGCAAGTTCACGCGCCCAGCGGGATTTGCGAAGCTTCAACACCACGGGGCCGACTTGGTTTCGACAGGGGTTGCAAAGCGGAACAGGGCATGCCGAGGACTGGTTACCTCGTTAATCCATCCGGAACTGCTTAAATGCAAACGACGAATCTTACGCTCTCGCAGCGTAAATCGCACCTAGAAACCTAAGAAACTTCTAGCTCTACAGCACTTCTTCCCTGGGGTGTGCTGGCAACAGCGGTAGAGTCATTTACAGGGAATCGTGGCGTATGGGGTTACTTCATACGTCATTAAATCCAAGGTAACTCGTCCTGTCGAAGCGTGTGCGTCCGCGTCGCCAGGATCAAAACCAATTGACTGCACTACGCATGTAGAACTGTCTGTAGAGTGCTTCTGGACGCGGGTTCAATTCCCGCCGGCTCCACCAATACCAATGCCCGACTGTGTATGCAGTCGGGCATTTTTGTTGCCCCTGGCGGGTCTGCGAGGGTTGACGCGGATTCCCGCGACTTGGTGGTTGGGCTGGGTTGCCAGAAAAAAACCGTTCTGACTTTCTCCAGGCCATTTTTCTCTCCTGCTGTTGATTTGCTCGCAGAATTGACTCTCTCCCTCCGACCCTAAACAAGTTCCAGAATCGCGCCACGGCGTTTCGTGCCGGGCCACCGAAATAGTTAAAAAATTGGCGCTGAGAACGTACATCCCTTCACTTCAAGACGATAGACAACGTACCGAATCGACAACACCAACCCGGCGGATAAGCCCCCTGGCTGTAGCTCTCCGTGTTTCTCCTTGAAAATTTCGTGTTAATTCAAGAGGGTTTTGTCGTACCATTACCCGGTCTTACAAATTGTAACGTTTAAAGACACCGGATAAGTGCTGTAAATAAACAAGAAAACGGCGTATCCACCGATGCAGGCAGCGTACCGGCCTGCTTCGGAAGAAGGGGGATCCGGTAGATAACACCGCCAAGTAGAAGCCTGGGGCTTTTGACGATATGTATTCAGGGGATGTCAGTTTTTCAGTTGCATCGCATGCGCAGTGGGTTCCGGGTCTCGAATCCCAAGCTGACTGGCAACGATGGATCAGGCATGATCGCCAGGCTGCAGGTTCGGGGGAACCAGCAGTCAAGGCCATGCCGCCCATGCTGCGCCGACGCACCAGCCCGGTGGGCAAGCTGGCGCTGGAAGCCGCCTACGGGGCCTTCAATGCTGCCTCCCTTGGCACTGCCGCCCGCCAAGTCGGCGACGCCAGCGATAGCACCACGGACAGTGCCGGCCTTGACATCCCGGTGGTGTTTGCTTCGCGCCATGGCGAATGCGCCCGTTCTGTTGAGCTCCAAATGGCCTTGGCCGCTGCCGCCCCCATGTCGCCCACCGCCTTCAGCCTCTCGGTGCACAACGCCAACGCCGGCCTGTTTTCCATCGCCCGTGGCAGCCAGGCCAATACGGTGGCCATTGCGGCCGGCCAGAGCACGGTCGAACATGCCGTCATCGAAGCCTGCGGCCTGCTGGCCGACGGCATGCGTCAGGTGCTGCTGGTGGTGGCCGACGCACCACTGCCGGCGCTCTTTTCCGACTTCGCCGATGAACACGAAGAGCCCTGCGGCTGGTCCTGGCTGATGCAGGCGGCCGACGAAAACGCTGCATTACCCACACTGTCCCTGCAATGGCAGCAGGTGCAAGCGGCCAGCCACACCATGCCCTGCGCGCGAGGCACCGCCGGGCCCGCTGCGGTATTGCGCTTTTTCCTGGACGCCGCAGCGTCCACTCTGCAGCGGCAGGCCGACGGCCGTCACTGGCACTGGATGCGACATGCTTGAACGGGTCCTGCCGCTGATCGACCGTGGCTGGCGCATCTTGGCCACGGGGATGTGTTTTGCTCTCTTCGGACTGGGCGGGCTGCTGCTGCGACTGGTGATCTTCCCCGTTTTGCAATATCTGGTCCGGGATCCGCAGCAACGCGTGCTGTGGTCGCGCCACCTCATCCGCCTGGCGTTTCGCGCCTTCGTCGAAGTGATGCGCCTGTGCGGCGTGATCCGCTATGAAATCACCGGACTGGAACGTCTGAACCGCAACGGCCTGCTGATCCTGGCCAACCATCCGACGCTCATCGATACGGTGCTGCTGATGGCCTTCGTGCGCCATGCCGACTGCATCGTCAAGGGTGCACTGTGGCGCAATCCCTTTACCCGTGGACCGGTGCAAGCGGCCGGCTACATCAGCAATGCCCAGGGGCCGGATCTGATCGATGATTGCATCCGCTCCATCCGCAGCGGCGGCAATCTCATCATCTTCCCCGAGGGTACCCGCACGCCCGGCGACGGCCAGATCAGCCTCAAGCGCGGTGCGGCCAACGTCGCCGTGCGCGGCGGCTGCACGATCACGCCGGTGCGCATCCGCTGTACGCCCGGCACCCTCGGCAAGGGAGAGAAATGGTGGCAGGTGCCGGCCACGCGCGCGCATTTTCGCCTGCACATCGGCGAGGACCTTCAACCGCATCACATCATCGGCAACGAGCAGCTGCACGGCGCCGACCATCCGACACTGGCCGCGCGCCAACTGACGACTTACCTGCAACAGTACTTCATGAAAGAGAACTAGGCCATGCACGACCTGGAACAAGACATCAAGCAACTCATCATCGAGGCCCTCGACCTGGAAGACCTCGCCCCCGAGGATATCGACAGCGCCGCGCCCCTGTTCGGCGATGGCCTGGGCCTGGATTCCATCGACGCACTTGAACTGGGCATGAGCCTGCAGAAACGCTATGGCATCAAGCTTTCTGCCAATTCCGAAGAGACCCGCAAGCACTTCGCCTCGGTACAGGCGCTGGCTGCGCTGGTGGCCAGCCATCAGGCCACGGCCTGAGCGCCTCCCCAGGCTGTACATCACCACAACGACGTTGCCAAGCCACTTGCAAGAGAAGCACATCATGACCACTCTGACACCTGACATGACCAAGGACGAAATCACCGTGTGGATCGTCGATATGCTGCACGAGATGTTCGAGCTCGACAAAGCCACCATCACGCCCCAGTCCAACCTCTACACCGATCTCGACATCGACAGCATTGATGCCGTCGACATCGTGGTCAAACTCAACCAGACCACGGGCAAGCGCATCCAGCCCGACGTCTTCCGCAGCGTGCGCACGGTGCAGGATGTCGTGGATATTCTGGCCACGCTGATGCGCGAACAAGCGCACGCGTAAGCGCATGAAACCTCCCGCGATGTCCCGGCTGACCGCCCTGGCCGGCCCGCTGTTGATCCTGCTGTATCCCCTGCTGATCTGGTACGCCCACGGCAAGCTGGAACCACGCATGCTGGCCCTGCTGCTGGTGCTCATCGCCGCGGTGCGCCTGTTCACCAGCCGCAGCAGCCGCCCGCTGCGTTGGATGGGCGTGGCCGCGCTGGCGCTGGCCGCGCCGGCCCTGGCCTGGAATGCGCTGCTGCCGCTGAAGCTCTATCCGGTAGCCATCAGCGGCGGCATGCTGGCCCTGTTCGGCTACAGCCTCTACAAACCGCCTACCGTCATCGAACGCATGGCACGCCTGAGTTCTCCCGACCTGCCGCTGTTCGTGATCGCCTATACACGCCGGGTTACCCAGGTGTGGTGCCTGTTCTTCGCGGTCAATGGCAGCATCGCCCTGGGCACCGCACTGTGGGCCTCGCCAGCGGTGTGGTCGATGTACACCGGGGTCATTTCCTACGTCGCCATGGGCGCGCTGTTTGCCGGCGAATACCTGGTGCGCCTTTACGTCCGGCGCCAGCATCATGCGTGAGACAGTCGACATGCCCGCCACCACAAGGCTGGACCTGCTGCAACTACCGTTCCAGGCATTTGACGGCGAACGCGTGATCGGCTGGCGCGACGGCGTGGCGGTCACGTATGCCACCTGGCGCGCCGAGTTGCTGCGCTGGAAGCAGTTGCTGCAGACCACGCCGGGCCAGCGTTTCGCCCTCTTCCATCAAGACACGCTACATTTCGCTGCCGCCCTGTTGGGTACCTGGCTGGCCGGCAAGACAGCCTACCTGCCCAGCGATGCCCTGCCCGACACCTGCGGCCAGTTGCGCGGCGAGGTCGATGGTTTCCTCGGCGACTTCGGTGTCCATTGGCCGGCCTTGCAGCCCGCTCCTGATGCCTCCTTCGACGAGCCTTCCTCTCCTTGGCCCGCCTTGCGCGCGGACTTCGCCGGCCTGGTGGTCTACACCTCCGGCAGCACCGGGCAGGCCCAGGCCATCCCCAAGCAACTGGGCCAGATGGCCAATGAAGTGGCCACGCTGGAGGCGCTCTTCGGTGCCACAGTGGGTCAGGCCGAAGTGGTCGCCACGGTATCGCACCAGCATATTTATGGTTTGCTGTTCAAGGTCTTGTGGGCGCTGTGTGCGGGACGTCCGGTGCATGCAGGCAGCGCGTTCTTCCCCGAGGATCTGCAGCGCATGGCTGGTAACCGCCCGTGGCTGCTATTGTCCAGCCCGGCCCATCTGAAACGCCTGCCCGAGCAGGCCACGCAACCGGATGCGCGCCAACTGCGCGCGATCTTCTCTTCCGGCGGTCCGCTGCCGGCCGAAGCGGCATGCGATGCCGCGCGGCTGCTGGGGCAGCGTCCGCTGGAAATCTATGGCAGCTCCGAAACCGGTGGCATCGCCTGGCGCCAGCCCGACAGCGATCTCCTGCAGCGCCGCGAGCACTGGCAGGCCATGCCCGGCGTGTCCGTGCGCCTCGGCGCCGAAGGCGAACTGGAAGTGCGCTCGCCGCACCTGCCCGACAGCGGCTGGTTCAGCATGGCCGACCGTGCCGTGCTGATGGAAGACATCCCCGCTGCCTTTGAACTGCGCGGGCGCAGCGACCGCATCGTCAAGCTGGAAGAAAAACGCATCTCGCTGACGCGCATCGAACAACTGCTGGCCGCCAGTCCGCTGGTCGAGGAAGTGCGCGTGATCGTTCATCAAGGCCGCCGCGCACGCCAGTTCATCGCTGCCTTCGTGGTGCCCACTGCGCAAGGTCAAGCCCTGCTGGTCGCACAAGGCAAACTGGCCCTTAACGCCGCGCTCAAGACGGCATTGGCCGGCGCCATCGAAGCCATCGCCCTGCCGCGCTTGTGGCGTTACCTGGAGGCACTGCCGGTGAACTCGCAAGGCAAGGTTACGCTCTCGGCACTGACCGCGCTGCTGGAGAGCAGTGCGCCCACATTGCCGAACGTAACCGAACTGCAGCGCAGCACAGGGCAAGTGCAACTGGCGCTGGACATCCCCGCCGACCTGCTCTACTTCCGCGGCCACTTCCCCGGCGCACCCATCCTGCCCGGCGTGGTGCAGACCGACTGGTCGCTCACGCTGGGCCGGCGCTACTTCAACCTGCCGCCACGCTTCCTGGGCCTGCAGACCTTGAAGTTCCAGCGCGTCATCACACCAGGCATGCGCGTGCTGCTGGACCTGCAATTCGATACCGCCAAGTCGCAGTTGTCCTTCCGTCTGCACTCGGACGCAGGCCAGCACGCCAGCGGCCGCTTCCTGCTGGGGGCGGCATGACCGCATCCACCTTGCACAGTACCGTGGTGGTGATCCCGGTCTACGACCACGAGCACGCCATCGGCGCGGTAGTCGCTGCCGTACGCGGTCACGGGCTGCCTTGCATCCTGGTCGACGATGGCAGCAGCCACGTCTGTGCCGCCGTGCTGCGACAACTGGCCGCCACCGATCCGCAACAGGTCACGCTGCTGGTCCACACCCGCAACCAGGGCAAGGGCGGCGCCGTCATGACCGGCCTGCGCCATGCCGCGTCGGCTGGCTACACCCACGCCTTGCAGATCGATGCCGACGGCCAGCACGACAGCGCCGACATCCCGCGTTTCCTGGCCGCATCACAGGCGGCTCCGGCCGCCGTCATCAACGGCAAACCGATCTATGACGACAGCGTGCCCAAGGGCCGGCTCTATGCCCGCTACCTGACGCACATCTGGGTGTGGATCAATACGCTGTCGCTGGAGATTGCCGATTCGATGTGTGGCTTCAGGGTCTATCCACTGGCGCCGACGCTGCAGTTGATGGATAGCGCTCCTATCGGGCGGCGCATGGATTTCGATACCGAAATCCTGGTCCGCCTCTACTGGCGCGGCCTGCGCGTAAACAACCTGGCCACGCGGGTACGCTATCCAGCCGACGGTGTGTCGCACTTCCAGGTCTGGCTGGACAACGTACTGATCTCGCGCATGCACGCCCGCCTGTTCTTCGGCATGTTGCTGCGCGCGCCGCTGCTGCTGGCGCGCGGCAGCTGGCGGCGCCTGGGCGGGCGCAGCGCATGAGCCATCCACCCCGTACGCGCCATTGGGCGCAGATCAACGAAGTCAGCTTCGTGGCCGGCATGCGTTTGCTGTTCGCGGTCTATCGCCTGCTGGGCCGGCTGCCCTTCCGGCTGATGCTCTATCCGGTGCTGTGTTGGTACATCGCTGCCAATGGCCGGGCCCGCCAGGCCTCGCGTGCGTTTCTGGCGCAGGTGCGGCGATACCGTCCGGAGCTGCCGCTGCGTTCCGGGATTTTTGGCGTTTTCCTTCACTTCGCCGCATTCGGCGAAAGCCTGCTGGACAAGATGTTGCTGTGGGGCGGCCTGTTCCCCATCAAAAACGTTCATTTGCACAGTAGCGCGCCTATTTCCGAGGCCATCGCCGCCGGGCGTGGCGGACTCATCATCTGCACCCACCTCGGCAACCTCGAGCTGTGCCGCGTGATCGGCCGCCAGCATCCCGCCCTCAAGCTGACGGTACTGGTGCATACGCGCCACGCCCAGGCCTTCAACCAGATGCTGGCCCAGCTGGATCCGGCCAGTCAGTTGAACCTGATGCAGGTCACCGACATGTCTCCAGCTACTGCCATGATGCTGGCCGAGAAGGTGGCACAGGGCGAGTTCGTGGTCATCGCCGGTGACCGGGTGCCGGTCTCGCCGCAGCCACGGGTGGCGCGCGCGCCTTTCCTGGGCCGCAGTGCTCCCTTTCCGATCGGCCCCTACGTCATGGCGGCGCTGCTGCAATGTCCGGTGTTCCTGATGTTCTCGCGCCGCAGCGCCGAAGGCGCGGAGGTCAGCTTTGAAGCCTTCCGTGATCGCATCGTCCTGCCACGCAAGCAGCGTGCAGCGGTGCTGGACGAACTGGCGGCAGCCTATGCCGCACGCCTGGAAGCGCACTGCCTTCAGGCGCCTTACCAGTGGTTCAATTTCTATGATTTCTGGGCCGATTGCGCCCTGGACGAACAGCATGCCTCACACTGACGTTTCCTCTTCCGCCAAGAGCGCCCCTGTCTGCTTCGGCGCCCAGCCCCTCACCATCGAGGATGTGGTGGCGCTGGCGCGGCGCGAGCGCACGGTGCAACTGCACGACGCCGAGAGCTTCCGTGCACGTATTGCGCGCGGTGCCGATTTCCTCGACCGACTGCTGCGCGAGGATGGCACCATCTATGGCGTCACCACCGGCTATGGCGATTCCTGCACGGTGACCGTGCCGCCGCAACTGGTGCCGGAACTGCCGCATCACCTCTACACCTACCACGGCTGCGGCCTGGGAGCGCTGTTCACGCCGGAGCAGGCGCGCGCCATCCTGGCGGCCCGGCTCAATTCCCTGTGCCAGGGCTTCTCGGGCGTGAGCGTGGCCTTGCTGGAACAGATCGCGGCGCTGCTGCAACACGATCTGTTGCCGCAGATTCCCTGCGAAGGCTCGGTGGGTGCCAGTGGCGATCTCACGCCACTGTCCTACCTCGCCGCCGTACTGTGCGGCGAGCGCCAGGTCTGGCGCGATGGCACCACAGTGCCGGCCGCCGAGGCACTGGCCGCAGCCGGCCTGACGCCGCTGCGCCTGCGTCCCAAGGAAGGGCTGGCCATCATGAACGGTACCGCCGTCATGACCGCGTTGGCCTGCCTGGCCTTCGACCGTGCGCGCTACCTGTGCCAGCTGGCTACCCGCATCACGGCCATGAGCAGCTTCACGCTGGATGGCAATGCCCACCATTTCGATGCCACCCTGTTCTCGGCCAAACCGCATCCGGGCCAGCAGCAGGTGGCGGCCTGGCTGCAGCGCGACCTGCCGTGCGGCCAGGCGCACCGCAACGAAAAGCGTCTGCAGGATCGCTATTCGGTGCGCTGTGCGCCGCACGTGATCGGCGTACTCAACGATGCCCTGCCGTCGCTGCGCCAGTTCATCGAGAACGAACTCAACAGCGCCAACGACAACCCGCTGATCGATCCGGATGGCGAGCGCGTGCTGCATGGCGGCCATTTCTATGGAGGGCACATCGCCTTCGCCATGGACAGCATGAAGACCGCCGTGGCCAACATCGCCGACCTGCTCGATCGCCAGATGGCCCTGATGGTGGACCAGCGCTACAACAACGGCCTGCCGGCCAACCTGTCCGGCGCCCAGGGCGAACGCGCGCCCATCAACCATGGCCTGAAGGCCCTGCAGATCAGCACTTCGGCGTGGACTGCCGAAGCCCTCAAGCTGACCATGCCGGCCTCGGTATTCTCGCGCTCCACCGAATGCCACAACCAGGACAAGGTGAGCATGGGCACCATTGCCGCGCGCGATTGCCTGCGCGTGCTGGAACTGACCGAACAGGTCGCGGCCGCCTTGCTGATCACGGTGCGCCAGGGCGTGTGGCTGCGCAGCCAGCGCCAGCAACCCGGCGATACGCCGCTGCAGGACTTGCCGGCCGGCCGTCTGGCCGCCATGCAGGCCGCGTTGGCCGAAGACATCGCGGTGGTTGATGAAGACCGCATGCTCGAACCCGACCTGCGCCGGCTGCTGCAGCGTCTGCGCGCCCAGGCATGGAGTCTGTATGACTGACCCCCTCCTGCCTGCGGGCAAGATCACCCTGGCCAATTCGCCCTGGCGCGGGGAGGTTGAGTTGCAGATCCAGTTCTATGACCTCGACCCCATGGAAATCGTCTGGCATGGCCGTTATGTCGAATACATGGAAGCCGCGCGCTGCGCCCTGCTAGACGGCATCGGCTACAACTATCCCGCCATGAAGGAGTCCGGCTATGGCTGGCCGGTGATCGACCTGCACCTGCGCTATGCCGCACCGGCGCGCTTCGGCCAGCGCATTCGCGTCAGCGCAGCCATCGTCGAGTGGGAAAACCGCCTGCGCATCGACTACCTCATCAGCGACGCCGTCAGCGGCGCGCGCCTGACCCGTGCCTCCACCGTCCAGGTGGCGGTGCAGATGAACAACCACGAGATGTGCTTCGTTTCGCCCCCGGTGTTGTGGCACAAGCTCGGACTGACGCCTCCCACCCCATGAACGCACGCTCCCTTCTCTGCTGCTTGGCCTTGCTGGCCATCCAGCCTATCGCCCAGGCCGCTGCGCCGGTACAACAGATCCAGTCCAGGCTGGCCAAACCGACCGTGATGTGTGGTCGCTTCGACCAAACCAAGCAACTGACCGGCATCAAGAAGCCACTGCAATCGCATGGGCGCTTCTGCGTGCTCAAGGGCCGGGGCATCCTGTGGCAGACGCTGCAACCGTTCCCCGGTACCCTGCGCATCACTCGCGACGCCATCGTGCAGATTCAGGATGGCCGCATCGCCATGAAACTCGATGCGCAACAGGAACCGGTGGTAAAGATGATCAATAGCGTCCTCTTCTCGCTGCTGGCAGGGGATTTGAGCCAGCTCGACACGCTCTTTGAACTCGATGGCAGCCTGCGCGACGGCCACTGGCAGGTCGCGCTCAAGGCACGCCAGCCGGCCCTGGCCAAGGCCATCGGCGACATCAGCCTGGCCGGTGCCAGCTATGTGGACAAGGTCAGCATGCAGGAAGCCAGCGGCGACCGTACCGAGATCAGCTTTTCGGCCATCAAGACCGGCGAAGGCGCCATGACGGCCGAAGAAGGAGCCCTGTTTGACTAAGCCCGGCCGTTGCCTGCAGCGCCTGTTGGCGCTGGCATGGCTGCTGGCGGTGCTGCTGGTGGCCGGACACAACGCCTGGCTGTGGCTGGGCCAGCGCGCCAGTCCCGATACCGACATCCTCGCGCTGCTGCCCGGCGCCAACGGCAAGGATGTGGTGCGCCAGCAAGCCTTTTCTCACATGGTCGACGCGGCCCAGCAAAAGCTGGTGGTACTGGTCGGCGACCGAGACTGGAGCCGGGCCCGCGCCGGTGCACAGGCCTATCTTGACGTCCTGCGCGGGCATGCTGAACTGATCGTGCCAGTCAGCGGTGACTCTGCGCAATGGCAAAGCCAGTGGCTGGACAGCCTGGAGGCTAGCCGCACCGTGCTGCTCAGCGATACCCAGCGCGCCGAGCTGGCCGTCGGGAATGCACAGCAATGGAGCCAGCGCGCCCTGGCGGGTCTTTACGGTGCCTTCGGCGGACCGCGTCTGGGCGCCTGGCAGGATGATCCCTTCGGACTCTTCAGCCAGTGGGTCCAGGAACGCGCCAAGGAAACGCCGGTGCGTCCGCGTGATGGCCAGCTCTTCGTAGAACGTGACGGCATCAACTATGTCCTGCTGCTACTGGAGTTGAAGGCCCCGGCATTGTCGATGCAGGCACAGGAGCAGGTCATGCCTTTGCTGACACAGGCGCAGCGAGCCGCCCACAACCAGGCCAGCGAGGTCGTCAGCGGCGGGGTGATTCTGCATGCCGCCGCCGCCAGTGCCCAGGCCGGCAGTGAGAGCGCCACCATCGGCGCCGGCTCGCTGCTGGGCATCCTGCTGTTGATGTGGCTGACCTTGCGCTCCTTCAAGCCGATTCTCTACATCGCCCTGTCCATTGCCGTCGGTTGCCTGGGTGCGCTGTCGGTGAGCATGCTGCTGTTCGGCAAGATTCATTTGCTGACCCTGGTATTTGGAGCCAGCCTGATCGGCATCGCTCAGGACTATGGTATCTACTTCCTCTGTGCCCGCCTGGCAGCACCGGCCTCGCAGGATTCACAGGCCCTGTTGCGACGCCTGTTGCCGGGGCTTGCGTTGATGTTGCTGGCAGCCCTGATCGGCTATCTCGGCATGGCCCTGACGCCCTTCCCCGGTTTGCAGCAAATGGCCGTGTTCTCCGCACTGGGACTGGTGTTTGCCTGGCTGACGGTGATCTGCTGGTTCCCACAACTGATCGGTCCGCACACGCTGCGCGCGACCCCGCGAGCGCTGCGCTTCGGCCAGAGCATCGCGCGCTGGCCTGATCTGCTGGGCGGCTTCGCCTGGCACCTGGTCCTGCCCGGGGCGGTAGCGCTGATCGGACTGGCCATCGTCGGGGTCGCCCGTCTGCACAGCAGTGACGACATCCGTGCCCTGCAGAAAAGTCCACCTGCCTTGCTGCAGGATCAGATCCGCATCAGCCAGTTACTGGACATGGCCGCGCCGGTACAGTTCTACCTGGTGCGCGGCGCGTCGGCCGAGGCCGTCTTGCAGCAGGAAGAGGCGCTGCGCGAGAAGCTGCAACCGCTGCTGCAACGCAAGCTCATCAGCGGCGTACAGGCGCTCTCCAACTGGGTTCCCTCGCAGCGCCGCCAGCAGGAGAATTTGTCCCTGCTGCATCGCAGTCTGCTGGATACCCGAGGCGATGCGCCCGATGCCATCACCCTGACTGCCCGCGCCATCGGGGAGAGTGCGCAGTGGGCGCAAGCGCTGCGCCAGCGCATGCTGGAGAAGACCCAGCCGATCACGCCAGCGCAATTCCTCGCCACCCCGGCCGCAGCCGCCTCGCGCCATCTGTGGCTGGGACAAGTGGATGGTCAATTCGCCAGCATCGTCGCCCTGCGCGGGCTGGCCGACTATCGCCAGCTCGACCAGTTGGCCGCCGTCGCCGAAGGACTGCCGGGTGTGCAATGGGTGGACAAGGTTGGCGAGATCTCGTCGGTGCTGCGTCAATACCGGATCATGATGGCTTGGGCGCTGCTCTGCGCCTACGCGGCCATCTTCGCCCTGCTGACGCTGCGCTACCGCCGCCGCGCCTGGCGCGCGCTGGCGCCGCCGCTGCTGGCCTCGCTGCTGACCCTGGGCCTGTTCGGCTGGCTGGGTCAGCCGCTGCAACTATTCCACGTGCTGGCTGGACTGCTGGTGCTGGGACTGGGCGTGGACTATGGCATCTTCCTGCTCGAATCTTCCCCAAACCAGCGTGCACATGCCTGGCTGACCGTCGGCCTGTCTGCCGCCAGCGCACTGCTCTCCTTCGGCCTGCTGGCGTTGAGCAAAAGTCCGCCACTGCACGCCTTTGGCCTCACCATGCTCTGCGGGATGCTGCTGGTGTGGCTGCTGGCCCCCCTGTTCACCCATCCCGGTCTGGACACCTTGCGCGCCCAGCCGGTCAAGGACTCCGTATGAAACCCGCCCTGCTGCTTGCCGCCATGACCGTCGCCTTCCTGCTTGTCGCCTGCGCCGCGCCCATGGCGCCCGATGGCCGTGCCCCGGCGCGCCTGTCCCTGCGACTGTCGCCGGCCGCACTGGGACAAAGCATCAGCCTGCAGCAACATCTGACGGTCGAGCGCGGCAGCCGCGTCGACCAACTCGACACCGCCCTGGAAATCGATGCCGGGCATGTCGATCTGGTCGGTCTGGCCTTCGGCCAGCGCGTCATGTCGCTTCACTATGATGGCCAACGCTTGCAGGTCTGGCGTCATGCCTTGCTTCCCAGCCAGGTACAAGGTGAAGATGTGTTGCAGGACGTACAACTGACGCTCTGGCCGACCGAGGCGATTCGCCAGGCACTTCCTGAGGGCTGGGAGTTGCGCGAAGCCCAGGCTCAACGTACCCTCCTGCTCCACGGCGAAACGATTGCCGTGATCGACTATCCCGACCAGCGGCGCTGGGGAGGGAAAGTGATCCTGAACAATCTGCGTTACCACTACAAGCTGACGATTCAGTCGGTGGTAACCTCTGAATGACATCGCCCCAAGCATGAGCCTTTATCTCAACGCCCTCGGCATGGTCTGCCCGCTAGGCGGCACGCACGAGACGATCCGTGCGCGTCTGCTGGCCGGTCAGAGCGGCCTGCGCGACGATGCACGCCATGTCGACGCAAATGGCACGCCACTGGCACTGGGCGCCGTGAGCGAGGATACGCTGCTCCCGGAAGACGGCCATCTGCCCCTGCGCGAACGCAGCCGTAACAATCGCCTGGCGCTGGCAGCACTGCAACCCATCCGTGCTCAGGTCGATGCCGCCATCGCCCGCCATGGCGCAGAACGTATTGGCATTGTGCTCGGGACCAGTACCTCCGGCATCGCCGAGGGCGAGGCCGCCTTTGCCGCACGGGCCAGCAGCGGCAGCTTTCCGCCCGGCTATCACTACGGCCAGCAAGAATTGGGCTCGCCCGCCACCGCGTTGCAACTGACGCTGGGCACCACCGGTCCGGCCTACGTGCAATCGAGCGCCTGCGCTTCCAGCGGCAAGGCCATCGCCAGTGCTGCACGCCTGCTCAACATGGGTCTTTGCGACGCCGTGCTCTGCGGCGGCGTCGACAGCTTGTGCGATTTCACCATTGCCGGCTTCACCGCACTGGAATCGGTGAGCACCCAACGTTGCAATCCGCTCTCACTGCATCGCCAGGGCATCAACATCGGCGAAGCTGCGGCCCTGTTCCTGCTCACGCGCGAGCCGGCGCCCGTGCAATTGAGCGGGTGGGGCGAATCCTCCGACGCCTATCACATCTCGGCCCCCGATCCCCGGGGCAGGGGCGCACAACTGGCTATCAGCCAGGCTTTGCGCCGTGCCGGACTGCGCGCTGACCAGATCGACTACATCAACCTGCACGGCACGGCAACAGCGCAAAATGATGCGATGGAGTCACACGTCATCGAGACCCTGTTCGGGCTGGCAGTGCCGGTGAGCTCGACCAAGCCCTTCACCGGCCACACCCTGGGCGCGGCCAGCGCCGTTGAGGCCGGACTGTGCTGGCTCCTGATGCAGGACGGCAATCCGGACGGCCTGCTGCCGCCGCATCTGTGGGATGGCGTGCCTGATCCGGCGCTGCCGCCACTGGCGCCGGTAGCGATCGGGCAAGCTCTGGGCCGGCCGCTGCGGCACGTGCTCTCCAACTCCTTCGCCTTTGGCGGCAGCAACGTGGCGCTGGTGTTTTCTCGCCGGGAGGACACATGAATCCGGCCCTGCAAGATATCCCGCCGATTGAGCAACTGCTGCCGCACGCCGCCCCCATGATCCTGATCGACCGCGTGGTGGCGGTGAGCCACGATCAACTGCAGGCCGAACTGGAAATCCGCCACGACAGCCTCTTCCGGCAGGGCAGCGGCGTAGGAGCCTGGGTCGGCATCGAATACATGGCGCAGAGCATCGCCGCCTGGGCCGGTTACCACGAACTGAGCCAGGGCGGTCGCGCCAAGATCGGCTTTCTGCTGGGATCGCGCCGCTATCACTGCGCAGTTCCCGAATTTGCCACCGGCATGCGCCTGGGGGTGTCGGTGCAACTGCTGTTGCAGGCGGAGAACGGGCTGGGCTCCTTCGAATGCCGCATCACCGACCTGGCGACGCAACAAGAACTGGCGCAAGCCACCGTGTCGGTGTTCCAGCCGCACGACGCAACACACTATCTTCAAGAAGGCATGGCATGACCACATCGGGAGAACACAGCATTTTCGTCACCGGCTCGAGCCGGGGCATCGGCCGCGCCATCGCGCTGCGCCTGGCACGCGAGGGGTACCACATCGTCCTGCATTGCCATGCACGGCGCGACGCCGCCGACCAGGTAGCCGCCGAGATCGCGGCGCTGGGCCGTCAGGTCCGCGTACTGCAATTCGACGTCGCCCACCGCGAGCAAGCCTCGCAAGCCCTGCTGGCGGACGTGGAACAGCACGGCTGCTACTACGGCGTGGTCTGCAACGCCGGCATCACCCGCGACAACGCGTTTCCCGCCATGCCCGGCGAAGACTGGGACAGCGTCTTGCGCACCAACCTCGATGGTTTCTACAACGTGCTCAATCCGCTGGTCATGCCCATGGTGCGGCGGCGCGCTGCGGGCCGCATCGTGACCCTGGCCTCGGTGTCCGGGCTGATCGGCAATCGCGGCCAGGTCAACTACAGCGCGGCCAAGGCCGGCGTCATCGGCGCCACCAAGGCGCTGGCGCTGGAACTGGCCAAGCGCGACATCACCGTCAATTGCGTCGCCCCCGGCCTGATCGATACCGACATGACCGAAGACGCTCCCGTCGAGGAAATCCTCAAACTGATCCCCGCCCGCCGCGCCGGCAAGCCCGAGGAAGTGGCGGCGGCCGTGGCCTTCCTGATGTCGCCCGATGCGGCCTACATCACGCGCCAGGTAATCTCGGTCAACGGAGGCCTGGCATGACGCATCCCCGCAGCGAGCGCCGGGTGGTGGTCACCGGCATGGCCGGCATCAGTCCCATCGGCACCGACTGGACCAGCGCACTGGCGCAGTTGAAGACCTATACCAATGCCGTGCAGCGCATGCCCGGCTGGGATGACTACATCGGCCTGCACACCCGCCTGGGTGCACCGGCAGCAGAGTTTTCGCTGTCCGAACGCTACAACCGCAAGACCACGCGCAGCATGGGCCGGGTCGCCCTGATGGCCACCCGCGCCAGCGAATGGGCGCTGGCCGATGCCGGGCTGCTGGAAGATCCTCTGCTCAAGAGCGGCCAACTGGGTATCGCCTATGGCTCCTCGGCCGGCACGCCCAATGCGATTGCCGACTTCGCCATGATGTTCGCCGAAAAGAATACCCGCGACATCAACGCCAATACCTACCTGAAGATGATGGCCCACACGGCGCCAGTGAACATGGGCGTATTCTTCGGCATTACCGGTCGCATCATCACCACGTCCAGCGCCTGCACCTCGGGCAGCCAGGGCATCGGCTATGCGTACGAGACCATCCGCAGTGCGCGTCAGGTGGCGATGGTCGCTGGCGGTTCGGAAGAACTGTGCGCCACCGAAGCCGCAGTCTTCGATACGCTCTACGCCACCAGCGTTCGCAACGACACTCCGAAGCTCACGCCCAGCCCCTTCGACCGCGACCGCGACGGCCTGGTGCTGGGCGAAGGCGCCGGCAGCCTGATTCTGGAAGACCTGGAACACGCCCAGGCACGCGGGGCGCGGATCTATGCCGAGATCGTCGGTTTCGGCACCAACAGCGACGGCGCCCACGTCACCAATCCCAACGCTGCCACCATGCAGGCGGCTATCCAGATGGCGCTGGACGACGCCGGCTTGCCGGCCTCGTCCATCGGCTACATCAATGCGCACGGCACCGGTACGCGCCAAGGTGATCTGGCTGAGACCCAGGCCACCGCACGCGTGTTCGGCCATCGCGTACCGATCAGCTCGCTCAAGAGCTACATGGGCCATACCCTGGGTGCCTGCGGCGCGCTGGAAGCCTGGCTGTCCATCGAGATGATGCGTCACGGCTGGTTCGCTCCGACCATCAATTTGCAGCATCCCGACTCCGACTGCGGCGAACTGGACTACCTCACCGGGCAAGGCCGCGCACTGCAGTGCGAATACGTGATGTCGAACAACTTTGCCTTCGGTGGCATCAACACCTCGCTCATTTTCAGACGCTGGCCCTGAACGCCCCTCCTCTGCCTGCTCTGCCTCCTCTCATGACAAGGAAAACAAGCGATATGAAGATCATTTCCCTCTCCCTCGCACTGACCCTGGCGCTGGCCGCCACCATGGCCGGTGTCGCCCTCAAGGGCGACATCGTCAAGCTGGGCAAGTAAGTCGTCATGGCCTTCACCGTAGCCTGGGTGGTGGATGGCCGCAGCTTCGTCGGCGCGGGCGCATGTTCCTCCACGCTGGCCCGACTGGCGGCGGTCCTGTCGCCCAATGAGCGCATGCGCCTGCAGGGTTTCCTGCGTCCGCAGCGTGCGGGCGAATTCCTGCTGGCCCGGCTGCTGATGCGCCATGCACTCATGCAGGTCAGTGGCTGCCGCCTGGACGACATCGCGGTAAGCGAGCCAGGCGGGGCCGCTCCGGTGGTGCGCATCGCAGGTGAGCTGGCCGATGGGGTCGGGCAGCCAGCGGTCAGCCTCTCGCACAGCCGCGGCTGGATCGCCTGTGCGGTAGGAGTGGGCACGCAGATCGGCGTGGACATCGAAGCTCCTGCGCCCGAACGCGACCTGTCGGCACTGGCGGAGCTGGCCTTCACACCGCATGAGTTGTCCAGCCTGGAAGGCCTCACCGGCGACCAGCGGGAAGCCGCCTTCTATCGGCTGTGGTGCGCCAAGGAGGCCGATTACAAATGCCGCCACAACGCCCGTCAGAACCAGGTTGCCTTGACTGGCGACGCTCCGTCCTTCCTGCATCACGAACCTGGGGCGCACTACCATCTGTGTCTCTGTACTACGGTGCCGGTGCGGCTGCACCCTGCGCAAGACATCGCGCTGCCGACCCTTCTGGAGCTTACCGGCAGCCAGAGCAACGCAACACCGCAGCAATACGACGGCGGCTGATACACCGCAAGACTGTCATCGCTGGACCGCAGTAAACCGCATCACCGAACAAGAACACTCAACCACGTAGACATATCAAGGGGAAAACATGTCCACATCACGCATCTGGCTGCTCGCAGCCGGCACACTTCTATTGACCACCGCCTGCTCCACGCCGGAAGAGCGCATGGCCAAGTTGCAAATCAAGCAGCAGCGGCTGGCAGTGAAGTCGCAGCAAGCAGCACAACGCGACGAATTTCGCACGAAGGCGGTGTCCGCCGCGGTGACCGACCAGCGCACGCCGTTGGAAAACGTCCTCAAGGCGCTTGGCAGTTGCGACGCCAGCTTCGCGGCGACGGTACGCCAGTTCTCCGGCGCGTTGCAACCGGCTTTCGTGGTCACCCTCAAGGGCCCGGTGGCCAGTATCGATGTCCCGGACCGTAGCACCGCAGGCCGCAACCACATCGCCGTAGCGGCCCCGGCACAGGCCTACGGACAAATCCTGAGCGGCTACTACGACGAACGCCTGGAAATCAACGGCCAGTTGCAGAAGATCAGCTGGGGTTTCTTCAGTCCGGCTACGCCGGAACAACTGGTCAAAGCCTTGGGTGCGGCCATCCCCAACTTCAAGCGCACCAGCCGCGAGCTGGAAGGCAACTACGTGCGCATGGAAATCTTTGATCGCGGCGGATGGCACCGCACCACGCGCTTTGAGCATTATCGGGCCCAGGCCAATGTACTGGGCGAGCGCTCCTTGGTCATTGAAGCTTCGCGCGATCCAGCTTTCCCGGGTAGTCGCATCGGCTGTTCAGTGCGTGGCACACAAGTAGCGCAGTTCCAGGACGAGCTGCGGCCAGAGGTGGATTAGGGCCTGTTCACATTCAATCTGTGAGATGCGTTGCCCCCAGAAGGCGTGGTGGCAACCCTCCGGGAGAGGCCGCCCGTGGCCTGGCCGATGTTCCTGGCCTGGCGGTCTCCTGGTAATCTGGACGTCGTCTATGCAAGCCTTGCACCGCCACACCATACGTCACTCAGGCGCATCCCCCTGCCAGGCACGCTCCAGCAAGGTCCGCAGCGCCGCGCGCTCCAGCGGACGCGGATTGGCATAGGCATTCTGCAAGGCGATGTCGGTGCAGCGATCCAGCGCCTCATAGGGCATACCCAGCTCGCGCAAGGACAGCGGCGCCCGCAGCTTGCGCGCCAGCGCATGCAGCCCCTGCGCGGCATCGTCGGTGCCCAGTGCCCGTGCGATGCGCTGCATGGCCTGCGGTGCGGCCGGTGCGTTGTAGGCCAGCGCATGCGGCAGGATCACGGTATGCGTCTGCGCATGCGGCAGGTTGTAACTGCCTCCCAGGGTGTGGCACAGCTTGTGATGCAGCGACATGCCCACATTGCCCAGCACCGTGCCGCACAGCCAGGCACCATACAGGCATTGACTGCGTGCCGCGAGATCATCACTGCGCACCAGCAGCTGCGGCAAACCCTCGGCCAGTGCGCGCAAGCCCTCTTCGGCCAGCAGCGACATGATGGGGTTGGCGTCCGGCGCATACAGGCCCTCGGCCGCATGTGCCATGGCGTTGATGCCACTGGTCACCGACAGCGGCAGCGGCAGGCCAAGACTCAATTCGGGATCATAGATGACCGTGCGCGGCAACACGCGCGCGGCGCGGCCGGTCTTCTTGAGACCGGCTTCGGTGATGCCGTAAATGGGCGTCATCTCGCTACCGGCATAGGTGGTCGGGATGGCCAGGATGGGCAGCTCGGATTCCAGTGCAATGGCTTTGCCCAATCCCATGGTGGACCCGCCACCAATGGCGATGGCACAGTCCGCGCCCAGCGCCTGGGCCACCGACCGCGCGTGTCGTGCCGTCTCGATAGGCACGTGCATGACGGCCTGGTCGAATACCCCGGCGCAACGATCGCCAATCAGGGACGCCACGCGCTCGGCCTCGGCACGCTGGCCGGGCGTACACAGTACCAGGGCACGATGCGCGCCCAGAAGCTCGGTTTCTCGAACCAGATGTTGCAGGCTGCCGGCACCGAAGATGACACGGGCAGCAGCGCTGCTATAAGTGAAACTGGGCGCGGACAGGGACATGGCGGACTCAGGTGCGCTGGGGATTGAGGATGAAATCATAGTCCAGCGTGTAAAAGGGCTGGTCACACACCGTGCCATCGGGCGCGGTACCGGCCTCGTGGCGCGGCCAGTCGGCAATGAGGGTGGAGCGTACACCGAAGACGGCATCGGATTGCAGGTATTCATCGCCACGACGGAAGACGTGGGTAATCAGCGTCTCATAGCCCTCGGCCTGGATGCGGAAATGCAGGTGCGCCGGTCGCCACGGATGACGGCCCAGGGTCTCCAGCATCCTGCCCACCGGGCCGTCGTGCGGGATCGGATACGAATTGGCGAGGATGCTGCGGAAGTGGTAACGCCCGGCCGCATCGGTATGAAGCGTACCGCGCGCCTGCAACTGCGCCAGGTCCGGATACTGCACGTCATAGAAACCATCCTCATCGGCTTGCCAGACTTCCATCCTGGCGTTGGCAACGGCTTGGCCATCCAGACCGCGTACGCTGCCGCTGACGAAGCAGGGCTGCCCCTTGGCCCCGTTGGAAATATCCGCCCCCAGCGGATAAACCGGGGAGTTCTCCACGTGGAAAGGACCGAACACGGTCGCCTCGGTGCAGCCGGCCGGCTTGTGGTGCTGCTGTGCCATCACCAGCGTGGACAGCCCGAGCGTGTCGGAGAGCAGAATGAATTCCTGGCGCTTGTCCGAACACAGTTGCCCGGTCTCGGTGAGGAAACGGATGCCCGCGAACCACTCCTCCTCGGTCAGCCTGACTTCGCGCGCAAAGGCATGCAGATGCTGCACCAGGCTGGTCACGATCTGCCGCAGGCGTTCATCGGCCATGCCGGCATGGCGCGCCAGGACGGCCTGGGTGATGGTGTCTTCGTTGAGATTGAGCATGGTCTCCTCGGCGATGGGGAAAATGGTTTTGATTTTTTCGCTGAGCGGTAATATAGGTCTTATTTTTCTGCAGATATATGACGAATGTGGAAAACTGTTTTCCACTTCGGACTGCCCACCTCGCCAGGAAAGCCGCCCCATGGACCGCTGGAATCAATTCGAACTCTTCGTACAGGTAGCCGAGCTGGGCAGTCTCTCGCGCGCGGCCGAAGCGCTGGGCATGTCCAATGCCGCCGCCAGCCGCAGCCTGGCGGCGCTGGAAGAACGCCTGGGCGCACGTCTAGTGGAACGCAGTACGCGCCGCCTGGGCCTGAGCCAGGCCGGCGAGGGCTTCTACCGCCAATGCAAGGCGGCACTCACGCAGATGAAGGAAGCCGAAGCCCTGGTCAACGCCAACAGCGTCGCACCGGGCGGACTGCTGCGGGTGACCTCCTCGCTGTCCTTCTGCATGAAGCACATCAGCCCGCTGCTGCCACGCTTTCATCGGCTCTATCCGGACATCACCCTGGACGTGGTCTCGGCCAACCGCTACGTCGACCTGCTCGACAGCGGCATCGACGTGGCCATCCGTACCCGCGAGTTCGAGCCGGATTCCAACATCGCCGTGCGCCGCCTGGCGGCCACCCGCCGCATCCTGGCCGCCTCCCCCGGCTACCTGGCCGCGCGCGGCGTACCACGGTCGCTCGAAGAGCTGGCCGCGCATGACCTGCTGGTGTACAGCCACGCCAACCACCCCAACCAGCTGCGCTTCACCCATCGCGACGGCCATGAACGGCAGCTGGACATCAGCGCCCTGATGCAATCCAACGACGGCCAGATCATCCGCGCCGCCGCGCTGGAGGGACTGGGCATCCTGATCCAGCCCAACTACATCATCTATGACGACGTCGTCGCAGGCCGCCTGGTCCCGGTGCTGGACGAATGGGACTTGCCTCGCCTGACCATCAACATCGCCTACCAGGGCCGCAAGCACCTGCCGGCCAGGGTACGCGTGTTCGTCGACTTCCTCCTGCAGCACTTCGCGGAAATGGACTATGAGCGCAAATGGACGCGCTGAGCAACGTGTCAATACTAATTGGTAAATATTAAATACCAATTGGTAGCTTTTATCTTATACTGGTAATCCCCTGGTCACCCAAAGTGTTGAGGAGACTCCCGATGCCCGACGCTACCGTTGCCCCCCTCGAACTGCCGCGCCAAGCGCACCGACAGCGCCTGCAACTGGTCGGCTGCATGCTGCTGCTGGTGCTGGCGGCCCTGTGCCCGGGCCGCGCTGCCCATGCCAGCGAGCCCTGGCGCGAAGCCCTGCCCGCCCGGGTTGAGCCGCTCGGCAGCGGCACCATGACCTGGCTGGGTTTCCGCATCTATCATGCCACCCTGTGGGCAGCACAAAAGCCGCTGGATGAAAACCAGCCCTTTGCCCTGCAGCTGGATTACCAGGTCAAGATCAGCCGCGACAAGCTGGCTTCCACCTCCATCGATGAAATCAAACGCATGAGTCCGGCCCCCATCGCCGGCCCGACCCTGGCGCGCTGGAAGAGCGAGCTGGAGAGCGCCTTCGTGGACGTGGCCGATGGCGATGAACTGGTCGGCGTCTATCTGCCCCGGCGCGGCATGCGCCTGTATGACCGCAAGCGGATGCTGGCCGAGATCGCCGATCCGGAACTGGCGCGCTCCTTCTTCAACATCTGGCTGGGCCAGCCCAGCCGTGACGACAAGCTGCGTCGCCGCCTGCTCGGGGAGATACCTTGAGCGCAGTGATGGAGCCCTCCTGCGCGCCGCGCTCGCGGGCCGGCAATGCCGCCTATGGCATGCTGGGCGCACCGCTGGCCATGGCGGCACTGCCGCTGTTCGTGCAGATCCCGGCCTACTACGCCAGCCACGTCGGCGTGGCGCTGGCGCCGCTGGGTTGGGTGCTGTTTGCGGCGCGCCTGCTGGACATGCTGCAAGATCCCCTTTTCGGTCACTTGCTGGACCGCTCGGCGCAACGGCAGAAGCGCTGGATGGCCGCCGCAGGCGTGGTGCTGACATTTGCCTTCATATGCCTCTGGAAGCCCCCCGCCACGCCCCAGGCCGCGATGGTGTGGCTGGTCGGCATGCTGGTGCTGGCCTACGGCGCCCACAGCATGTTGAGCATCGCCTATCTGTCCTGGGGCTCGCGCCTGCCGGAACAGGGCATGCGCGCCGTCGCCTGGCGTGAAGGTGCGGGCCTGGCCGGGGTGATCGTCGCCAGCGTGGTACCGGTCGGCATCCTGGCCGCAGACCCGGCATTGATCGACCAGCGCATCACCTGGTATTGCCTGTTCTTCACTGCCGTACTGGGCGGTGCGCTGTTGTTGCTGCTGCGCCAGCCGGCGCCAGCGATGACGGCGCAGGGCCAGCGCTGGGCGGTGTCGCTGCGCGGGCTGTGGGCCAACCGGGCGTTTCGCGCGCTATTGCCGCCCTACCTGCTCAATGCCCTGTCGGCTGCCGTTCCGGCGACGCTGGCGCTGTTCTTCATCGAGGATCAATTGCAGGAGCGCGCACTGGCCGGCGTCTTCCTGGCGACCTATTTCGGCGCAGCCGCGCTGGGGCTGCCGCTCTGGAGCGCCCTGGCACGCCGCATCGGACCCATCGCCTGCTGGCGCCAGGCCATGCTGCTGTCCATCGTCGGCTTCGTCGCTGCGGTTCTGCTGGGGCCGGGCGAGCGCTGGGCGTTTCTCGCCGTATGCCTGGCCACCGGCGCGGCACTCGGTGCGGACCTGCTGCTGCCACCGGTCCTGCTGGCGCGCGTGGTCACCCAGCCTGGATCGGTGGGCAGCGCCTTCGGCATCCTCACCATGCTGGGCAAGCTGGCCCTGGCACTGGCGGGCATCGCCCTGCCGCTGTTGTCGGCGCTCGGTTACCACCCGGGCCAGGGACCCGGCAGCAGCCTGCCGCTGGTCTATGCGGCCCTGCCCTGCGTGCTGAAACTGGCGGCTTTTCTGGTGCTGGGGCGCTATGGTCGCCAGCATCCCGCATGATCGGTCTTCCGCTCTACCGTTTTACCCGCCATGACTAAAAATTCCAACGCGCCATCGCACCCGGCATCCACCCTGCGCCTGCTCTTGGGCGACCAGTTGAATCCACAGCACTCCTGGTTCGACCAGGTCGATCCCGAGGTGGTCTACGTGCTCATGGAAGTGCGCTCCGAGACCGACTACGTGCTGCACCACGCGCAAAAGATCCTGGCCATCTTCGCCGCCATGCGGGCCTTCGGTGAGCAGTTGCGCCAGGCCGGTCATCGGGTGCGCTACATCCGGCTGGACGATCCCTGCAACCGGCAGTCGCTGGTCGATAACCTCGGTGCCCTGGCGGTCCACTACCAGGCCCGTCAGGTGCAATGGCAGGCACCGGATGAATGGCGGGTCGACCAGACGCTGCAGCAGTGGGGTCAGGCCTGGGCGAGCACGCATCAGGGCGAGATTGCCGTGTGCGACAGCGAGCATTTCCTCACCGCGCGCCACGAACTGCCGCGCCTCTTCGCCGGCCGCAAGCAGTGGTTGATGGAGCATTTCTACCGACAGATGCGACGGCGCTTCGAGCTCTTGCTCGATGGCGATGGCAAGCCCGCAGGCGGCCAATGGAATTTCGACCACGACAACCGCAAGCGCTGGCCCGGCAACCCGCCCGAACCCGCGGACTGGCGTCGGCCGCACGATCACGCGGCGCTGTGGGACATGCTGCAGGCCCAGGGTGTGCGCAGTTTCGGCAACGCCCAGGCCACGCAACTGCGCTGGCCGCTGGACCGCACCGAAGCCCTGCAACATCTGGATCACTTCATCAGCACCGTGCTGCCGCATTTCGGCGACTACGAAGACGCCATGAGCAGCCAGGCGCAGCGGCTGTTCCATTCGCTGCTCTCGTTCGCCCTCAACGTCAAGATGCTGCATCCCCTGGAAGTGGTGCGCCGCGCCGAAGAAGCCTATCGCGAAGGACGGGCGCCGCTGGCGGCAGTGGAAGGATTCATTCGCCAGATCATCGGCTGGCGTGAATATGTACGCGGCATCTACTGGTCGCAGATGCCCGGCTATGACCAGCGCAACGCCCTGGGCCATCGCCTGCCCCTGCCGGCCTGGTTCTGGAGCGGACAGACGCGCATGAACTGCCTGCGCCACGCCATCGGCCAGTCGCTGGAGACGGCCCACGCCCATCACATCCAGCGCCTGATGGTGATCGGCAACTTCGCCCTGCTGGCCGGGCTCGATCCCCGGGAGCTGCACCACTGGTATCTGGGCATCTATATCGATGCCTTCGAATGGGTGGAGCTGCCCAACACCCTGGGCATGAGCCAGTGGGCCGACGGCGGCATCATCGCCACCAAACCGTACGTGAGCAGCGCCGCCTACATTGGCCGCATGAGCGACTACTGCCAGGGCTGCGCCTACGATCCCAAGCAGAAGACCAGCGCGAATGCCTGCCCCTTCAATGCCCTCTATTGGGACTTCTTCCTGCGCCACCAGTCCACCTTCGGCAACAACCCGCGCATGGGCATGGCCTACCAGCAGCTCAGAAAAATGCAGAGCGCCGATATCGAGGCCCTGCAACAACGCGCCGCCGATCTGCGCAACCAGCTCGATACCCTCTGAGCCCCGCACCGACAGGCGCTCCCGGCGCATGGTAATGGCTGCCAAAGCCGGTAAAAGCAGGCAAAATACACAAAATCTGACGAACTCACGAAATTCTCTGCATAATGGGCCTTCAAAGCATTGCCCATGGGCAGCAGTGTTGCTTTTCGTCGAAAAACGATTATATCGAATTCAAATTCTATCTAATGAATTTGATTTATTTGTGTAAAATACCGATAATGGATTTATGAAAACCGCAAAGACAACCAGTTCCGAGGTATGCACCACGCAGGAAGCGGCGCACATCCTGGGCATCTCGGTGTCCTCCGTCCAGCAGTTGGTGGAGGCCGGCATCATCGAGGCCTGGAAGACCAAGGGCGGCCACCGCCGCATCCCGCTGGCGGCCGTGCATGCCTACAAGTCCACCCCCGGCTCGTCCTCGGGCGGCGAGGCAGGCGAACACGGACGCGCCAGCCCGGCGCCACGTGCCGGCAACGGCCGCACCGCGGTGCTGGTGATCGAGGACAACCGCCTGCAGCGCGAGCTGTATGCCAGTGCCCTCGGTTCCTGGGGCCTGCCGCTGGACCTGGTGTATTGCGACAACGGTTACAAGGCGCTGCTGGAGATCGCGCGCAGCAAACCCGACGTGGTGCTGGCCGATATCGTGATGGAAGGCATGGATGGCTACGAGGTGGTCAAGACCATCCTCCACGACCCGGAGCTCAAGGATGTGAGCATCGCCATCGTCAGCAGCCTGGACGGCGAAGAGATGGCCATGCGCGGTGGTATTCCGGCCGGGGTGGTGTTCTTCTCCAAACCGGTCAATTTTGATGAATTGCGCGGTTACATGCGGGCCTGCTGTGCCCGCAGGGAGCGCGAAACCCGCTAAGGGACCAACGAAGAAAGGCCAGCAGTGCCATGGATGACCGGAAACACCCCCCTCTGCCCCTCCGGTTCGCGCGCATCGATCTGCGCCTGGCCCTGGGCCTGTTTTCCCTGCTGCTGATCTGCGGTCTGTGGCTGGCGGCATTCAAGGAGCTCGACGCCAGCCGCGAAAACCACCTGCAAGATGCCCGCCGCGACGCCCAGTCGCTCTCGCGGCTGTTCCTCGAACACGCCTACCGCACCATCGAGGCAGCCGACCAGGCCGCCGTCTACCTGCGCTACCGCTATGCCGAGCGCGGCCAGTCGCTGGACCTGGCCACCGAGATCGCCAATGGCCTGGTGGCGCGCAATGTCTACAACCTCTTCACCGTCGTCAATGCCAAGGGCGACGTGGTGCTCTCCAGCAAACCCTTCACCCCGCTGAATCTGTCGGACCGTGAGCACGTACAGGTGCACATGCACGGGGGGGAGGACAAATTCTTCATCAGCAAGCCGGTACTGGGGCGCGTCTCGCACAAGTGGTCGCTGCAGCTGACCCGGCGCATCAACCGACCCGATGGCGGCTTTGGCGGTGTGATCGTGGTGTCCATCGATCCCCAGTATTTCACCAGCCTGTACCACCAGATCGATGTCGGCCACCATGGCGTCATCACCCTGGTCGGTGCCGATGGCGTCGTGCGCGTGCGCCGTACCGGCGACATGGATGCCATGGGTGAGCAGATCAACGGCGGCAAGGTCTATGCCGCCATGCTGGCGCAGGGCAATGGCGTGATCGATGCGGTCAGCCGCATCGATGGCCGCGAGCGCATCTATGCCTTCCGCAAGCTCAACGACTATCCGCTCTATGCCTCGGTGGGCATCGACATCGAAGAACGCCTGGCCCCCTATTATCGTGAGCGCAACCGCACCCTGACACTGGCCTCGCTGATCACGCTGGCGGTGCTGGCCTTCAATGCAGTGCTGATCTGGATGGCCGGCTCGCTGGTCAGAAGCCGCCAGGATGCCATGCAGGCCAGCCACGCCAAGTCGCGCTTCCTGGCCAACATGTCGCATGAATTCCGCACGCCGCTCAATGGCGTGCTGGGCTATTCGGATGCCCTGCGCGAGGAACTGGGCGAGTCCCCCCTGGCGCAATATGCCACGGCCATCCATGACAGCGGCAACCGCCTGCTGGAGCTGGTCGACGCCATCCTTGAAGTCACCGCCCTGGAAGACCGCCGGGTGAGCGTCCATCGCGAGCCGGAGAATATCCGCGAACTGGTCGGCCAGGCCATGGCGCGCCATTACCAGGCTGCCCAGGCCAAGGGCTTGCTGCTGGAATGCCGCATCACCGACGAGGTTCCGCAGATCATCGTGTGCGACCAGCGCAAGATGCTGCGCGTGCTGGAAAACCTGATCGGCAATGCCGTGCGCTACACCGATACCGGCCGCGTCATGGTCGAAGTCGACCGCGCCGGCAATGAGTTGGCCATTCGCATCAAGGACACCGGCATCGGCATTCCCGCCGGGCAACGCGATACCATCTTCGAGAAGTTCACCCAGGCCGACGACAGCGAACGACGCGCCAAGGACGGCGCGGGCCTCGGCCTGACCATCGCGCAACGCCTGGTGACGCTCATGGGAGGCCAACTCATGTTACAGTCCGAGCAACACCAAGGATCGACATTCAGCTTCACATTGCCGCTGCAAGAGCCGAAGTAAAACGGCCGCGACCAGATCAGGACAGAGGGGGAATACCGTGCCATTGGGCCAGTCACTGAGCCACTATCATCATATCGACCCGAGCCAGCTGCTGGAGGCCGTGGGCGGCGATGCCGCCACCGTGGCCGCGCTGGCGCGCACCTTCGTCGATAGTGCCCCGCCCATCTTCGCCCGGCTGGAGCAGGCCGCGCTGGACGGCAATGCCGAGCGCAGCCGACACGAAAGCCATAGCCTCAAGGGCATGAGCGCCATGTTCCAGGCCGATGTGCTCACGGCGCTGCTGCAGCAGACCGAGCAGGCCGCCCGCAACGGCCAGCCACCGCGCCCGGAAGAACTGGTGCAACTGCAGACCAGCTTTGCACTGGTACTGGACGAAATCGGGCGCTGCGCGCGCTCCCTCGCGCAGCCCTGACCCGCGAGGGCCAGCCAGCCCCTGCCTGCCCATGACGCCACCCACGCCCGCCCCGCCGCGCATCCGCAAGTCCGCCCTCACCCTGGGCGGGTTGCTGCTGGGGTTGCTGGCGAGCACCGTCTTCATCTCGGGCGCACTGCTGTACCGCGCCAGCCTCAACGACTGGCGCAATGACCTGGCCACGCTCTCCACGGTACTGGCCGAAAGCACCTCGCAGACCATCTCCTCGGCCCGCCTGGTCCTCGACAGCATCCAGTCCGACATCGAAGCAGCCAACGTCAGCAACGACGCCCAGCTCTACGAGCACGTCAGCAGTGCCGCGTATTCCAAGACCATGCGCGAGAAGATCCGCGGCCTGCCCTTCATCTCGGGCATCGGCATCAGCAATGCCCAGGGCCGCATCATCGGCCTGTCGCGTACCTTCCCGCCACCACCGCTGGATCTGACCGACCGCGACTATTTCCTTCATCACAGCAGGAATGCCTCGCGTGAGGATTTCCTGAGCGAAACCGTCAATTCACGGGCCGCCGGTGTGCCGACCTTCTATCTGAGCCGCCGCATCAATGACCGCCAGGGACGCATGCTGGCCATCGTGGTGGTCGCCCTGCCGTGTTCGTTCTTTGAAGATTTCTTCGCTGCCGTTACCAAGGACAAGCCCTTCTCCATCCTGCTGGCGCGCCTGGACGAGAAACCGCTGATCACCACCGCCCTGGCACACGACACCTCCGCGCAGCGCGACATCCGCCCCCTGGCCGACCTGCACGCGTCACGCCCGGCCGACAGCGACGGCAAGCAGCCCTATTACTTCATGCAGTCGCACTGGCTGGGCATTCACCGACCGGTGCGCAATGCGCCGATGTATCTGGAAATCGGCGTGACCGACAAGGTCTATTTCGGTGAATGGCTGGAATCCATGTACCCCTTGATGCTGGTAGCGGTGATCAGCCTGATCGGCCTCATCGGCGGCTTTGGCGTAGCCCTGCGTCAAGTGCAGCGGCGTGAGCAGGACGCCCAGCTGGCCTTGCAGTTGAAGGAAGAAGCCGACCATGCCAATGAAGCCAAGTCGCGCTTCCTGGCCATGGTCAGCCATGAAATCCGCACCCCCATGAATGGCATCCTGGGCTTGTCCGAATTGCTGATGGAGTCGGGGCTGTCAAACAAGCAGCGACACTATGCCGACAGCATCCACAATGCCACCGGCGGACTGGTGCGCATCATCAACGACATCCTGGATTTTTCCAAGATCGAATCGGGCAAGCTCGACCTGGAAGGCGTTGCCTTTCATCCGGCGCGGCTGGTGCGCGAGCTGGCCGAGCTGTACCGGCCCTCGATCCACAACAAGGAAGTGCAACTGGACGTGCGCATCGATTGTGACGAGGCGCTCTGCCTGGTCGGGGACCCCTCGCGCCTGAAGCAGGTGCTGGGCAACCTGCTGAGCAATGCCATCAAGTTCACCCAGGCCGGCTACGTGCGGCTGAGCATGTCGGCCCACCGTGAAGAAACCAGCCCGCAACGCTGGCGACTCTTCTTTGCCATTGCCGACAGCGGCATCGGCATTTCTCCCGAGTCCCTGGCCCAGTTGTTCCAGCCCTTCACCCAGGCCGATTCCTCGATTTCACGCCGCTTCGGTGGTACCGGGCTGGGTCTGGCCATCAGCAAGAACCTGGTGGAACTGATGGGCGGCAAGATCGCCTGCCAGAGCGTGCCGGGACAATCCACCAAGTTCAGTTTCGATATCCTCTGCCCGGAGGGCGTGGCACCGGCTGGCACCGTCAGCACCGAGCAGGGCCAGGTGCCGCCGGCCCGCCAGCCCGCCACCAGTGCGGTCGCAGCGGCGCCCGCACTGGTGGCGCAAAGCGCACCGCCCACCCCGGGCGCGGCGGCCTCCTCCGCACTCACGGGCGCCCGCATCCTGGTGGCCGAGGATACCGAGATCAACCGGCAACTGCTGCGCATCCTGCTGGCGCGGCGCGGCTGCATCCTGCAGGAAGTCGAAAACGGCCAGCTGGCCTTGGAGGCAGTGCGCAACGGCAGCTATGACCTGGTGCTCATGGACTGCATGATGCCCATCATGGACGGTTACCAGGCCACCGCCGAGATCCGCGCCTACGAACAGGCCCAGGGACGTCCGCGCACCCCCATCGTGGCGCTGACCGCCAGTGCCATCGAGGGCGACCGCCAGCGCTGCCTGGATGCCGGCATGGACGACTACCTCAGCAAGCCCTTCACCCAGGTCGGCTTGATGAATACAGTGGAAAAATGGCTGCACAAGACATGAATGCAGCAAACCTGAGTTGAATTCAGGAAATTCCCTAAGAAAATAAAACAACTGATTAAATCGATTTATTTGATTTATTTGCTGAAGCCACTTATGATGGTTCCTGAGCGCACCCCTTTATTCCTATATCGCGCCCACATCAGGAGTCGTCATCATGAAATGGTTCTACGATCTCAAAATTGCCAGCAAGCTCAACGCAGCCTTCCTGGTTGTGCTGCTGTTCATTGTCGCGCTCGGGGGCTTCTCGGTTGCGCAACTGGCCGAGGTGAACAAGGCGGCAAACGATGTGTCTGCCAACTGGCTTCCCAGCATCAATACCTTGTCCCGGATCAGCCTGGCGCTGGCCCGCTCGCGCAGCTTCGACATGCAGCAGTTGCTGACCGATGACAAGAAGGAAGAACAGGCTTCCCGCGAGCGCGCCGACAAGCAGATGGACATCCTTGCCAAGGAAATGACGCACTACGGCACGCTGGTATCGGAACCGCGCGAAAAGGAAATTTATCCGGATCTGCAGCGCAATATCGCGGCCTACCAGGATGCCCATGTGCGCATCACGAAGCTCTTCGAGCAAGGCCAGAAGCCGGCTGGTCACGATGTTCTCAATACCAGCTCCACCCCGGTCTACCGCAAGCTGCAGGACCAGATCAATGAACTGACCTCGGTCAACATCAAGGGCGCAGCCGCCTCCGAGGTGCAGGCGCGCCAGGTCTACGAGCGTGCACGGCTGGCCATCATCGGACTGATCACCAGCTGCATCGCGCTGGCCATGCTGCTGTCGTGGTGGATTGCCCGCCTGGTATCCCGTCCCCTGGTCAATGCCGTAGCCATTGCCCGCCAGGTGGCTGAAGGCGACCTGACCGCCCATATCCCGGAGAACACCGGTCGCGACGAAACCGCCCAGTTGACGGCTGCGCTCAAGCAGATGAATGACAACCTGCTCAAGATCGTCCAGGAAGTGCGTGTGGGCACCGACACCATCAGCACCGCTTCGGCCGAAATCGCTACCGGCAACATGGACCTGTCCTCCCGTACCGAACAGCAGGCCGGCGCCCTGGAAGAAACCGCCTCGGCCATGGAAGAACTGACTTCCACCGTGCGCCAGAACTCCGACAATGCCCGCCAGGCCAACCAACTGGCGGTCTCGGCCTCCGAGGTGGCCCAGGCTGGAGGCCAGGTAGTGGGCAAGGTTGTTCATACCATGGATGCCATCAATGAATCGTCGCGCAAAATCGTGGACATCATCGCGGTCATCGACGGCATTGCCTTCCAGACCAACATCCTGGCCCTGAATGCGGCCGTGGAAGCGGCCCGTGCCGGGGAACAGGGACGCGGTTTCGCGGTGGTGGCCTCGGAAGTACGTTCGCTGGCCCAGCGCAGCGCATCGGCGGCCCATGAAATCAAGGCGCTCATCGACGACTCGGTGGCCAAGGTCGACACCGGCACCAAGCTGGTCGGCGAAGCCGGCCAGACCATGGACGAGGTGGTGGCCAGCGTCAAGCGCGTCTCCGACATCGTCGCCGAGATCACCGCTGCCGGCGCCGAGCAGAGCCAGGGTATCGAACAGATCAACAATGCCGTCACGCAGATGGATGAAAATACCCAGCAGAACGCTGCCCTGGTCGAACAGGCTGCCGCGGCCGCCAAGGCCTTGCAGGAACAGGCGGCACGCCTGAGCCAGACGGTCGGCGTGTTCCGCTTGGATGACAGGCACGTGGCGGCATCTGTACAAGCCGCCCCAGTCCGGCCTGCCCGGGCGGCCAGCGCCCCGCGTGACATTACCCCGGCACGTCCGGCAGTGGCTGCGCCACGCGCCAGGAACATCGCCCAGCCTGCGCCTGCCGCCCGTCCCGGTGCCCAGGCCAGGAGCCAGCATGACAGCGCCGACAACGGCGACTGGGAACAATTCTGATCCTTGAGGACGATATGGACGCCTTCCAAAAAGAAATCGACGAACGTACCAACCTGACCTCCAGCAACAAGTTCGAACTGCTGCTGTTCCGCCTCGGCACCCCGGACGGCAGCACCGACAAGCCGGGCGAGCTGTATGGCATCAATGTCTTCAAGATCCGCGAGATCGTGCCCATGATGGACATCACCGCTGCGGCCGGCATGCGCTCCCCGATGCTGGGCATGGTCAACATCCGCGGCCAGGTGATGTCGGTGGTGGACCTGCCGGCGGTGGCCGGATGCAAGCCGGGGCATGGCTTCAACATCCTGCTCATCACCGAGTTCGCCCGCCATACCCAGGCCTTCGCGGTGGAATCGGTAGAGGAAATCGTGCGCCTGGACTGGAGCCAGGTCCTGCCGGCTGACTCCCATGCTTCCGGCAGCGTGGTCACCAGCATCGCCCGCCTCGACTCGGCCCAGGATGGCGGTCGCCTGGTGCAGGTGCTGGACGTGGAGCAGATCCTCAACATGATCTCGCCGGTCAAGGAACAGATCGAGCCGGTCCCGGCCGGCAGCAATGAACTGAAGATCAAGCCGGGCTCGGTCGTGCTGGCCGCTGACGATTCACGCATGGCACGCGCCCTCATCGAGCAGTGCCTGACCGATCTCAAGCTGCCCTACGTGATGACCACCGACGGCGTGCAAGCCTGGAAGAAACTCCAGGAGCTGGCCCGCCAAGCCGAACAGGAAGGCAAACCGCTCACCGACAAGGTCGCCATGGTGCTGACCGACCTCGAGATGCCGGAGATGGATGGCTTCACCCTGACCCGCAAGATCAAGGCTTCGGACCTCTACAAGCAACTGCCGGTGGTGATCCATTCTTCACTGACCGGTGCCGCCAACGAAGACCATGTGCGTTCGGTGGGCGCCAATGGTTACGTCGCCAAGTTTTCCCCGCCTGAACTGGCAGCAATGCTGCGCAAGGTGCTGCCCCCCTGACGGCACCTACTGCAGAGCCAGGAACGGCGCTTTTTACAAGCGCACGGCCGACGCCCGGTCGGCCGGCAAGACCCGCCCCACTCCACCCCTGACGGTGCCGTGGGGCTTTTTCATGGAGATCGCGGGCGCGCGTGGCCGTGCGCGCCGAGCCACCCCGAACTCCCGACCAATCCTGATCGGCTTGAGCTATCTCAAATTATTTCGAGACCAGACTTCTAGAATCGGACATGAACATCCCTGTGGCAGGTCGTGCGTCTGCCGCTGCCGTGGATGTCTGCGTTGCGACCCGCGTGCGGTCGCGCCCTGCCTCAGGAGGCTGGTCATGGTTCCCTCTGCCGATCGTGTCGTATCCCTCGCCCCGAGCGGCGACAACCCGCCGCTGGCGCAACGCATCCCGGCCCTGCTGGCCGAGATGGATGCCGAACATCGCGAAGTGCTGGAGAGCGTGGCCGCCCTGGCGGTGGTACCGCCCACGCAGTTCGCCGCAGCCTATGGCGCACTGGTGGCGCAGATCGAACAGGGATTCCGGGAAGAAGAAAAGATGATGGACGCCATCGGCTACAGCGAGATCCGCGCCCATCGCCGCGACCACGCCGAGCTGCTGGCGCTGCTGCACCGTCTGCGGCCCTATTTGGAGGACGGCAACGCGCCGCTGGCCGATATTGTCATGGGCATGATCCCGGCCATGCTGGTACGGCACATGGCGGGCATGGACCAGGCGCTGGCACTGGCCTTGCGCATGCAGGGCGGCGCAGCGGAGCGGCACTGAGCCAGCATTGCGCCGGCGACGGCGTGCGACTCAGGCGCTCAGTGCGGTGGAAGTGGCAGCCTGGGGCCCGCGGATGAGCTCAGGCCCGCTGCCGTAATCGGCCAGCGTGGCCCGGTAGAAATCAATGAAATCGGCCGCCGGCAAGGGCTGGGCAAACAGCCAGCCCTGGGCGAAGTCGACCCCGTGCTCGCTCAGGTAGGCGGCCTGTTCCAGGGTTTCCACGCCCTCGGCGACGATGTAGAGATGCAGGCTCTTGGCCATGGCGATGATGTGATCGATCACCGCACTGGTGGCCGCACCGGTGCCTATGGTGCTGACGAAGGACTTGTCGATCTTGAGCGCATCCATGGGCAGGCCCTGCAAATACTGCAGGTTCGAATAGCCGGTGCCGAAATCATCGAGCGCCATCGAATGCCCCAACTCACGCGCCCGCGCCAGCGTCACCCGGGCCGAGGCGATATCCATGCAGCCGCGTTCGGTGGCTTCCATCCACAACTGTTCGGTACGGATATCGGTACCGGCCAGCATCTGGCTGACCACATCGATGATGCGACCGGTCTTGATATCCTGGGCGGCGACATTGACGGCCACGTGCAGGGCGCGGTCGGCGCGCAGGGTATCGCCCAGCTCGGCCAGCACGGCCGCGATGACCTGGTCGGTCATGGGCAGGATCAGACCGCTCTCCTCGGCCAGCGGCACGAACAAGTCGGGCCGCACGATGCTGCCGTCCGGGCGACGCCAGCGAATCAGTGCTTCGGCGCCAACGCAGCGCCCGGTGGCCAGCTCGATGATGGGCTGGTAGAAAACGATGAATTCACGCTTGCGCACGGCCAGTTGCAGTTCCGCCAGCGGCGACAGGCGCGCCTGCGACACGCGCAGCACCAGCAGCACCAGGACCAGCCCCAGCAGCACGCCAGCGGGCAGGAACCACTGCTGCTCTCCCGTCATGGCCTCCAGTACCTGCTGTCCATCGATGATGGCCGCAGCGGTCCAGCCATCGCGACTGACGGTGGAGACAAAGAACCCGTCGAAATCCTGGGTACCCAGACCACCCAGCGCCCGCCCTGCCATGCCCGCCGACAACGGCACGCCGTACTGCGCCACCAGCCCGAAGCCATTGCGCGCCAGCACCACATGCACGCCATCTTCCAGGACCACATCGACGAAGCGTTCACGCTGCACCAGGGCCACATGGGCTCCGTACTGGATGGCCATCATGCTGGGGCCGTCGGTGACAAAGGACGGCTGTTCCAGCGCCACACCGATGCCGTCACGGGTCGTGAACTGCGGCTCAGGCTGGGCCCGCCGCAGCGCCTGACCACGCCGGTCCCAGGAAGTGCACTTGAGCTGGCCGTATTCGTAATAACCCATTTCCTCGATGGTGCCGGAATGGACGGCAATGAGCCGCATCTGGGCAATGTGTTCATCCGAACAGGGAAAGAGCAGCAGCGGCGAGAGCGATTTCAGGGAGCGCTGGGCGTTCTGGAAGGTGGCTTCGGCGCGCTCCACGACGGTCTCGGCGTAGCGCGTCAGGCGCTCATGCTCGGACTGGATCACCGCCTGGCGCGACAGCCACAGCATGCCGATCACCGGCACCGTCGCGGCCACGACGGTGGCGATGATGGTCAGCAGCACCACCTTGTTCTTGTTGCTCACGTCTGCCCCCCCCTTGCGCCGCGCCTTGGCGACGGCCCGTACGAATCGACTATTCCATGTCCATGCTCATCATTAGACCTCGAACAAACAATTAAATCAATTTAATCATTTTATAAAATGGTGAAGCGTTTTTGCAACGGCTGGGAGCGGTCCATTCGCAGCGTCGCCAAAATTGAATTTAATACCTATAAATCAATGACTTACAAAAAAACTTCAGCATCCCCTCAAGACTTTTCGTAATGACAACTTAGTTGGAGGCCCGCAACAAATTCATTATATATTCCCGTAGAGAATCGATTTTTTAGTGATTTCAATGAATTTATGCTTTAATGATTCCATCAATCAATTTTTCAGGGACCGATCATGCGCCTCAACCTACCCGTCACTCAACAAGAGCGCGAGATCGACGCCCACGCCTCCATCGTCTCCAAGACCGATATCAAGGGCCGCATCACCTATGTCAACCCGACCTTCATCGACATCAGCGGCTTTACGGAAGAAGAGCTGATTGGCGCCCCGCAGAACATCGTGCGCCATCCGGACATGCCGGAGCTGGCCTTTGCCGACCTGTGGAGCACCCTCAAGGCGGGCCTGCCCTGGACCGGGCTGGTCAAGAACCGCTGCAAGAACGGTGACTTCTACTGGGTCAAGGCCAATGTCACGCCGATCTGGGAACGCGGCGTGTGCACCGGCTACATGTCGGTGCGCACCAAGCCCAGCCGCACCGAGATCGCCGCCGCCGACCAGGCCTACCAGGAGCTGAAGAAGGAAAGCACCCGCATCGCGGTCCATCGCGGCGAAGTCGTACCCACCGGTCTGCGCGGCAAGCTGCGCCAGGTGTCGCAGGTTTCACTGAAGGCCCGGCTGGACCTCGGCCTGGCCACGGCCGCCGCGGGTGTAGGCGCGCTGGCTTTCCTGAACGGCCAGTGCAGCAGCCACGCCAGCAGCCTCCCGACACTGGTGACCACCGGCATTGCCCTGACCAGCCTGGCCTTGCTGCGCATGACGCTGGCCAAACGTATCTTCACCCCCTTGCGTCGGGCGGTAGCGCAAGCGCGCCGGGTGGCTGGCGGCGATCTGTCGGCCACCGATCTCCAGGCGCGCCGCGATGAAATGGGCGCGCTGCTGCAAGCCATGGAACAGATGCGCGTCAACCTGGTGGCCTCGGTCGGTGACGTGCGCCGCAGCGGCCTGCACATTGCCCAGGCCACCGGGGAGATCGCACGCGGCAACATGGACTTGTCGGCCCGTACTGAATCCCAGGCCAGCAGCCTGGAAGAAACCGCCGCCAGCATGGAAGAGCTGGCCTCCACCGTGACCCAGAACAGCGAGAACGCGCGCCAGGCCAACCACCTGGTGGAGCAAGCGCTGGCCACCACGCGCAGTGGCGAAGCTTCCATCAACCACATCAATGACACCATGGATGCGATCCACAAGAGCGCCGAGCAGATCAAGCAGATCACCGGACTGATCGACGGCATCGCCTTCCAGACCAACATCCTGGCCTTGAACGCCGCCGTGGAAGCCGCCCGCGCCGGTGAGCAGGGACGCGGTTTCGCAGTGGTGGCCGGCGAGGTACGCAACCTGGCGCAACGTTCGACCCAGGCCACCAAGGAGATCAAGCTGCTCATCGAGGCATCTTCGCAGCGGGTCGGCTCGGGCGTGAAACTGGCTGGTGAGATCCGCGACACCATGGGCGGCATCATGCGCTCGGTCACGCAAGCGGCCACCGCCGTGGCCGAGATCACCGCAGCCTCGGGGGAACAGCAGACCGGCATCCACCAGGTCAACGAAGCCGTAGTGCTGATGGATGAAGTGACCCAGCGCAATGCGGCGCTGGTGGAAGAGGCCGCCGCCGCAGCCGGCAGCCTGGAAGAATCGACCCGGCAAATGATCCAGGCCATCAGCGTATTCAACCTGGAAGGCATGCCGGCCCAGTCTATCCCGATGCGCTCACCAGAGGCCAAGCGCGTGGCGCTGCTGCGCGCGGCCTGACCAGCGGGGCGCGGCTCCCGCCCTTGACCGGGGAGCCATCGCTGAGGAGGCGAACATGGGACACAGCGAAGCATTGATGGCCGAAGAGTGCGCCAGCCCGCGTACCCATACCGATGACGCGCCCGACACCCGCGCCCTGGTCAAGGCCAATGCACGGTATCGCCACATCATCGGCAACACCCCGGCCATCATCTACAGCAGCGTACCCTCGGGCGACTTCCAGCTCACCTTCGTCAGCGAAAACGCCACCCGCCTGCTGGGCTACGATCCGGAGGAAATGCTGGACGATCCCAACTTCTGGTTCAACCACATCCACCCCGATGACACCGCCGCGATCTTCTCCAGCCTGGCCATGCTCTTCGTGGAAGACCAGAAGATCTATGAATACCGTTTCCGCGCCAGCGATGGCAGCTACCTGTGGATGCACGATACGCTGCGTCTGATCCGGGATGCCGAAGGCACTCCCCTGGAAGTGATCGGACTGATGACCGACATCACCGGCCGCAAGCAGCTCGAAGACACCCTGCAACGCCAGGCCGAAGAACAGCGTGCCCTGATCGAGCAGCTCAGGATGGCCCAGGCCCAGCTGATGCAGTCGGAGAAGCTGGCCTCCATCGGCCAGCTTGCGGCCGGTGTGGCGCACGAGATCAACAACCCGATCGGCTTCGTCAACGCCAATCTCAATACCCTGGGCAACTACGTAGCCACGCTGCTGGAGGGCATCAAACTCTACCAGTGCGTCGCCGGCGGCACGCTGCCCACCAGCGTGGCGCAATCCGAACTGCAGGCCTACGAGGCACGCGCCGACCTGCAATTCCTCAGCGAAGACGTCACCGAACTGCTGGCCGAATCCAACGAGGGCCTGCAGCGGGTCAAGAACATCGTGCAGTCACTCAAGGATTTCTCGCGCACCGGCGAAAGCAACTGGCAGATGGCCGACCTGCATCACGGGCTGGACAGCACCCTCAACATCGCCAACAACGAACTGAAGTACAAGGTCACCATCATCAAGCAATACGGCGAACTGCCCATGGTCAAGTGCCTGGCCTCGGAACTGAACCAGGTCTTCATGAACCTGCTGGTCAATGCAGCTCAGGCCATCACCGAACGTGGCAGCGTGACCATCCGCACCGAACGCCGGGGCGAGCGCGCCATCGTCAGCATCAGCGATACCGGCCACGGCATCGCGCCCGAACACATCAACCGCATCTTCGAACCTTTCTTCACCACCAAGCCGGTCGGCAGCGGGACCGGGCTTGGATTGTCGCTGTCCTACGGCATCATCAAGAAGCACGGCGGCGATATTCATGTCAGCAGTGAACCGGGCCAAGGCACCACCTTCCGGATCGAATTGCCCATCGATCCCGCCAGCGCCCAGCCGGCCAGCAAGGCCACGGGCGAACCAGGAGAAGCATCATGACCGCCATCCACAGCCAGGAACTCCAGACCCTGCAACAAGCCGATCCGTTCGCCCTGCCACCGCCCTGCGTACTGCTGGTGGACGATGAACAGAGCATCCTGTCGGCCCTCAAACGCAGCTTCCGGCCTCTGGGCTATCGCCTGTTGACGGCCACCAGTGCCGAGGCCGGGCTGGACATCCTGGCCAGCGCCGAAGTTGATCTGGTGATCTCCGACATGCGCATGCCGGGCATGAATGGTGCCCAGTTCCTGGCCCAGGTCAAGCAACAGTGGCCGGCCACCATGCGCATCCTGCTGACCGGTTATTCCGAGATCGGCAGCACCATTTCGGCCATCAATGATGGCGGCATCCACCACTACCTCTCCAAGCCCTGGGAAGACCGCGAACTGCTCATGACGGTCGCCCATGCGCTGGAAGAACAGCAACTGCGCAAGCAGAAAATGGCACTGGAACGCAAGGTGCGCGAACAGAATCTGCAACTGGCCGATTTCACCCGCCAGCTGGAACGCCAGGTCCAGGCCCGCACCGAGGAACTGCGCCAGACCGTGCTGTTCCTGGAGAGTGCCCAGGAGGAAGAACAGAAAGCCTTCCTCAGCATGCTGCACGTCTTCTCCGACATCAGCGAACTGCGCGCCGGACTGGCCAATGGTCAGTCGGCGCGCATCGCCCGCTGGTGCGAACAGCTGGCCATGCGCATGGGCATGACCAGCCTGCATGCCAGGCACACCATGATGGCCGGCATGCTGCACGGCATCGGCAAGCTGGACCTCTCCGATGAGCTGGTAAGAAAGCCCATCGAAAAGATGAGCAGCGACGAGTTGCAGCGTTTCCTCTGGCATCCGGTCAAGGGCCAGATGCTGCTCACCCCCATCCCGACCCTGGCCGAGAGCGGCGAGATCATCCGCCATCAGCACGAACGCTACGATGGCCGTGGCGTACCGGAAAGCCTCTCGGGCGACGCCATCCCGCTGGGCTCGCGCATCCTGGCGGTGGTGCGCGACTTCGAGGGTCTGTGCAATGGCGGCATCACCAGCCACAACGTCAGCCCGGAGAAGGCCCTGACCATGCTGCGCGCCCACGCCGGCCATCGCTACGACCCGCTGGTGGTCGAGACCTTCATCGCCATGATGGAAGAACAACGCCTGGCCCTGGAACAGCAGACCCGCCTGCTGGCGCCGCAAGACCTGCGCGTGGGCATGAAGCTGGCCGAGGACCTGCGCACCCGCTCCGGCGTCCTGCTGCTCAACAAGGAGCACGTACTGGACGAAGCCATCCTGGCGCGTCTGCGGCGCTTCGAGCAGATCGACGAGATGCCGCTGAAGGCGCGCATCCTGTTGCACTGAGGCAAATACGTATTGGGGTCAGCCTGCCCTGCGCCGGCTGACCCGGGAATTTCCTGATTGCCAGCCCGACCCGGGACTGTTGCAATCGGCAGGACAGGGCGCTGGGCGCCCGTTCGCGTTGGGGGACGCGAGGCTGTTCCACCATAACAATATTGATCATGACCAGAATCACGAGAAATACCTGCCTGTTCCTGCTCGTCGCCTTCAGCCTGCTGCTGGCGGGCGTGGCCGGCCTGTCGCAACTCAACCAGAAGGAAGTACAGGCCAGTCTGGCACTGGACAGCCGCTGGATCCGCGACGACATCGAATCCCTGTTGCGCCGCTACGAACACGGCCTGCGCGGTACCCGTGGCGCCATCCTGGCCATCGGCGCGGATGAACTGAGCCGCGAGAAACTGTTGCGCTACATGGACAGCCGCGATCTGGCCCAGGAGTTCCCCTGGGCGGGCGGCTTCGGCTTCATCCGTCATGTGCCGCTGGCCGCGCTGCCGGCTTATGAGAAGAAGGTACGCCAGGAGCAGATGCTGTTTTCCAGCATCACCGAGCTCACCCACAATCCCGGTGAACGCTACGTCATCGAATACATCGAGCCCATCGTTCCCAATCGGCAAGCCCTGGGTCTGGACATCGCCTCCTCGCCCGAACGCCGCTCGGCCGCCGACCACGCCATGCTGACCGGCCGCGCCGAACTGACCACGCCGATCAGCCTGGTACAGAAGCAAGGCACTGCCGCCAATGCCTATCTTTTCCTGCTGCCCATCTATGCCGGCTCGGTCACTCCGCCGACCATGGAGCAGCGTCGGGAAAAAATCATCGGCTGGGCCTACGCACCGCTGTCGGTACACGACATCCTGTCCGAACTGAGCCGGCGCTGGAACGTCCATTCGCTGCAGATCCGTGTGGAGGACGTGGCCAGCGACGCACCTGCGGTCGAACTGTTCCGCAGCGGCGGATTCGACCAGATCGATGGCGCCGTCACCCTCGATACCGCCCTGCCGCTCTATGGCCGCGCCTGGAAACTGGCGATCCGCGCCGCCCCTGAATACACCCAGGCGCACCAGTTCATCAGCGACCGCGCCATGTTGCTCTCCTGCGGTACGCTGACCATGCTGATCCTGGCCATCGCGCTGGCCTATCAGGTCTTTTCCACCCGCGAAGGCAAATTGCAGGAAGCGCGCGCACTGCTGGCCGCCGTGGTGGACAGTTCGCCCGACGCCATCGTCACTACCGATGCCCATGGACTGATCACGTCCTGGAACCGGGGTGCCACCGATACTCTGGGCCTTTCGGAGGATCGGGCACTGGGCACGGCCCTGTCCGCGCACGCAACGCTGCGCGAACTGGACCAGCGCAGCAACGCCCGGCAGCCGGGGACAGGTTTCAGTCCCGCCCCCGGTCAGCAGGAGGAGCCACACGTGGTCAGCTTGCAGGGGGAGGCGTTGCGCTATGCCTCGGCGCTGATGTTCCCGCTGCGCGACCGTGCCGGGCAACAGATCGGCAAGGCCTTCATGCTGCGCGACATCACGCGCGAGAAACGCATCGAACGCCAGCTGCACCGCATCAACGAAGAACTGGAACTGACTGTGCAGCAGCGTACCCATGCGCTGCACCAGGCCAAGACCATGCTGCAGACCGTGCTCAACGTGATGCCCTCGCTGGTTGGCTACTGGGACAAGCATCTCATCAACCGTTTCGCCAACGCCTCCTACGAGCGAGTGTTCGGACGGGCACATGGTGAAATCACCGGCATGTACATGCTGGACCTGGTAGGAACGGAGCTCTACGAAAGTGCCCTGCCCTACATCGATGCCGTGCTGGCCGGCGAAAAACAGATCTTCGAGCGCACCTTCACCCATGCCGTCAACGGCTACAAGCACGTCCTGACCACCTACATCCCCGACATCACCGAAGCCGGGGATGTAATCGGCTTCTACGTCGTGGCCCATGATGTGACCGAGATCACCCACAACCGCAACCAGCTCAGCGATGCACTGGCCCAGAACCAGTCCCTGCTGGACCAGGTACAGCAGGCCAATGCCCTGCTCAACAACGTGCTCAGCTCGGCCACCGGTGTGGCCATCATCGCCACCGCACCGGATGGCGTGATCACTCTCTTCAATCGCGGCGCTGAACGCATGCTGGGCTATCCGGCCGAGGAAGTGATCGGTCAGATGAAGGAAGAAGCCTTCTCGGGCCGTCTCAACAGTCCGGCCACCGGCGCCCAGGCAACGGCGCAAGAGAAGGCCGTGAGCGACTTGCGTTATCGTCGCAAGGATGGCGTGACTCTGCCCGTCACGCGTCAGCAGACTTCCATGCTGGACCACCGCCAGCGCCATATCGGCGATCTCTACATCGCCATGGACATGAGCCTGCAACGCCAGCAGGAAGCCGAACTGGCGGCCGCGCGCGACCAGTTGATGCTGGCTGCGGAAGTGGCCAAGCTGGGCGTGTGGGTGTGGGACCGCCACAGTGATACGCTGGAATTCAACCGCCAGATCGCCGAGATCTACGGTATCGGCGATGGTCGCAGCGGCCACGTCACCACCTATGACGGCTGGCGCCGTCGCGTGCATCCCGACGATGTCGGCTATGTAGAAGCAGCCCTGCAGGCGGCGCTGGCCGGTACCGGAGAATTCGAACCGGTGTTTCGGGTGCAGCGCGAGGACGGCAGCATCCGCTTCGTGCAGGCTCGGGCGCACGTGGACCGCAACGGCATGGGCGCGCCGGTACGGGTGATCGGCATCAACCTGGACATCACCCAGCGCATCGAGTTCGAAAACAACCTGGTCGAGGCGCGTCTGAAGGCCGAGCAGGCCAGTTCGGCCAAGAGCCTGTTCCTGGCCAGCGTCAGTCATGAAATCCGCACCCCCATGAACGGCGTGCTGGGCATGATCCAGCTGCTGCAACGGACACAGCCGCAACCGGCCCAGCGCGACTACCTGAACAAGGCCGAAATCTCGGCACGGTCGCTGCTCAATCTGCTCAATGACCTGCTGGATTTTTCCAAGATGGATGCCCGCCAGGTACTGCTGGAACTGCAGGCCTTCTCGCTGGAAAAACTGCATCACGATCTCGCCGCGATCCTGGCGGGCAGCCCGCCCCAGGAAGGCGTGAGTCTGCACATCGCACTGGACGGCGAGCTGCCGCAACGCGTGGTGGGCGATGTCTACCGCCTGCAGCAGGTGCTGGTCAACCTGATCAGCAATGCGCTCAAGTTCACCCATCTGGGACGAGTCGACGTACAGCTGACGCGCCTGCCGGGCAGCAACGCGCAGCAGCTGATGTTGCGAGTAGAAGTGTGCGACACCGGCATCGGCATCGCCCCGGAACGCCTGCAGGACATCTTCGATGCCTTCACCCAGGCCGAGGCCTCCACCACCCGCCGCTATGGGGGCACCGGCCTGGGTCTGGCCATCAGCCGCCATCTGGTGCAGCTCATGGGCGGACAGTTGCAGGTGAGCAGCGAACCGGGACGCGGCAGCCGCTTCTGGTTCGACCTGCCGATGCAGATCGAAGATGCCACGCCGCTGTCGCAGGCGCGCGCGGACCAGGCCAGCCCGCATGCCGATTCCCCAGCCGTGCGCGAGGGCGCACGCGAACTGGAAGGCGTGCACATCCTGCTGGTGGAAGACAATGCCGTCAACCGTCAGGTCGCCAGCGGTCTGCTGTCGCTATGCGGCGCGCACATCACCAGCGCCGAGAACGGTAGCACCGGCGTAGCCCTGGCCAGCGATCCCGAGCGCCATTTCGACCTGATTCTGATGGATCTGCAGATGCCCGGTATCGACGGCATCGAAGCCACCCGGCGCATCCGTCGCCAGCAGGACCTGCGCCATATCCCCATCCTCGCCATGACCGCCAATGCCTCGCCGGAAGATCGCCGCCGCTGCATCGATGCCGGCATGGCCGGCCACATTGCCAAACCCATCGACGTCAGTACACTGGTCCCTACCCTGCTGTCGCACCTGCAGCACGATCGCCCCGCCGCCCCGCAAGAACGCGCACCGACCGAGACCAGCGCCGTCTCCCTGCCCGCCGACCGCCAGCAGGTCGAGCAGCACGCCGACGTGATGCGGCGCTTCCGTCAGGCCAGCGACGTCTACCGTACCACGCTGGATGCCGCCGGAGCGGAACTGGAGCGGCTGTTCACGCAATATGAGGCGGCGCTGACGCAGGTCTCGGCAGTAGACATCGGCCAGAGCAGTCATGCCTTCAAGGGTCTGTGCGCCACCATCGGCGCCAGCGGCCTGGCCGCGTATTTCGCCGACATCGAGAACGCATGTCGCGCTGCACGGGAAGAGTCGCCCGATGCCCTTTTCACTGCCCGTGCAGCGGGCTGGCATGAACAACAGGGCGCAGTGCGGCGCGATGCCGGCGTAGTCCTGCAGCAACTGGCCGTACAGGCACTGCAAGGGGTGCGCGATCCATCGCCGGCGGGGCTGCCGCTGGCCGATGCAGAAGAGCTGCCGGCCTCGACAAAGGCGACCGATTTTCCTGACAGGCAGCAGCTGCACGCCTTGTTAGCGTCGAGCAACCTTGAAGCGCTGGATCTGGCCGAAGCCATCGGCAAGCGCCATGGGCTGATGCGACAACCCTACTACCAGCAGTTGTGGGAACTGATCGAGAAACTCGATTTCCCGGCGGCCCTGGCCCATCTCGATCATCACTTCGGAGAATCCACTTGAAACGCATCCTGGAAGAACTCTCGTCCCTGCGCGGCAGCCGCCCGCGCGTACTGCTGTGCGACGACCAGCCCATCAACATCCGCCTGGCCAATGCCCTGCTCAAGGGCGATTACGAGATCTTCATGGCTACCAGCGGTGTGCAGGCCATCGAGCTGAGCGAGAAGGTCGTACCGGACCTGATCCTGATGGACGTGAACATGCCAGGACTGAACGGCTATGAGACCTGCGAACGGCTCAAGCAGAACACCGTCACGCTGGGCATCCCCGTGATCTTCCTGACCGGACTGAAAAGCGAGGAAGATGAGGTCAAGGGCTTCGATGCCGGCGGCGTGGACTTCATCAGCAAGCCCATCAACGGCACCGTGCTCAAGGCACGCGTACTGACGCACCTGACGCTGAAGCTGCAATCGGATTTCTATCGCAACATTGCCGTCACCGATTCGCTCACGGGCCTGTTCAACCGTCGCAAGTTCGACAGCGAGCTGGCCGAGAAATGGGAGCTGTGCAAGCGCTCCGGCCAAGCCATGTCACTCTTGATGATCGACATCGATTACTTCAAGAAATACAACGACCACTACGGTCATCAGGCTGGCGACCAATGCCTGGCCGAAGTGGCGCACGCCATCCGCAGCAACTTCCACCGCAGCTACGATTGCGTGGCACGCTATGGCGGCGAGGAGTTCGCCTGCATCCTGCCCATGGCCGGTCTCGATCAGGCCATGAAGCTGGCACGCGACGTCTGCGACGCCGTGGCCCGGCTGCATCTGCCCCATGCCAGGTCGGAGATCGGTCAATACGTCAGCTTGAGCATCGGGGTGGCCTCGGTGGATGCGCCAGGCCACAGCAGCAGCCCCGCCTCGCTGATCGCCCTGGCCGACCAGAACCTGTATCAGGCCAAGGCACACGGACGAGCACAGGTATACGGGCAGACAGTGAGCCGGACCGACACGGCACCCGTCCCCGCAAGTTGAAGCCAGCCACGGCAGGAACACCTCCCCACACGTCTGCGAACAGGCCGCTGCACGCTGCACCGCAGCTGCATCTCGAAAAATAACGAGGAAATATTCGAATAAATTTGAACTCACTGGCCTGAATTTCAGCCAGCGTCGACTATTTTCGACATCCCGGTAAAACTGCGTTTTTCTTCCCGCATGTCCTTGTCCCCAGGAAAGCAGTCTGCCTGACGAGGGAGCGGTGAAGCCCATTAGACCCGTTCGATGCGTCCGTATCGGTCAAGGAAGAAAAACATGACAACTGCACATCTCGCTCACATCGTCGGTGGTGAAGACTCTCTGGGTGGCCCGCTGGTCCGCCTGCTGGAGGCCGCCGGATTCCACGTCGCCCACCATTCCTCGGCGGCCCAGTTCCTGCAGCACACGACCGGCAGCGCCCCTGGCGGGCTGGTGCTGGAAGTCCACATGCAGAATCTCGACGCGCGGCGCCTGCGTTCTCTGCTGGATGAACGTGAACTGGGCCGGCCCCTGATCGTCATCACCGGCCATACCGCCGCCAATGCACCGGAGGAGATGTACAGCGGGCACCACGATGCCGGCCCGCGCCCCCTCCCCGGCGCGGCCAGTGAGCATGGCGCGCAGCCCATGGTGCGGCAGCAGCTGGTGGAAGCTTTCCGGGGTGCGCTCATGCCCTTCGATGAATCCGGTCCGCAGATGCAGCAGCGGCAGGAACATCATGCACGCCTGAAGACCCTCACCCGGCGCGAACGCGAAGTGCTGGAACGTCTGGTCAAGGGAAGGTTGAACAAGCAGATCGCCGCCGAACTGGGCACCTCGGAACGCACCGTCAAGGCCCATCGCCAGCAGGTCATGCGCAAGATGAATGCCGACTCGCTGGCCGCGCTGGTGGCGGCCATGACGCGCTACTGAAGGCGCCTGCGGGCGGTCGCTCGCCTCATCGAGCCCCTGCACGATGAGGGGCGCTGGGCTTCAGCCGGTCACCGTATCCTCGGACTCCACCCGATTGCGCCCACCGCGCTTGGCCTGATACAAGGCCTGGTCGGCACGGGCATAGGCTTCTTCAAAATCGCTGCCGGCGGTGGCCCAGGCCACTCCGAAGCTGGAGGTGACCGGCCGCGCCGACAGGCATTGGAAACGTTCACCGGCAATCGCCTGGCGGATCCTGCCGGCCAGGGTCACTGCCTGTTCCAGCGCCACCCCGGCCAGCAGGATGGTGAATTCCTCGCCACCCACGCGGCCGATGACGCCGTTGCCTGCCAGCGTGGTGCGCAGACGACCAACCAGTTCGCGGATCACGGCATCGCCTGTCGGATGGCCGAATTCATCATTGATGCGTTTGAAGAAATCGATGTCCAGCACGATCAGCGACATCGACGATTGTTCCAGGATCTGGTGTGCGCGCTCGAAGACAGCGCCACGATTGAGGGCGCCGGTCAGATTGTCGTGCCGCGCCTTGTAGTCCAGTTCATCGCTCAACTGCTGCAGTCGCGCATTGAGCAGGTTCAGCTCGCGCTCGGTGCGGTCGCTGCGCGAGATCAGGCGACGGCTCTGGCGCATCAGCTGGCCATAGTGCTGCACCAGTTCCTCCAGCGCCGCGCGATGGCTGGCCGGGGCGCTGGCGGGATCGGCCAGTACTGCCGTAGCACGGTGCAGGGCCTCGGCTTCGGCCGCAAAAAGATCGTCGCGGTCCATCAGCTCTGCACCGCGTGATCGTGGAAGACCAGCGCGGCGAAATCTTCCTGCAACTCCTGGCCGAATTCGAAGATGGTGTCGTCTTCCTCGTCGTGGTACCAGTTCAGAACGACTTCGGTTCCGCTCTCGGCCTTCTCGTTCAAGGCGTCGAAGAGCGAGAACAACATCTTGGTGCTGGAGCTGTTGAAGTAGGCCAGCGCCACGTTGACGGTGATGGTGCCGCCGTGTTCATCGTCGACCAGGAAGCGGCGCAGCGTGGTGATGATCTCGCCCCAGAACTGGGCGGCATTCTCGGGGTAGGATTCGCCCTTCAGCGAAAGCGTGCGCTGGTCGAAGCGGAAATCCACCTCGGGGGAGCTGGCGCTGGCGGCGATGAATAAGTTGTCCATGGTGTCGTGTGTCAGAGGCGGCGGGCCCTCAGATGGTGGCCCGGAGATAGAAGGTCTGCGCGCCATCGGCGGCCGGCTGGGAGAACTCGAAGTCCAGCGGCGCACTGGCATCGCGCGCCACCGTCAGGAAACCCAGACCGGCACCCTTGCTGTCGGGCGGTGTCTCGGTGCGCAGCATTTCCTTGTAGGCAGCCTTGATTTCGTCATTGGTCAGCGAACGCAGGTGTTCCAGTTTCGCCCGCAGCCTGTCGGCCATCTCGGCATCGACGGGATTGGCGCAATGCAGGAAGTAGCGACCATCGGTCTGGGTGATGTAGACCGCTCCATGGCGCATGGGCGGCTCTGTGACTTTTCCTTCCTTCTCGTGCAGATCTGCCGAGTAGTGGACGATGTTCTGCGCCATCTCGATGAAGGAAGAGAACAGTTTGCGCCGCGTCTGCGCCAGCGCCCCGGTATGCTCGGCGCGCAGCTTCACGGCCTCGGCCATGGCGGCGATGATGGTCTGGGAAAAATAGCCGACGTAGTAGAAGACGATGTCGCGCCGGGCGACATAGCTGTGGAACTCAGCCCACTCCTGTTGGATACCGTTCATGCCTGTGTTCCGTGTTGAGAGTCTTGAAGAGAATCCTGAAGCGCCGCCGCCAGGCGCACACCGAAGAAGCAGATGTCATCGCGTCGCCGCTGCGTCCCCTGGTAATGACCGTGAATGTCCATGACCACGCGCCCCAGCGCCGGCATCGGCAGGTGGCCGTGTTCGAGCAGGGTGCGGCGCAGGCGCTGCTTGCCGAAGGCGATGTTCCTGGGACCGCCGATCTGGTCGATCACGCCATCGGTACAGACGAAGATCATGGTCCCCGGTGCCAGCTGCTGGCTGTGGTTATCCCACTGCATGTCGTCGGGGGTGTCGACATAGCCGAGACCGACACGCTTGCCTTCGATGGTCAGCACTTCGGTGCCATCGGCCACCAGCAGGAACAGCGGCATCTTGGCACTGCTGCTGGTGAGGGTGCGGGTGGCACTGTCGAACCAGAAGAAACAGGCGTCCATGCCATCGTCCGATTCGGAGGGCTTGTCGGACTGGCCGTGCTGCCCGAGCACACGCTTCATGCTGCGGTTGACCTCGCGCAGGAGGCGCGCCGGGTCGTGCGGGCCATGCAGTTCCAGTGCCTGCTTCAGCGAGGATGAGGCGATCAGGGTCAGGAAGGCACCCGGCACCCCATGACCGGTGCAGTCGGCGACGGCGGCAAACCAGCCGCCGGGATGCGCTTCGAAATGATAGAAGTCGCCGCCGACCACGTCACGTGGCTCCCACACCAGGCAGGCATCGGCCAGCGCCTCGGTCATGGCGGCGCGCGAGGCGCTCAACATGGCGCGCTGGATCACGCTGGCGTAATCGATGCTCTGCATGACCTGGCGGTTCTTTTCTTCCTGCATGCTCACCAGTTCACGCATCAGGGCCAGGCCCGCGCCCAGGCCGGCCAGCTGGCCCTGCTCGACGATCAGGAAGCCATCAGCCAGGGTCTTGTCGCCCGAGGCCACGGCCAGCGCGCCCAGCGTTTCGATGGGGGTAGCGGCCTCGACGATGAGCGGGTTCTTGTCCATGAAGGCGATGCAGCTCTTGCGCTCGTACAGCTCGCGGTGATACGGCTTGGACATCTGGGACATGAAGATGTGACGGCTGATGAGACCGATGGGCCGCTGCCGTTCCACCACAGGAAGACTGACCAGCTCCTTGTGCTGGCCGAAGATCTCCAGGACGGCAGCGTTGTTCTCATCGAACTGGACGACCGGCACCTGTACCGCCAGCGCTCCCGCTGTCGGTTGGAACAACTTGCTCCCTGTCGCCGGAGTCAGACTGAAATGACTTTCCACCGTGCTCGCCCGCGTCGTGATTTTTGGATAGACCGCGGATCATATTTCATTCCTGTGACAACAATGTGACGCTGTCAGGCGACAATTAACCAACTGTGCGACACGATGCGTCTTGCCAGACCACCAAGAACCCATACGTCGCATCCCTCCCCGACTGCTTGCCCATCCGAATTCCCGCTCCAGACAAGCCTGCATGGTGCCGGCTGAATTGTCTCTGCTTCACAGGCACGGCAGTGGCGGTGGATGGGCACGGATCTCATCTTCAGCCTCTCCGTCATCACCGTCAGTGAGGGACTGCGCCCCGATCACGGCGCGGGACTACAGACCTCCGCGCCCCGGATTCCTACCATGGGACATCACGACATGGAGGACAGCATGAACCAAGCCAGCACCGGAACCCTTCCGGCCCAACACCAATCCCATCAACCCGGCAGTGAGCAAGAGATGCAGCCACGTCCGCACAGCGCACCAACCGGAGAACCCGGACGGCGCCTGGCTGGCAAGGTGGCGCTCATTACCGGTGGCGACAGCGGTATCGGGCGCGCAGTAGCCTTGGCTTATGCCCGCGAAGGCGCGCGCCTGGCCATCGTCTACCTGGAGGAGGAGGAAGACGCCCGCCAGACCCAGAAAGAGGTGCAGGCGCTCGATATCCCCTGCCTGCTGCTGCCGGGCGACGTAAGCTCGCCCGAGTTCTGCCGCAACACCGTAGGTGCGGTGATGGATGCCTACGGCCGCCTGGATGTGCTGGTCAACAATGCGGCCCAGCAGTACCCGGCCACGAGCATCGAGCAGATCTCGCAGCAACAGCTGGAGCACACTTTCCGCACCAACATCTTCTCGATGTTTTACCTGGTCAGGGAAGCCATGCCCTTTCTCACGCGCGGTGCACGCATCATCAACACCGCCTCGGTGACTGCGTATCGTGGCAGCAAGCACCTGGTCGACTATGCCGCCACCAAGGGTGCCATCGTGGCCTTCACCCGCTCGCTGTCGCAGCAGTTGGCCCCGGCCGGTATTCACGTCAATGCCGTCGCGCCGGGCCCGATCTGGACCCCGCTGATCCCGGCCAGTTTCAGTGAAGAAGAGGTCGCCAGCTTCGGCAAGAACGTACCCTTGGGCCGTCCCGGCCAGCCAGACGAAGTGGCACCGGCCTATGTCTTTCTCGCCACCGAAGGCGCCTCCTACATGACCGGGCAGGTGCTGCACCCTAACGGCGGGGAAATCGTCAACACCTGAGCATGTCTGCAGACATCGCTCCCCTCAATCCATACAAGGAGTCCATCATGAGCACCCAAACCGTTTCCGAGACCCGTAATGTCCATCAGTCCAGCCAGCAGACAAGTTCATCGTCCTCGATGACGACCTGCCTGCAGGCCTGCCAGCACTGCCACGAAGTCTGTCGCAAGGCCGCCTTCGGCATCAGCCCGGCGGCGGCGCAGGAGCTGGCCGCCGACGACGTACGCCTGTTGCTGGAATGCGCCGAACTGTGCCAGCTCTCGGCCAACTGGCAACTGGCGGGATCGCAATATTGCCGACAGATCTGCGGCATCTGTGCCGAGGTCTGCCGCCATTGCCAGGCCCGCTGCAATGCCAATGACGACATGCAGGAATGCGCGACCGTCTGCCAGCGTTGCGCGGAAAGCTGCGAAGCCATGAGCAGCATGAGCTGAGCCGGCGCTCAGGAAAACCCCGATGGCGGCCATGTTGCCCGCAGTGCATGATGAGCTTGTCCCATGACTTCATGACTGATGGAGCGCCCACTCATGCACAAGACCGCCCTGATCGCCACCAGCCAGCCCGAGATCAGCCGCGCGCTGACCGAATGGCTGGCCATCAACGACATCGACATCCAGATCGCCAGCAGCGGCAACGATGCCATCGAACACATCGCGCTGGACCGCCCCGACGTGGTACTGGCGCAGCTGGCCATGGAAGGCATGAGCGGTCTGCGTCTGGCACATTACCTGAAGGCACAGAAGCAGCTGGCCGACGTACCGGTCATCTTGCTGTGCCGCGATGAACGCGAGATGGATCTGGTCAAGGGACAATGGCCGGCCTTCCTCTGTGCCGGCGCGCTGCATCCCGCCCTGATTTCCGAACTGAAGCGGGAACTGGTCAACTAGGGCCTGTTCACATTCAATCTGCGAGTGCGAGAGGTCGCCAAGCGTTGACTGCCTAGCGCGGCGACGCGCCGTGGTGGTGCCACGGCAAGGAGCTGCAACAACGGCAGGCGACGCTTGGCGGCCTCTCCCGGAGGGTTGCCCCCAGAAGGCGCGCTGGCCGCGTTGCACGTCCACGGCATCATCAAGAAAACAAAGGCCCGGCAGCTTGCGCTACCGGGCCTGGTCATTTTTGCGTTCGCGCCTGCGATCAGGCCCGGTAGCCCTTGCTGCTCATCGGTACGAAGGCCAGCAGCACCCCGAGGATGGACAGGCCGATCACATACAGCGCCGGACCTCGCGGGTCAGCCTTGATCCACAGCGAGATCAGCACCGGCGTGAGCCCGCCGAAGACGGCATAAGCCATGTTGTAGGCGAAGGACAGTCCGGTAAAGCGCACCGCCGGCGGGAAGGCACGGGTGGAAACAATGGGGGTGAGCGAAATGCTGCCCACGAACAGGCCCACCAGCGCATAGCCCGCGATGAGCGACGCGGGCGAACCCGGCAACTGGCCATAGAACCACCAGGTCGACAGTCCCAGGCCACCCCAGCCGATGATCATGCTGACGCGCGTGCCGATGCGGTCGCACAGCCAGCCGATGGCCAGGCAACCCAAGGTCAGCATCAGCGTGCCGGCGCAGTTGGCCTGCATCACCAGCTTGGCCGGCAGGTGATGCACGGTCTGCAGATAGGACGGCGTCATCAGGATCACCACCACCACCGCGCCCGACAGGCACCAGGTCATGCCGGCCGTCAGCAAGCTGGCGGCGCGGTGTTCGCGCAGCACGGTCTTCAAGGGCAGTTCATTGGACTGCTGGCGACGTGCAGCCAGCTCGCGGAATACCGGGGTCTCTTCCAGATAGCGACGCAGATACACCGACACCAAGCCGAACACGCCCCCGAGAATGAAGGGAATGCGCCAGGCATACGCCGCCACTTCAGCCGGGCCATAGACGCTGTTGATGAAGATGCCCATGAGCGACCCCAGCAAGATGCCACCGGTGATGCCGGCAGTGAGCGATCCGACACCGAAGCTGTAACGGTTGGCCGGCACGTGCTCGGCCACGAAGACCCAGGCACCCGGCATTTCACCGCCGATGGCGGCACCCTGCAGGGTACGCATCAACAGCAGCAGGATGGGCGCGGCCACACCGATGCTGGCATAGGTCGGCAGGAGACCGATCACCAGCGTGGGCACCGCCATCAGGAAGATCGAGAGCGTGAACATGCGCTTGCGGCCGATCACGTCGCCATAGTGGGCAATGATGATGCCGCCCACCGGGCGCGCCAGATAACCGGCGGCGAAGATGCCGAAGGTCTGCAGCATGCGCAGCCATTCCGGCATGTCGGCCGGGAAGAACAGCTTGCCGACCACCGCCGCGAAGAACACGTAGATGACGAAGTCGTAGAACTCCAGCGTGCCCCCCAGGGCGGACAGGCCCAGGGTGCGGTAGTCGGAGGAAGTGAGCGGACGATGCCGGGACTCGTTCAGAGCCCCGGTCAATTCAGCAGATCGGGCAGAAGTGGTCATGATGGTTCACTAGCAGCAAAGCGGCAATCCGGAGCGCCGCCAGCATCGCCACAGGATCAGCGAACCCATGGCAATGCCGCAGCCAGCCGGATGGCCTGCTTCAACTTGTTCGGTCGGGTAAGCGCAGAGGGCATGCCGGGACAGTGCTGGGCATGTCTGCGAAGGACAGATTCAGCGGAAAACGTAAAGCGAAGAAATACGATTTGGCGTCGAAACTTGCCCAATGATACCCCAAAAGCGGCGAAGCTTCCGCAATGCAGCATTTCTTGCCGTCGTTGGCGGACCTGGCAGCATCCCTGCCGGTTTCAGGCCGATGTGAAGTTTAGGGCCTGTTCACATTAAATCTGCGAGATTTAATGTGAACAGGCCCTAGTGACGGGAACAAGTCAGAAAGCCCGCCCGACAGCCTCTGCTGCCAGGCGGGCTTCAGTAACAGGTGAAGCCAATGACAAAATGGCGCGAGCCTCTTGCGGCTCAGGACTCCAGGACAATATCGACGGTCGAGCAACGGCGCAGCATCAGGAAGCCTTCGCCGTAGATATTGCGGATCTGCATGGGTGCCTCCTGCAACGAGCGCAATTTCTGACGCACGCGGTAGATCAGCGCATCGATGCGATGGGCATCATATTCCTCGCCCCCGGAACGCAGCAGGTCGAACAATTGCGCGTGCGAGACCGGATAGTTGGGACTTTGCAGCAGCGCAGCCAGGGCGATGCTTTCCTTGTCGGTGAATTGCAGCGCCACCGCGCCATTGCTGGAGAGGCGTCCGGAGCGACGGTTGAAGGCCCACTTTTCGGACTGCGGCGAACTCTGGTGCGGCGCGGTCTTCATGCGCCGCGCCAGGGCCGTGAGCGTGGCCGAGACTTCCTCCAGCTTGACCGGCTTGACCAGGTAGTAATCGGCGCCGTCGCTCATGCAGCGCACCCGCTCCTGGCTGCGCGTGGCGGCGGTGAGGATGATGATGCCCATGGACGGGAAATTCTGCCGCAGCGAGGCCAGTTCCGGCAGGAGACTGCCATCCGGCAAGCCGATGTCGGAAATGAGGATGTCGGGCTGACGGCTCCTGAGCGTGTCCCTGGCCTGCCCCAGTGCCGAGCAGACCGAGACCTCGTATCCCAATTCCCCCATATGTGCGCTCAACGTGTTACGCCAGTCGAGATCGCTTTCTACGATAAGTACTTTCATCACTCTTTTGTTCCGGACGAAACCTGTTTTTATGACTGCCGGAGCATCCCCATGCGCCCCTCCCGGACGGGAACCGGGACCTTCTGCGAGCGCGGAAATGCTTTCCATAATCACAACGTTATACAGAAAATATCTGCAAATAAAATCATAAAAACTCGCAGATCCCTTACACCTGAAAACTCCGCCTGGCCTGGCTTTGCGCCCGTTGGCGCAGGAGGTCCGTGACCGTCCCGAGCAGGTGGTCTACCGAGCATGGTTTGAGTAAAAAAGCGGCAATGGTGGACAGCCGCGCACTGGCTGCCGGCAGGTGGGCACTGATCAGCACCACCGGAATCCGGGAAAAACGTTCATGCGAGCTGGTGTAGCGCGCCAGCTCCATGCCATCCATCCGCGGCATGCGCAGGTCGGTCAGAATCAGATCCGGCACATGCTCAGGCATGAGCGCGATGGCCTCCACGCCATCGGCAGCCGCCACCACCTGCAGCCCACCCTGCTGCAATATTCCGCACAACATCGCGCGCGACTCCGCGTGATCTTCCACGACCAATACGGTCGGTGCCTTGCTGATCGTTGCCACCTTGTCCTCCCGCCCTCTATCCCGCACGTCATGTCACGGTTACTTGTCGTGATTTATGGTGATGGTTGGCGATGAAACGCGATATCAGGAAATTCCTGAAACTCGGACAACATGGCGTCACCGCAATCCGGGGACAGGCGCTGCGTGCCCGGCACGAGCGTGAGGGAAAGACGCGCAAGACCGCCCCTGGCCAAGCTCTGCCATGGGCGCCGGGGCAATCAGGGGTGGGGGGATCAGGCGTGCGTGCCGAGCAGGCGCTCGATTTCGGCCAGCAGTTGCTCGAAGAAGACCGGCTTGCGCAGGAACAGATTGTGACTGGATTGCGACAGATCGTGACGTTCGGGTGCACCGCTGCACAGGATGATGGGCAGGCCGGCACCTTGTGGCAAGGCACGCAGGGCGCTACACAGCTCCAGTCCGTTCATCACCGGCATCATGCAGTCGGAGATGACCAGATCGGGCCAGGCCTGCTGCACCTTGAGCAGCGCATCGGCGCCGTGCACGGCCGTCATCACGCGATAGCCGTGCAGCTCCAGCAGCATGGCATAGGTGTCGGTGATGTCGATCTCATCGTCGACGATCAGGAGCAGCGGTTGGACCGCCGGCTGGGGAGGTGACACACCGGACATGGTCAACGTCCATCCGCAACCGGCGCGGTAACAGGGGTGACCAGGCCATCGATCTCGATGCCGGCGTCGGAGATGTTCATCAGGCGGCTGGCGCCGTCGTAGCCGTTTTCGCGCAGTTTCATCACGGAAATCTGGCGGCGGTTGACGTTATCCTTGACCACGTATTCCAGCAGCATCATGTTTTCGTACAGTTGCGAGGAACTGGGATCGACCTGGGGCCGCGATTCGCGGAAGTACGGCAACTGCTCGGTGATGAAAGTGGTCACGCCGCGCGCACGCAGTTCATTGGTCAAGGCCACCAGGAAGGGGCGCATGCGCTGCTGCTGCACCACGATGCTGCGCAGGCCATCCACGCCATCAATCAACAGGCGTGTCACGCCACGCTGGGCGATGTTGTCCAGCATGCGCTTGGCCAGATCGTCGCACAGCATTTCCAACGGCAGCTGCCACATCATCTGCAGAGCCCCGCTGTCGATATGTTCATCCAGCTGCATCCCGGCCTTGCGGGCTTTGGCCAGCAGGCGCTCGGGCGATTCGTAGAAACCCAGGATCAGGCATTGCTGTTCATCCTTCAAACCCTGCTCGATGAAATGCAGGCCCATGAGGGTCTTGCCCACGCCGGGGCTGCCCAGCAGACAGGTGAGCGAACCGCTGACCACGCCCCCGCCGATGCACTTGTCCCACGACGCAATGCCCACGCTGACATAGCGGTCCGAGGTGCCCGGCACCTTGCCCGCGCGGGTGGCGGTGGCTTCGAAGCGGGGGAAGATCTCGACCCCGCTCTGGTTGATCTCGAAGACGTGCTTGCCCAGCAGGTGATTGGCGCCGCGCAGCTTGAAGACCTTGATCTCGCGCACCAGCTGCATGCCGGACTCGTACTGGCTCAGTTCGATCACACCATCAACCAGAGTGTTTTCCGACTCGGGCATATTGCCTTCCACCGGCGAGAGCAGCAGCGTAGTGCAATTCATGGTGAACACCAGGGCATTCAGGGAGTGCATGAATTCCGACAGGTTCAGATCCGACGGTCCCGACTCCCGCACCGAACGGAAGCCGTCGATGATCAGCATGGAGGGACGATGGCGGTTCAGTTCGGCGCTGATCAGGCGCAGCAGGCCGCGCAAACCCTCACTGGCCAGCGCGCCGTAGCCGCTCAACATCTGCATCTGGTCGCCGACCAGGCTTTCGTCGAAAAAATCGAAATTGCTCACATGATTGAGCATCTTGGCGTGCGATTCGGCAATGAGCGTCAACAACATCACCTTCTTGCCACCGCGTGCCTGCGCAAAACCGACCTGCGAGGCCAGCGTGGTCTTGCCGCTACCGGCCAGCCCCTGGATCAGGTAGAGACTGCCCGCCGGCAGGCCACCGCCCAGGATCTCGTCAAACCCGGCAATACCGGTGCTGAGCAGCGCAATGCGGCTGGCCCGTGAGGTCGGGACGGCAGCGGGGTGAGGGGACGATGGGTGATGGCTCATGGGGAGGATGGCTCGGCGTTTTTATTGTGCAAAGATTTAATGAGTTTCGTCATTATACGATTGCCTATTACTTGCTTATGGTTGTCATACAGGCCGAAAGTTGCATTGGTCAGGAAAAGAAAAGATCCTGACATCCCTCAGCCCAGGCAAGCGGCGTATCGATACGGCAGCATCTTCCTTCCCTTTCGAGGGCCGCATGGAAGTGACGCCTGCAGCAATTTCCCAGATCGTCCCGGGCCAGGCCCGGGATTCGGTCGTGAAAAGGCCAAGGAAAAAGCGCCGTTCCCCTCGCAGGCAACGGCGCTTTGTTTCACTTCCCCTGCGGCAGGAACGCCTCAGGACTTGGCGTAACGCCCTTCCAGATCGGCCTGGGCCCGCAGCCGTTCATATTCGTTGAGCGGCATGGGCTGGGCATCGGGCTCGCCCAGTTTTTCCAGCGGGATGCGATAGGTTTCGCGGGCCGACAGCGCCGCCAGGGCCGACACCACGGTGATGCCGAAGGCAATGCTGCCCACGGTGAGCCAGATGTTGTGCGAGCCGGGGGGCGCCACGGCGGTAAAGAGCGCCGGCAGCATGGCGGTGATGGCGGTCCCGACATTCTGCGCAATGGCCATGGCCGAGACCCGCGAACGGGCCGGGAACAGTTCCGGATAGAAACTCGGGAAGACCGCGTTGTAACCCTGATAGACCACGCCCCACATCAGAATCGACATCACGAAGGCCAGCTCGACATTGCGGATGCTGATCGCATACAGGTAGGCGAAGGCGAACAGCCCGGCCAGCAGCGAGCCGATGATGATGGGTGGACGACGGCCGATGCGGTCCGACAGCTTGCCCACGTAGGGAATGACCAGCACGGCGACGATGTTGCCCACCACCGGAATCCACAGGTAGACATCCTTGGCGAAGCCGATGCCATAGGCCGGCTGCACCGCATAGGCGGCACCGAAAATGGTGGCCACCACCGGGATCACGTTCATGAGCGCCATGCAGACCACGCGCAGCATGTCGGGCGAACTGTCGCGGAAGGCTTCCACCACCGGCGAGCGACGCTGCAGTTCCTTCTTGTCAGCGGCCTTGAAGAGCGGGGTTTCCTCGACCGTGCGGCGGATGATCCAGCCGGCGATGATGACCAGGAAACTCAACAGGAAGGGAATGCGCCAGCCCCACACGTTGAACTGCTCAGCTGGCATGTAGTGCGCCAGCGGCAGGAAGACGGCGGCAGCCAGGATCTGTCCGGCCTGCACCCCTTGCAGGGTGAAGCTGGAAAAATAGCCGCGCCGTCCGAAGGGCGAGTGCTCCAGGATCATGGAACTGGCGCCGGAGATTTCACCGGCCACCGCGAAGCCTTGCGCCAGGCGCATGATGACCAGCAATGCTGGTGCCCACAGGCCGACCTGGTCATAGGTCGGCAACAGCCCCACCCCGATGGTGGAAAAACCCATCAGAAACATGCACCACAGCAACACCTTCTTGCGGCCATGAGTGTCGCCCAGGTGGCCCAGCACGAAAGCGCCGATGGGACGCGCCACATAGCCCACGCCATAGGTGGCCAGGGAGGCGATGATGGCAGTGGTCGGATCGCCCTTGGGGAAGAACAGCTGCGGGAAAATCAGTGAAGCGGCGGTGGCATAGATGAAGAAGTCATAGTATTCGAGCGCCGAGCCGATCCATCCGCTGGCGGCGGCCTTCTTGCTCTGCTGCGACTGATCGCGGGAATGAGAGGATTGCATGGTGTCTCCGTGATGATGCTGGGCAAGCCGTCCGTTTTGTCGGGAAGATGCGGACCGGTTTGCCGGTATAAGGAAATGGCGTCGTTCAGAAGCGATGCAGGATGCCCATCTGCAAGCCGATCAGGCTCTTGCCATTGATGTCGGCCCCGGCCAGGTTGCTGCCCGGTCCGGCCGAGCCGCTGAAGCGCCAGCCGGCGTTAGCCTGGTTCTTCATGTAGTTGGCGAATCCATAGAGCGTGGTCCGCTTGGAGAGGTCATAGTAGGCGCCCACGTTGCCGCCCTGTGCACCACCGTCCTTGTGAGAGGTGTCGACCATCACGCCATACAGCGCGCCGATGCGCAGCTGCGGGGTCAGGCGATAGTCCGCCGAGACCTGATAGACGTTGTAGAAGCGCTGGATATTCGGATCGTTACCGGCAAAGAAGTTGTTGGGATTGCTGACATTGTTGAGGATGGTCGCGGCATTGTTGCCGTTGGCGTTGGCGGTGGTGTTGTTGCTCCGTACGTAGGCCAGGTAGATCTTGCCCGGGCCGTAGTCGTAGTCGGCATACACGTTATGGTATTGCACCGTATTGCTGTAGAGGCCGCCGGCATTGGGCTTGGCCACCACACCGGCATAACCGGCGCGATACGGGCCGTTAGTGTAATCCAGACCGAACTGGTAGACACCTCGGCGGCCCGGTCCCTCGCCGGCCGTCTCCGGCATGGCGTAGTGGATGTCGAACTGGAAGCCGGCCCAGCGCGGCGACTTCCACGACAAGTCATTGTCGAAACGCGAGGGCACGCCGAAGGTATTGATGATGGAACCGTAGGTGGTGCGCTCGGTATAGTCGATGGCGCCACCGATGAAGAAGGGCACGCTGTTCTGGCGGCCAATGCGGAACTCGCCTGCGGCGGGCGTCCTGATGCCGACCCAGGACTGGCGGTCGAACAGGCGCGTGCTGTCGGCCAGGCCACCGGTGTCACCGGCAAAACCGTTTTCCAGCGTGAAGGTGGCCGCATAGCCGCCACCCAGGTCTTCCACGCCTTTGACGCCGATACGGCTGCGCAGGATGGCGCCATCGTTGAGCGCCCACAGGCTCTTGCCGCTGCTGCTGTGCATGTAGCCCAGGTACTGATCGACGGTGCCGTACAAGGTGACGTTGCTGCTGCTCTGGGCCAGTGCCGCAGTGGATGCGGCCAGTAGCAGGCCCATGGCGACGGGGGTCCGCAAGTTGCGCGATGCGCATTCGGATCGTGGTTTCATGTCTCTGATCTCTGTTGTTTGTGGTTGTTGTGGTGGTTGTGGTGGTAGAACGGGCCGCACTCCCGGCGCACGCAACAGGTCCCCTGCCAACGCACAGCGAGACATGTCCGGTTCGGGAGAATGGGCAGGGGCCCGCGCACTCCCTGGCGTGTTCAGGGAGGGGGCCGGTGCTTCAGGATGAAGGGCGGTGCGATGTCATGAGGTCTCCTCTGTTGTGGTGATGCGCACCGGCCCCAGGGGAGACGGTGCCGCATCGTCAAACCCGCTCGCTATGGTCTTGTTGTGGCGAGCCGGCGGTAATGCCGATGACTGATTGTTGACTGCAGGTTAAAGATCACGCAGTGCGTTCACGCCGCCACCGGCTCACGTGCCCGCAAGCCGCGCCGCAAGACCTGATCGGTCACCCACTTGGCGGACCGGCGCGCACGCTCGGCCACCACGGCCGGCGACATCTGCAGGTAATCGTCATTGAACACTTCAAAGCTGTAGTCGCCGCGATAGCCGCCGCGATGCAGGCGTCGCACCATGTCCGACAGTTCCGGCGAATGCTCGCCCTCACCGGGGAAGACGCGCAAATGACGCGCCGTCTCCAGCCGTTCTTCGGGCGTGCGGATCTCGCGCCACATGAAATCCGACAACTGGACCATCACGATGCGGCGACCGGGAATGGCCTCCAGGTCTTCCAGCGCGCCGCCATTGGCGAGGATGTGGAAGGAATCGATCACCACGCCCAGGTTGGCGTGATCGGCCATCTCCACCACTTCCCAAGCCTGCATGTATTGATTGATGTGACGCCCCCAGGACAAGGCCTCGAAGCCCACGCGAATGCCCAGCGGCACCGCCAGGTTGGCCAGCTTGGCGAGGTCGCGCGCGATATGGCGCGTATCGCCGCTGGCATGCTGCGAGGTCGAGGAGCACACCATCAGCAGCGGCGCGCCGACCGCCTTGCAGATCTGCAGCAGGTTGCGCGCCACGTCCACCTTGTAGTCGTGCAGGCTGCCCTGCAGACCTTCGTAATCGCGCATGACCTGGATGCCGGTGACGCGCACGCCGCTCTCGCGCACCAGCCTCACCGCCGCTTCCAGCCCGCCGGGATACGCGACCAGATCCTTGGACCACAGCATGAGCTGCGAGAAACCGGCTGCCTTGGAAGCGGCCAGCTTGGATTCCAGTCCACCCGGCAGGGTGATGGTGTCCATACCGAAATTGTCGAGGTTCACAATGCCTCCAGATGACGGAAATCGTCGGCAGCCACGCCCGGCCAGCCGAACAATTCGAGATACAACGGCGCCTGCTCGATGAGCATTTCCTTGCCCTTCTGGATGCGGCAGCCCTTGGCCCGGGCCTGCACCAACAACTGGCTCATCTCGATCTTCATGCCGCAGTCGGCCACGATGGCCCCGGCACTCACGCCTTCCAGCGCAAAGGGCATCGGGTCGCCCGCGTGCATGCCCAGCGGCGTACAGTTCACCAGCAGGTCAACACCGCTGGCGTCCGGTGGCGCAAAGCGCACGCGGGTCGCCGGATAGGCCGCTTCCACACGCGCCAGCAGGGCTTCGGCCCCGGCGCGATTGGTATCGAAGACGCTGATCTCGGCCACGCCCTGCGCGGCCAGCGAGGCGACGATGGCACAACCGACACCACCAGTGCCCACCACCAGGGCGCGCGTCTTGTTCCACACCAGCGGACGGTCGGCGGCGGTACGGGCCAGTGCGCGGATGAAACCTTCGCCGTCGATCAGGTCGCCCCAGATCACGCCATCGGCATCGCGGTAGACCGCATTGCAGGCGCCGGCCACACGGGCGCGCAGGGTGGCCTGTTCGACCGCATCCAGGGTCATGGGCTTGTGCGGAATGGAAACGAAGATGCCGCCGACGTTTTCCGTTTTCATGAACATGCGCACGGCTTCGCAATAGCGCTCGGGTTCGATCTTGAACGGGATCACGCGTGCATCCAGATCGTGATGCCTGAAGTAAGCGTTGAACAAGGTCGGTGCCTTCACCTGTTCCACCGGCCAGCCGATGACAGGGAAGATGCGGGTGGTGCCTGTGATTTCCTTCATGGTCTCAGTTCTTGTCTTTCTGGCTGCGGACCAGTTCGAAACTGATGCCGCCCTTGTAAAGCTGGGTGAGCGCGCCACGCTCGCTGATCTGGGTGGGTGCGCGGTCGACGAAGATCACGCCGCGCTCCTGCAATTGCCGCACGGCTTGCAGCACGTCGGACGTGCCCAGGCCCAGGCGCAGCCACTCTTCTTCCCAGTGGATGTCTTCGGTGCCCGCGGGCGGTTCCACCAGCTGGATGTAGAACTGGCGGCACGGACTGGCCAGCAGCATGCCCTTGGGCAGGATGCCGAAGAATTGCCCTTCCGGCAGCACCGAAAATCCCATCAAGGAAGAATAGAAGTCGATCCATTCGCGCGTGCGCTCCGGCCCCACCGCCTGCACCAGCCCGAAGAAGTGCATGCCCGAGAGCGCCGTGGTCTTGCGCCGCTCCTGGCTGGAAGGCTTGAAGTCAACGTCGTAGATGGAGAAATCGCGATAGCGGTCGACGAAGTAGATGATGGAATCGCCACAGCCATGAACACCCGGGATGTTCAGTTCCATCGCCCCGGCGCGCGTGGGAATCGGCCAGGCACCCAGTTCGGTGACGCGGCGATAGGCCTCGTTGGCATCGCGCACGCGCAGCGCGATGGCGCTCAGGTTGGTGGCCTGCACCTCGTGATCGAAACCGGACCAGGCCGACACATCGGCATTGACGATCACGTTCATCCCGCCCTGGGTGTAGAGCACCACCTCACGCGAACGATGGCGACCGACCTGTTCGAAACCCATGCGCTCAAGCACCGCGCCCAGCGCCAGCGGCTCGCTGGTGGCGTATTCGATGAACTCGATGCCATCGATGCCCAGCGGATTGGTGGGGACAGGATTGTTTTCTATGGTGTTCATCATGATCCCGATGATTTGTCTCGGAGCCGAGTATAGCCAAGCCCCACCCCCGCAAAAAGGCCGACATACGCCCAAACGTGCGATAATCGCGCAACTTGTTCGCCAATCACTCATTTCTGGACTTTTTTTACGATGATCGACCAAACCTCCGTGGAACTGGACATCCAGAAACGTGACCTGATCGAAGGATTGATGAAGGGATTTGATGTCATCACCGCCTTCAACAGCGATTCACCGCAGCTGACGGCCACCGAGGTGGCCGAGCGCGTGGGCCTGACCCGCAGCGCCGCGCGCCGTTATCTGCTCACGCTGGTGCACACCGGCATGGCGGCCTCGGACGGCAAGAAGTTCTGGCTCATGCCGCGTCTGTTGAACCTGGGCCAGTCCTATCTGGAATCGGCCCGCGTGCCGCGCGCGGTGGTGCCCTTCCTGCAACGGCTGACCCAGCAGTTGCAGGAGTCCACCAATTTCTCCCTGCTCGATGGCGACGAGATCGTCTACGTCACCCGCGTGACGGCTGCGCAGCTGGTCAATGCCGGTTTCGAGCCGGGCACGCGCCTGCCGGCCTACACCACCACGGCCGGGCGCGTGCTGCTGGGCATGCGCGAGGATGCCGAGATCGCCGCCTATCTGGACCGCGTGACCCTGATCCCGCACACCCACATGGCCATGACCGACAAGGCCGCCCTGTTCACCGAGATCGTCACCATGCGCAAGCAGGGCTATGGCATTACCGAGAACCAGTTCGAGATGGGCATGCGCGGCATCGCCATTGCGGTCAAGAACCGCAATGGCCGCGTCATCGGCGCCTTGAGCGTGACCTCCAACATCGCCGCCTGCTCGCGCGAGGAAGCCATCGCACGCGGCGTACCGGCGCTGCAGACCACGGCCAATACGCTGATGATGTGGGTATGAGGACGAGGGGTCAGCGATGAGCGAACGGGAGAAGATCGACTTGCCGGAAGACGGCAGCGAGGCTGGCGAGGGCGGCCTGGCCCGGCGCGACTGGATTGCCGGACTGGAGAAGGGATTGCTGATCCTGGAAGCCTTCGACTACGACAACCAGCGCATGACCTCGGCGCAGGTGGCGGCACGCACGGGCCTCTCACGCACCGCCGCGCGACGTTATCTGCTCACGCTGGAACACCTGGGCTACCTGCACAGCGAAGGCAAGACCTTCGCCCTCACGCCCCGGGTGCTGAAAGTGGGCTGGTCGTATTTCGATTCGGCGCCGCTGCCGCGCATCCTGCAACCGCATCTCCAGCAGATCACCGGGCAGACCGGCGAGGCCGTCTATGCCAGCGTGCTCGATGGCTGGGACCTGGTCTTCATCGCCCGCAACGGCACCACGCGGGTGATGACCACCGGCTTCGTGCTGGGCGCACGGGTACCGGCACAACTGGCCTCACCGGGCATCGTGATGCTCGGTGCCCTGCCCGAACAGCAGGTGCGCGACTGGCTGGCCACCTGTGCCATGACGCCCTTCACGCCCCACACCATCACCGATCCGGATCGCCTCTACGAGCTGATCGCGCAGGCACGCCAGCAGGGTTATGCCCTGGTGGAGCAGCAATTGCAGACGGGAGTACGCGGCATTGCGGTGCCGCTCAAGAATCGGCATGCCAAGGTGGTGGGGGCGCTCAGCCTGAGCTTCCCGCTGGCGGTGGAATCGCAGGAACAGACGCTGGCGCGCGTGCTGCCCGCCTTGCAGCAGGCAGCCAATGCGCTGATCCATCAGGTGTGAGGGACCAGCGCGTGATGCCGGTTACAGGTCAGTGAAGACAGTCTCGGCAGCCAGGCGCGACTTCGGCAGCTTGGCATTGAAGTCATCGGCACCGCTGTAGCCCAGGCCGACCAGCACGACGCTGGTGAAACCCTTCTCGCGCAGGCCCAGTTCCTCATCCAGCACCTTGGCATTGAAACCTTCCATCGGCACGGCATCCACTTCCAGATCGGCCGCGCCCAAGAGCAGCGTGCCCAGCGCCAGGTAGACCTGCTTTTCCATCCAGTGCTGGGCATCCTTCAATTCATAGCGATGCAGGTTGCTGTAGAGCAGACGCGAGCCGTGCTGGCCGGCCTTGGCCTCGGCATTGGCGAAGCGGCCATCGGCGTCTTCTTTCTCCAGCACGGCGTCGAGGTGCGGCTCGCTGATGGCGGTGCGGGCGCACAGCACCAGCACGTGCGAGGCGTTGAGGATCTTGGGCAGGTTGTAGGGATGACCGGCTTCGGCGGCCTTGCCGATGCGGGCCTTGGCGGCATCAGTGGAAGCCACCACGAAATGCCAGGGCTGCGAATTTACCGACGATGGTGCCAGGCGCAGCAGCTCGCGCAGTTCGGCGATGATGTTCTCGGGGACCTTGCGGCTGGGATCGAAGGCTTTGGTGGAGTGACGTTTGCGGGCGGCTTGGAGCAGGCTCATGGGGTTTCCTTGCGTTTAATGGTGGTGGCGTTGAGCATTAAAGCGCGCTTAATGCTCATGAATTGGCGAGTACGGCTTGCGTGACATCATCGGGCAGGATGCGGTTTCAACAAAGCCGAGCGGGACAGAAACATTTTCAAAAAATAATTGAAAGTAGAATGAGGACTTCGATCCTCCTTCTTCAACATTGCCGCTCATGATTCGTCTGGAAGACCTCGCCATCTTCGTCTGTGCCGCCGACAACGGCAGCCTCTCCGCCGCCGCGCGCCAGCACGATGTCACCCCTGCGGTGGCCAGTGCCGCCATGAAGCGCCTCGAAGGCGAACTCGGCGCACGCCTGCTGGCGCGCTCCACGCGCAGTCTGCGTCTGACGCCCGATGGCGAACGCTACCTGCAATACGCCCGCAACGTGCTGGCCGAAATCAATGCCGGACGCGACGCCGTGGCCCACGGCAGGCGCGTGGTCGGCGGCAACCTGTCGCTGTCGGTGCCCTCGGATTTCGGACGCAACCTGATGTGCCAGTGGCTCGATGAATTCCAGGCCCAGCATCCGGCGGTGAGCCTGCAGGTGCGCATCAGCGATCGCGTGGCCGACATGTTCCGCCAGCCGGTGGAGGTGGCCATCCGCTACAGCCCGCCGGAAGATTCCAGCCTGGTCGCCCTGCCCCTGGCCCCCGACAACCGCCGCGTGCTGTGCGCCTCACCCGACTATCTGGCGCGCCATGGTCGTCCGCGTACCCCGGCCGACCTGCGCCAGCACAACTGCCTGCGCTATCTGCTGTCGGACATGCTGCATTCGCAGTGGACTTTTTTCCAGGACGGCACCCCGGTACCGGTGCAGGTCAACGGCGACCGCGTCTGCGACGATGGCGAACTGGTGCACCGCTGGGCCGTGGATGGCCGGGGCATTGCCTACAAGTCGCGACTGGATGTGCTGGCCGACCTGCGCAACGGCAGGCTGGAAGCCCTGATGGAAGATTACGCCGGAGAAGCTTCGCCGCTGAACCTGGTCTGCACGCATCGCATGAGCCTCTCGCCCACGGTGCGCGCATTGCGTGAACTGCTCGGCGAGCGCATTGCGCGTTACCTCACCGATCGCTGAAGTGCGCCTGCATCACGCCTTGCTCAGGGTGCGACGCCAGCCCGGCGCGGGCAGCGCCGGCAAGAGCAGCCCCAGGCACAGCAGCCCCATGCCCAGCAGCAGATCGGCCGAGAGCTTCTCGCCGAAGACCAGCGAGGACAAGGTCAGGCCCACCACCGGCACACCCAGCATGCAGACCGAGACCGTCACCGGCGAGAGCCGCTGGGTCATCTGCAACACGATCAGGAAAGTCAGCGCAGTGGCCAGCGGACCGGTATAGGCAATCACGCCCCAGGAGTGCGGATCGGCCAGGAAGGTCGGTGCGCCATCCACCAGCAAGGCCAGCCCGCACAGCGGCACGGCGGCCACCAGCGTCTGCCAGGGCAGGAGGTCGAAGTCCAGCTTCACGCCGGGGGTCAGCTTGATCTGCAGAATGTTCATGGCCCAGGACAGCGAAGCCGCACCCAGCATCAGGTAGCCGATCATGCTGTGCAGGTCCGCATGCAGCAGCGCCGGCAGCACGATCACCGCCATGCCTGCATAGCTGCAGACGGTGGCCAGCGATTGCCGGGTGCTCAGTTTGTACTTCAACACCAGCGCTGCGCCCGGCACCACCCAGATCGAGGTGGCGTAGGCAATCAGCGAGGCGCGGCCCGGCATGACGAAGTGCAAGGCGCCCGTCACCAGCGCCGTGAAGAGACCCATCTGCAACACGCCCACACCAGCCACCACCGGCCACTCCTGGCGGGTCGGCAGGCGCAGCTTGCCCAGCGCGACGGCGATGGCGAAGCTGAGAATGGCAGCCGACAGGAAACGACTGGCTGCGAACCACAGCGGCGGGATGAACTGGCTGCCGAATTTCATCACCGGCCAGTTGCCGCCCCAGATGCAGATCGCCACGACCACGCAGACCAGGAAAAGCCGGCTCATCGGCTGCGGCCGGGAGGAGACAGGGCGGGCGGTGGCGGGTGCGGCAATGGCGGTGGACATCTGGGCTCCAGGAGGAAAAGGCGGAGCGCCGCAAGCCGGGAAACCGAGCCGTCCGGGGCATGCTGCAGCGCATCCAAACGGCTCTCATGGTAGAGAAGAGGCGGCAAATAGTGCTGCCGTATTTGAGGGGAGACAGGCATCTTGACAGCACTTGCTGCCGCCAAAGCACTGATCTTCAGATTATTTGTCGGCAAAGACCCATTTGGTGCAGCATGCACCACTCCGGAGCCACTGCAAGCCCATGGAAAAAGGGCGGCCTGCCGTTCCGCAGCAACCGCCCCCTTTCCGGCCGATATGAAGGTCAATGCGGGCAGGTGCCCGCCAACCCCTAGCGCACGGCCAGGCCCCCCTGCCCCTGTCGATCCAGGGTGAAGACTCCGACCAGATTGACCAGCTTTTCCGCCTGCTCCTGGAGCGACTGTGCGGCAGCGGCGGCCTGTTCCACCAGGGCGGCGTTCTGCTGGGTGGTTTCATCCATCTGGGTGATGGCTTCTCCGACCTGTTCGATGCCGGCGCTCTGTTCGTGGCTGGCGGTGGCGATCTCGCTGACCACGGTGGAAACGCCCTGGATGCTGGCCACCACTTCCTGCATGGTCTGCCCGGCCTGCTGGACCAGGTGGGTCCCGGTATCGACCTTGCCTACCGAATCGTCGATCAACTGCTTGATCTCCTTGGCGGCGGCGGCCGAGCGCTGGGCCAGCGAGCGCACTTCCGAAGCCACCACGGCAAAGCCCCGCCCCTGCTCGCCGGCGCGGGCCGCTTCCACCGCAGCGTTCAGCGCCAGGATATTGGTCTGGAAGGCGATGCCGTCGATGACGCTGATGATGTCCACGATCTTGCGCGAGGAGGCATTGATGGAGGCCATGGTCTGCACCACCTGCCCCACCACTTCACCGCCCTGGATCGCCACCTTGGCCGCACCCGAAGCCAGTTGGTTGGCGTGCTGGGCGTTGGCGGCGTTCTGCCTGACGGTGGAGGTCAGTTCTTCCATGGCCGAGGCGGTCTCTTCGAGCGAACCGGCCTGTTGCTCGGTACGGTTGGAGAGGTCCATGTTGCCGTTGGCGATTTCATCGACCGAGGTCTTGATGGACACGGTCGCCCCCTTGATGCCTTGCACGGTCTGAACCAGGCGATCGCGCGTATAGGCCACGGCCGCCACCAGGCTGTGCTGGTCGCCGCTGCTGGTGCGGATGCTGCCGGTGAGGTCACCGGCAGCGATCTTGCGCGCCATTGCGGCGGCTTCGGAGGGCTCGCCGCCGATGGAGCGGAAGATGTTGCGCGAGACCAGGCCGGCGATGATGGACAGCAGCACGCCCAGCGCGATCAGCACCACCACGGCCTGCACCAGGGCGCGACGGAAGTCTGCCTCGATGTCATCGGAATAGACGCTGCAGATCAGGTCCCAATTCCAGGGCTTGAAACGCTTGACGAAGCCCATCTTGGGGCTGGGCTTGTCGCTGCCCGGGCGCGGCCACCAGTATTGAAGAAAACCCTTGCCGCTCGGCGAAGCGCCGGCGGCGGCGATCATCTTGTAGAGTTCGTTGCCCTTGGCATCCTTGAAGGAGAGCATGTTGCGGCCATCGAGCTTGGTGTTGATGGGGTGCATGACGATGGTGGAATCGGCCCCCACCAGGGTGACGTAGCCGTCGCCCGTATAGCGCTGGTCGCGGATGCGGGCGATGGCGCCCTGTTGCGCCTCGGCGCGGGAGAGCTTGCCGTCGGCCTCCAGTTTGGCGAAGCCGGCCACGGTGGTATAGGCCATTTCGGTCACGTCCTCCAGCCCGCGCTGGCGTTCGGCGATCTGCAGGTCACGGGTCTGGTAGGCATGCCAGACGGAGAGGAACAGCAAGGCCATCCAGGAGAACACCAGGGGTAGCCAGAGTTTTTTCTTCAGCGAGAGTCGATTCATCATGAGCGTGGAGGCGTGGTCGTTATCGGAAAGGGCGAAACAGACGTCATTGGCGGGAATGACACGACCACGCAGCCCCAGCTTGCCGCCAGGCAATCCATGGCGATCCTCCCCCCATGCAGATTACGGCTTGCGACACGCACACTAAAGGCCAAACTGACAATTAATCGATAAATTGTTTATAAATTCTTGTTAGCCAGGAATTTGCACCTTGGGCCGGGCCGGATCCGGCAAGCCGCAGGGCAGGAATTGCCCGCGCCCCGGCGCACCCAGCACCTCGCCATCACGCCACACAATCTCGCCGCGTGAGACCGTCAGCACCGGCCAGCCGGTCAGCGGCATGCCTTCATAGGGCGTGTAGTCTACATCGTGATGCAGCATGCTGTTGCGCACCGTGACCTGGCGGTGCGGGTCCCAGATGGCGATGTCGGCATCGCTGCCGATGGCGATGGTGCCCTTGCGCGGATAGAGGCCATACATCTTGGCCGGGTCGGTGGCGGTCAGCGCCACGAAACGATTGAGATCGATACGGCCCTTGCCCACGCCTTCGGAGAACAGGATGGGCATGCGCGTCTCCAGCCCTGGTGTGCCATTGGGGATGTAGCGGAACGGCACTTCCTGCCCGCCCGGTTTCTTGCCTTGCGCATCCTCGTAGCGGAACGGCGCATGGTCCGAGGAAAACACCGTGAACAAGCCACTGGCCAGGCCATCCCAGACATATTGCTGGTTGGCCTTGTCGCGCGGCGGCGGGCTGCAGACGCACTTGGCACCGTGGTAGCCGTCATCGAGGTGCTCGGCCGTCAGCACCAGGTATTGCGGGCAGGTCTCGGCATGGATGCGCAGGCCGTGACCGTGCGCCCAGCGGATCTGCTCGATGGCTTCACGGCCGGAGACATGCACGATCAGGATGGGCACGTCCACCAGTTCGGACAGGGCGATAGCGCGATGCGTGGCCTCGCGTTCCACCATCATCGGCCGCGAATGGGCGTGGTATTTGGGCGCGGTCAGCCCGGCTTCTTCCAGCTGCTCGGTGAGCCAGCCGATGCAGTCGGCATTTTCCGCATGCACCATGACCAGCGCCCCTTCCCGGCGCGCCAGCGCCAGCAGGTCGAGGATCTGGCGGTCATTGAGCTTGAGATCGTCATAGGTCATGTAGATCTTGAAGGAGGTGTAGCCCTCGCGCACCAGTTGCGGCAACTCGTTCCTGAGGACCTCTTCGCTGGGGTCGCTGACGATCATGTGGAAGGCATAATCGATCACCGCCTTGCCCTCGGCGCGGCGATGGTAATCCTCCACCGCCGCGCGCAAGGAACCGCCCTTGGCCTGCGCCGCGAACGGGATGACCGTGGTGGTGCCACCGCAGGCAGCGGAAATGGTGCCGCTTCGAAAATCGTCGGCCATGCGCAGCCCCTCTTCCATCGGCTGGTCCAGATGGCAATGCGCATCCACACCGCCGGGCAGCACCAGCTTGCCGCTGGCATCGATCTCTTCACGGCCGGGCGGCAGTCCGCGTCCCAGCATGGCGACCTTGCCGTCCTTGATGCCGACGTCGCACTGCATGATGTCGGAGGCGGTCGCCACGGTACCGTTGCGGATCACCAGGTCAAAGCTGTCCATCTGTATTCCTTTCCAACAAGCGTGTATCACCCCGCGCCGCCGGCAACAGCCGGTGCGTCAGTCAAGGGAGGTAGAAGAAATTGCCGCAGAGGCGGCCAGCGCTAGCGCACGTCGCGGAACAGGCTGCCCCAGCCGCGAATGCGCGAAGGATCGGCACCGGCCTGTTGCAGTGATTTCCAGACCACGGTGGAGATGGTGTCGTAGATCGGGATGCCGACCTCGCGCTCCAGCTCTTCCACCAACGGAGCACCGCGCAGGTTGGTGCAGAAGATGGTGATGGCCTGCGGCTTGTCCCTGGCGACTTCGCGGACCATGGCACGCAGTTCGTCGGCACTGACTTCGGAGAAGGAGAAATTGTCCTGCTTGCGCAGGTGGCGTTCTGACACGCACTCCAGCCCCGAGGCTGCGTAGTTCTTGATGATGGCGGCCTGCACCTCGTCCAGATAAGGCGTGACCAGACCGAAACGCTTCACGCCGGTGATGTCGAAAATTTCGTTCAAGGCCAGCACCGACGTGCAGGCCGCAATGCCGGTGGCGTCGGTGATGCGACGGCACAGGCGTTCATCGGCATCGAAACCCAGCCAGCCCGAAGAGGTGCCATTCCAGGCGATGCTGCCGACCTTGGCATGCGAGAGCAGTTCGGCGGCGCGCAGGATCTCGCTGTCGTCGAACTGCGCCAGGGCCTGATTGGACAGCGCGATCTCGGTCACCCGAAAACGTCCGAAATGCGCACTGGCCTCGGGGATGTCGGCCAGCATGGCGGTGGTGACCGGTTCCAGCGTGGTGTTGGAGGACGGCGTGAGCATGCCGAGCAGAGTACGTGGGATCATGAGATTTCCTTTCAGGCTGCCAGCAGGGCAGCGTCGGCATGGGCCAGCGCCGATTCCTCGCGGATCAGGCTCAGCACGTGGCGCTTGTATTGGTTGAATTCGGGCGTGGTGGTATCACGCGGACGCGGCAGGTCGATGTCGATCAGCTCGCGCATGCGACCGGGCCGGTGCGTCATCACCGCTACCTTGGTGGCCAGGATCAGCGCTTCATCCACGCTGTGGGTAACGAAGACGATGGTGCCCTCGTAGCGCTGCCACAGGGCCACCAGTTCTTCCTGCATTTCCATCTTGGTCTGCGCATCGAGTGCGGCGAAGGGTTCGTCCATCAGGATCACCGAGGGATTTTGCAGCAGTGCGCGGGCAATCCCCACGCGCTGCGCCATGCCTCCCGAGAGTTCGCTCGGATAGTGATTCTCGAAACCCTTGAGCTTGACCGTCTCGATGAAAGGCTGTGCCGCCGCACGTCGTTGGGCGGCACTCTTGCCCTGCAGCTTGAGCGAGAATGCGACGTTGTCCCAGACCGGCAACCAGGGCATCAGGTTGGCCTGCTGGAACACCATGCCGCGATCCGCGCCGGGACCGGTGATGGACTTGCCGGCCACGGTCACCACGCCACTGGTGGGAAACTCAAAGCCGGCGATCATGTTCAACAGCGTTGACTTGCCACAGCCGGAGGGACCGAGCAAGCAGAGGAATTCCTTCTTTTCCAGGCGCAGGCTCACGTGGTCGATGGCCAGCATGTCGGTGCCGCGCTTGCGGTCCTTGAAGACCTTGACGATATCGTTGAGTTCGATGAATGCCATGATGCGATGTCCTTGATCGTTGATGAACAGCCCGAGGCCGTCTTTTCAGCCCTTGCCCTGCACGGTAGCCACGTGCTGCCAGCGCAGCATGGAGTGCATGATCTGCTTGAGGATCCAGTCCGCCAGGAAACCCAGCAGGCCGATGCTGATCATGGCCGCGATCACCAGGTCATAGCGCAGGAAGTAATACGAATCCCACAGCGCATAGCCCAGCCCGCTCTTGACGGCCACCATCTCGGCAGTCACCGTCAACATCCAGGCACTGCCGATGCCGATACGCAGGCCGGCAAAGATGCTGGGCATGGCCGCCGGCAGGATCACGAAGCGCAGCAGCTGGCTCTGTTTTGCGCCGGCCATGGCGGCAGCGCGCAGCAGGTTGCGGTCGGCGGTTTTGACGCCATGGACGGTATTCATCAGGATCGGGAAGAAAGCCCCCAGGAACACCAGGAAGATGGCCGGCTTGTTGGCGATACCGAACCAGATGATGGCCAGCGGAATCCATGACACCGGGGGAATCGGCCGCAGCATCTGCACCGTCGGTTCGATGGTGCGTTCGACCCAGCGCCACCAGCCGATGGCCACACCCAGCGCGATGCCCGAGACCGCCGCGATGAGGTAGCCTGCCGTCACGCGCAGGCAGCTGGCCATGGCGTCGTAGATCCATTTGCCGCTGCTGTCCTGGGCCGCTTCATTGAAGCCGAAAATCCAGTCCATCCAGGTCACGAACACCCGCGAGGGTGCCGGTAACAGCGCGGGCGGAATCACGCCCGAGCGGGAGAAGGCCTCCCAGAACAAGACCAGCAACAGCGGCACCGCAAAGCGCCACTTGGCTTCCGACAGGGATTGCTTCCATCCGCTCATGATGATTCCTTTGGGGCCAGATCGTGGATCAATAACCGAGTTCGGTCTTGGGCTTGCCGGTCACGCTCATCAGGAAGCTGTAGTCCATGTTCTTCTCGGCCAGGGCAGAGACATCGCTGGAGACGTATCGCAGGTCCTTCATCATCACGGCGATGGCCTTGGTCTGGGCGCGGTACATGCGATAGTCGGGATAGGCGTTCTTGAGCGCCTCGGTGGCGATCTTGGCATCCAGCCCGGTGCCCTTGACGATGCTGTTGATCCAGCCCTGCTTGTCCTTCTGCAGCCCGTCGACCAGCCGGACCACCGCCGCCACGGTCTCCTTGACCTCGGCCGGATGCTCCTTGATGACATCAGAACGCGTGACGATCAGGTTGGTCAGTCGCCCGGCCGCCTGGTCATAGGGATAGGCAAAATGCTTGCCAACCCCGGTCATGCGGATCTGCGAAGCGAAGGGCTCGACCGAGCAGATCAGCTCGACCTCGCCGCGCGCGAGTGCGGCGGCGTGGTCGGACGGGTTGGGGATGTTGACGAACTGGACGTCCTTGGAGGGATCGATGCCATGGCCGGCCAGTTCGCCCCGCATGTGCAGGTCCTGGGCATTGCCGCGCGAGGCTGCGATGCGGAAGGGCTTGCCCTCGGCCTTGTATTGCGCAATCAGCTTCTTGAGACCGGCCCAGTCATCCGAGGCCAGCGTGCTGTCCTTGCCCACCAGCATCTCCGAGCCACCATTGACCTGGCCCGACACCGCCACCAGGTCGAAGCCCTTGTCCAGACCGCTGACGTAGGCCAGGTAAGTCACCTGGGCAATATCCACGCTCTTGGAGACCAAGGCCGTGAGGGCATCGCTGCCGGCGGTGAAATTGATGCCCTCGATGTCCACGTTCTGCGCCAGCGCCGGCACCATGGCCATGGACATGCAGTGCGCACACTTGGCATAGGCCAGCTTGATCTTGGGCTTGGCCTGGGCCATGGCCGAACCGGCACCCAGAGCACTGCAGGCCAGCAGGGTGGCCAGGGCGGCAGCCTTGAAGAACAGGCCGGAGGGGGACTTGCGGACTTGCTGTTGCATGGTTTTCTCCCAGGTGGACAATCGAAACAGGCTATTTTGTGACAATTTTATTTTCTATTGCCACCGTTTATGCAAAGCCTGTGCCAGCCCGAAAAGCGCGCTCGCAGACGGCGAGAATTCTTCTTGAAGAGCCTTTGTAGCGGCCCTATCGGAATGTCTTTCCACTCTGGATTGCCGACCGACAATCCCGACGGGCGCACCAAAGGAAGCCGATTGCACCATCGCGACAAGAAAAACGCCCCACCAAAGTGCAACATTTCACAGTCATTTTTGTACGCCTAATTTTATTATTTTGTGACAATCAATCACCACAATTTTCCGCTATCATGGCGGGCAAATCCCAGTCATCCCATGAGAGAACATGCGCCCGACTCCCGCCAGCAGCCCCCGCAAGAAACCCGGCAAGCACGAGCATCCGGACACCAGCCCGCTCCCGGGTCAGGCCTTGAGCGTGCGACCGCTGGCCGGTGATGCCATCTATGAACGCATCGTCGGCGCCATCATGGAACACCGTCTCACGCCCGGCACCAAGCTGGTGGAGGAGAAGCTGGCCGGCATCTTCGGCGTGAACCGCACGCGGGTGCGCGAGGTGCTGGCGCGGCTGGCGCATGAGGGCCTGATCACGACCATTCCCAACCGTGGCGCCTTCGTCGCCAGCCCGACGCCGGAGGAAGCCCGCAACATCTTCGCCGCGCGCCGCATGCTGGAGCCGGCCCTGCTACGCCACCTGTGCGAGCACACCCGGCCCGAGCACATCGCACTGTTGCGTGCGCATGTGGCCGAGGAAGCGCAGGCGCGCGCCAGCAACGACCGGCGCGCCATCATCCGGCTCTCGGGGGAATTCCACATCCGTATTGCCGACATGGTGGACAACCCGGTGATGAGCAAGATGATGCGTGAGCTGGCCTCGCTGACCTGCCTCATCATCGTGCTGTACGACTCCCCGACCGTGCCGGCCTGCACCCATGATGACCACGGCGACATCATCGACGCCATCTCCGCCGGTCGCACGGAAAAGGCGGTGGCCACCATGCTGGCGCACCTGCACCATATCGAGAGCGTGCTCGACATGTCCGCCCCCCAGGGTGAGGACGAAGACCTGGAGGCGCTGCTGGGCATGGTGTAGGGGCTGCATCGAAGCAGCGCTTGAGGTAGTCTTCCGGGAGGCCCGGCGATGACATGACACGGGCGCCCCCATTCGGAGACCACACCATGCAAGAGACAAGCCAGGACCTGCTGCTGCGCCACGACCAGCACGGCATCACCACGCTCACCCTGAACCGGCCGGCACAATTCAATGCTCTCTCCGACGCCATGCTGGCGGCCTTGCAGGCGCAGCTCGATGCGCTGGCGCAAGATACGCAGGTACGCTGCGTGATTCTGGCTGCCCAGGGCCGCGCCTTCTGCGCCGGCCACGACCTGCGCGAAATGCGCGCCGCCCCCGAGCAGGCTTGCTACCGGCAATTGTTTGACCGCTGTAGCCGTCTGATGCAGTCGCTGCGGGCGTTGCCGGTCCCGGTCATCGCCAAGGTGCAGGGGCTGGCCACGGCCGCCGGCTGCCAGCTGGTGGCCAGCTGTGACCTGGCGGTGGCGTCCGACCAGGCGCGCTTTGCGGTATCGGGCATCAATGTGGGCCTCTTCTGTTCCACCCCGGCGGTGGCCTTGACGCGCAACCTGCCGATCAAGCGGGCTTTCGAGATGCTTGTTACCGGCAGGTTCATCGATGCGACCACAGCAGAGCAGTGGGGGCTCATCAATCAAGTGGTGCGGGCCGATGAGCTCGACGCCGCCACCGAGGCGCTGGCTCGCGAGATCTGCAGCAAGCCTGCCGTCTCGATTGCGCGCGGCAAGGCCATGGTGTATCGCCAGCAGATGATGGCGCTGCCGGATGCGTATGCCCATGCTGCCGAGGTGATGGCCTGCAACATCATGGATGCCGAGGCGATGGAGGGGATACAGGCGTTTCTGGAGAAGCGTGCGCCCAACTGGCCCGGACGGGGGGATTGATCAGGTTTTCATCAGATACCAGAAGACGGGCTGTATCGTCCGGGATCAGATGGTCGCAGACGCAAAGAAAACACTGTGGGGCCATATGCAGGGAAAAATCGGCCACGCCAAACAATAAAGAAAAGTTAGAACCCATTTCATCAACAGGCCCCAGGTTCATATCGTCCTGGAGCCACCCTCGGGCAGTCCCTGACTCAAGCCCCGGTCGGGCTGGACAATCGGTCAGGCTGACGGCAAGATGCGGCATCCTCACTCCTGCCCTTCACGCCGAGCTGCCCATGCAAGCCGATTACGCCACCATCCTGCAATGGATCTACCTGTTCAATTCCCTGGCCCTGGCCCAGCTGGCTCTGAAGCAACTGGGCCGGCGACGCAAGGCGCGCACACTGGAGCAAGGCTTCCGCGCCGCCCGCACCGCAGAATGGCGCAACACGGCGCCGGACTTCATGAACGCGCGCCTGGGGCCGCCCCACGCTCAGCAGGCGCGCGAGGATGGCACCACGCTGTACCGCTGGCGTGGTGAGCGCCACTGGCTGGATGCGCTGTACCGTGACGGTCGATGCGAGAGCGTGGACATCTCCGATCATCTGGAAGAAAGCTTCCCCACCGTCAATACCTACTTCAACTGCGCGGTGCTGGCTGCGCTGGCCTGCGCCTGGAAGTTCTCGGGACTGGCCGATGCACCGGACCTGGAAGTCACTGCGGCCGGCAAGCAATACCTGGCCAATTTCATCGTCTTCGTGGCCGGGGCCTGGCTGCTTTCCTTCGTGCTCAAGCGCCACCGCCTGCTGCTCAACCTGGGCTGCATCGTGATGGTCGGTCTGGCGCTGCCGCTGCTGAACTGGCCCTGATCCGTCAGCGATGGCCGCTCATTCGGCCACCACGTCGGCCAGCCGGTAACCCACGCCGATCTCGGTGAGGATGTGCACCGGCTGGGCTGCATCCTGCTCCAGCTTCTGGCGCAGGCGCTGCATGTAGATGCGCAGGTAATGGCCGTCTTCCGCATGCGAAGGTCCCCAACCGGCCACCAGCAACTGGCGGTGCGTGATGACCCGTCCGGCGTCGCGCAGGAGCGTGGACAGCAGGCGGTATTCGATCTGCGTCAGATGCAGCGCCTCGCCATTGCGCGTCACGCTGCGGGCCGGCAAGTCCACCATCACCTCACCCAGCCGGTAGCGGCCACTGGACTGGCCAGCGCCTGAAGCGCGCGCGTGGCGACGCAACTGCGCGCGCATGCGGGCCAGCAGCTCGGGCATGCCGAAGGGCTTGACGAGATAGTCGTCGGCACCGGCGTCGAGGGCTTCCACCTTTTCCGATTCCTGGGTGCGCGCCGAGAGGATCACGATGGGCACGCTGCTCCAGTTGCGGATCTCGCTGACGACCTGCTTGCCATCGCCATCGGGCAGGCCGAGGTCGAGGATGATCAGGTCGGGCTTGCGGGTGCCGGCCTCGGTGACGCCTTCGCGCGCGCTCTTGGCTTCGTGGACGATGAAGCCCTCCTGTTCGAGCGCACTCCTGACCAGCTTGCGGATATGCGGATCATCTTCGATGAAGACGATGTTGCCTGCGTGTTCTTGCATGGGGTGTCCTTATTCCTCGGGCAAAGCTGGCTGGGTCTCCACCGGCAGCATGAAGCAGACGGTGGCGCCCTGCCCGGCTTCCTGCGGCGCAATCCAGATGCGCCCCTGATGCGCCTCGATGATGGCGCGGCAGATGGCCAGGCCCAGGCCGACACCGGGGGTGCTGGACTCATTGTCGCCGCGCGTGAATTTTTCAAAGGCGTGCTGTGTCATGGCGGGCGGGAAGCCGCGCCCCTGATCGCTCACGCAGACCTTGACCTGCGGCTGGCCATCGCTGTCTTCCACGTGTGCACTGATGGTGACGGGGCTGCCGGCGGGCGAATACTTGATGGCGTTTTCCACCAGATTGGCCAGCACCCGCTCCAGCAGCACCGCATCGACCCGCAACAGCGGCAGGTCGGGGGCGATGCGCGTGTCCACCGGTCGGCCTTCCAGCGCCTTGGCCAGCAGGCGCAGCGCCGAGCCGGTCAGTTCCTCCAGCGCATTCCACTGACGATTGAGCGTCACCACGCCCGCCTGCAGGCGCGCCATGTCCAGCAGGTTGTTCATCAGTCCGACCATCTTCTGCGACTGTTCGCTGATGGTGCGGGCCATAGCCCGGGCATCGTCGTCCAGCCGGTCGTCGGCGGCCAGGACATCGGCGCTGCCGACCAGCGAGGTCAGCGGCGTACGCAGATCATGCGAAATCGCCGAGAGCAATGAATTGCGCAAGCGTTCGGACTCCATTGTCACTACCGCATCCTGGGCCACCTCGGCATAGTGCAAACGCTCGATGGCCATGGCGATCTGCGAGCAGAAGATCTCCAGCATCTGGCGATTCTCCGGCAGGGCCAGCTGGGCGGTGGCGAGTTGCTGCTCTTCCTGACTGGCGGCCTCGATGGCAAAGGCCAGCACCCCGCGCGTACGCATGGTGGCCGTCAGCGGCAGGTACAGTGCCGCCGCCGAGGGCAAGGTGGCCGTGCCCTTGCCGGCGGCCTGGCCATTGTCATAGACCCACTGGGCCACGCCGGCATCGACGTTCTTCAAGACATGCCCGCCGCCACCGTCCTGCTCGGGTTCGGCCAGGCGCAACTGGTCGACGCTGTCGGGCAGGAAGAAGGCGATGCGCGCACCGAACACGGCGGCCAGATGACGGCGGCCGATTTCCAGGATCTGGTCCAGCGTGAGCAGGGCCGACAATTCCTTGCCCAGCATGTAGAGATTGGCGGCCCGCCCCTCGCGCTGCATGGCCACGCTGGCCTGCCGGCGCAGGCGCGCGGTGAGCGAGCTGATGAACAGCGACACCGCCAGCATCACCGCCAGCGTCAGCAGGTACTGCGCATCGGAGACCGTGATGGAGAAGCGCGGATCGACGAAGAAGAAATCGAAGGACAGCACCGACAGCACTGACACCAGTATCGATGCACCACGGCCATGGCGCATCGCCACCAGCATCACGCCTACCAGGTAAAGCATGATGACATTGGCCGGATGCAGCTTGCCATCGAGTACGAAGGCCAACGTGGTGGTGGCCACGCAGCTGGCCACCGCCCAGAGCGTGCCGCGTGCATGACGACGCCGCATGAGCAGGGCCTCGGCGGCACTGGCGGCACTGTCGCCGGCGGGACGCTCCTGCTGTACGCGGGTACGGCTGCGGGCGATGGTGTAGAGGTCGATCTCGCCACCGCTGCGGGCGATGCGCTGGGCCAGGGTACCGCGCGGCCAGCGCAGCAACTGGCGCAAGCCGCCCGCTTCCTGTCCGATTACCAGCTTGCCGGCATTGCGGCTGCGCGCGAATTGCAGCAGCGCAGCGGACAATTCCTCGCCGCTGATGCTGGCCGTTTCGGCCCCCAGCGATTGTGCCAGCTTCAGGTAGGCCACTACGCGCTCGCGCGCCTCCATGGCCTGATGCTGACCTGGCAGATCCACATGCACGGCCAGCCATTGGGCCTGCAGTTTGGCCGCCAGACGAGCCGCTTCGCGGATCAGACGTTCCTCGCCGACACCGCTGCCCACGGCCACCACGATACGCTCGCGCGCCTGCCACAGCTGGGCGATGGACCGGTCGGCGCGATACTGGCGCATGTCGGCATCGACCCGGTCGGCGGTGCGGCGCAGAGCGATCTCGCGCAAGGCGATCAGGTTGCCCTTGCGGAAGAAATGGCGCCCGGCCTTCTCGGCCTGCTGCGGCAGGTAGACCTTGCCCTGTTGCAGGCGGGCCAGCAATTCATCGGGCGGGATATCAACCAGCATGACATCGTCGGCTTCATCGAAGACGTGATCGGGCACGGTCTCGAAGACGCGGATGCCGGTGATCTGGCCGACCACGTCGTTGAGGCTTTCGATGTGCTGCACGTTGAGGGTGGTGTAGACGTCGATGCCGGCGCGCAGCAGTTCATCGATGTCCTGCCAGCGCTTGGCATGGCGCGAACCGGGCACGTTGGAGTGCGCCAGCTCGTCGACCAGGATCACGCCGGGATGGCGTTCCAGGGCGCCATCCAGATCAAACTCGGGCAGCTGGCGATCCCGGTAAGGCAGCCTGCGCATCGGCAGTCGGGTGATCCCGGCCAGTTGCGCCTCGGTTTCCGCACGACCATGGGTCTCGACTACGCCGGCGATCACGTCCGTGCCTTGCGCTGCCAGTGCCTGGGCGGCTTCCAGCATGGCGAAGGTCTTGCCAACGCCGGCCGAGAAACCGAAGAAAATCTTCAGGCGGCCGCGCGCCTGGCGTTCTTCGTCGCGCATCACGCGTTCGAGCAGGTCGTCGGGATCGGGGCGGGTGTTCATGTCGGGCGGTCAGGGATGGAGCATTGTAGTGGCAAAAAGCCGGTGGCACGCACAACGCATGCCACCGGCCACCCGGCAAGCGCGGCCGGACTTACCTGGCCGCGTCCACCTTGGACAGGGGTGCGGCCGCATCCAGCGCCAGATTGAGCTTGAGCACATTGACGCGCGGCTCGCCGAACAGGCCCCATTGCGGCGTCTGGCTGTTGGCGCGGATCAGCGCCCGCACCTGTTCCACCGTGATGCCACGTGCACGCGCCACGCGGCCGGCCTGGTACTGGGCAGCCGCCGGACTGATGTGGGGATCCAGGCCGCTGGCCGAAGCAGTCAGCAGGTCCATCGGGATGGGGCTCTTGTTACCCGGATCAGCCTCCTGCAAGGCCCTGGCGCGGTCTTCTGCGGCTTGCTTCAAGGCCGGGTTGGTGGGACCGAGATTGCTGCCGCCGGAGGCCATGCCATTGTTGGGGAAGGTGCCGGTGGCCGAGGGGCGCCCCCAGAAATAAGCCGGGCTGGTGAAGTTCTGGCCGATCAGTTCCGAGCCGACTGGCTGGTCTTGCCGTTGGATCAGGCTGCCATTGGCCTGATGCGGAAAGAAGGCTTGCGCCAGGCCCGTCACCAGCAAGGGATAGAGGCCACCCAGCAGCACGCCCAGGAGGATGAAGAGGGTGATGGCCGGACGCAAAGGATGGGGAGTCGAGGTTTTCATGTGACTTTCCTTGAGAATCGAAATCAGGTTCAGACCAGGCCGAAGGCCGTCAACAGCAGGTCGATCAGCTTGATGCCCACGAACGGCACCACCAGCCCGCCCAGGCCGTAGATCAAGAGGTTGCGGCGCAGGAGCACGGCTGCACCCAGTGCGCGATAGCCCACCCCGCGCAGGGCCAGCGGGATCAGGGCGACAATCACCAGGGCATTGAAGATCACCGCCGACATGATGGCCGAGTCGGGACTGGTCAGCCGCATCACGTTGAGCGCGCCCAGCTGCGGATAGCTGGCCACGAACATGGCCGGGATGATGGCAAAGTACTTGGCCACGTCATTGGCGATGCTGAAGGTGGTGAGACTGCCGCGTGTCATCAGCATCTGCTTGCCGATCTCGACGATCTCGATCAGCTTGGTCGGATTGGAATCAAGGTCGACCATGTTGCCGGCTTCCTTGGCGGCCTGCGTGCCGCTGTTCATGGCCACGGCCACATCGGCCTGGGCCAGTGCCGGGGCGTCGTTGGTGCCGTCACCGGTCATGGCCACCAGCTTGCCTTCGGCCTGGTGCTGGCGGATCAGGGCCAGTTTCTGTTCCGGCGTGGCTTCGGCGAGGAAGTCGTCGACGCCCGCTTCGGCAGCAATCGCCGCTGCGGTCAGGCGGTTGTCACCGGTGATCATCACGGTCTTGATACCCATGCGACGCAGTTCGCCAAAGCGTTCCTTGATGCCGCCCTTGACGATGTCCTTCAATTCCACCGTACCCAAGATGCGGATCGGTGCGCCCTGCTGAATGACAGCGGCCTCGTTGCTCCATTCGATGACCACCAGCGGCGTACCGCCACGGCGGGCGATGGCTTCGACGTCGCTTTCCACCTGGGCCGGCAGGCGCTGGTCAGCCGCGCGCACCAGCTTGCGGATGGCGTCGGCTGCGCCCTTGCGAATGCGACGATTGCCGATGTCGATACCGGAGACGCGCGTCTGGGCCGAGAAGGCGATGAACTGCGCACCCAGCTTGGCCATCTCGCGCTCACGCAGGTTGAAGCGGTTCTTGGCCAGTACCACGATGCTGCGGCCTTCCGGGGTTTCATCGGCCAGGGAGGCCAGTTGTGCAACGTCGGCCAGCTCGTGCTCGGTGACGCCCGGAGCCGGCATGAAGTTGGCGGCCTGACGGTTGCCCAGGGTGATGGTGCCGGTCTTGTCCAGCAGCAGCACGTCGACGTCGCCGGCAGCTTCCACGGCGCGGCCCGAGGTGGCGATGACGTTGGCCTGCATCATGCGACTCATGCCGGCCACGCCGATGGCCGAGAGCAGGCCGCCGATGGTGGTCGGGATCAGGCACACCAGCAGGGCGATCAAGGCCGTCACCGAGACCGGTGCACCGGCACCGGCGGCATTGACCGAGAAGATCGAGAACGGCAGCAGGGTCACCGTCACCAGCAGGAACACCAGTGTCAGTGCCACCAGCAGCAGGGTCAGCGCCAGCTCGTTGGGGGTCTTCTGACGGCGTGCGCCCTCGACCATGGCGATCATGCGGTCGAGGAAGGCTTCGCCGGGATTGACCGAGACACGCACCACGATCCAGTCCGACAGCACGCGCGTGCCACCGGTCACCGCCGAAAAGTCGCCGCCGGACTCGCGGATCACGGGGGCGGATTCGCCGGTGATGGCGCTCTCGTCGACGGTGGCCACGCCTTCGATGACATCGCCATCGGCCGGTACCGTATCGCCCGCTTCGATGAGCACCAGATCACCCTTGCGCAGACTGCCACCTTCCACTACTTCGCATTGGCGTGCAGCGTCGGCCACCGCCATGCCACGAGTGTAATCGGCACTACGCAACTTCTTGGCCAGCACGCTTTTCTTGACGCCGCGCAGGGCCGCAGCCTGGGCCTTGCTGCGACCTTCGGCAAGGGCCTCGGCGAAGTTGGCGAAGAGCACCGTGAACCACAACCAGGCGGCGATGGCGAGGATGAAACCGGCCGGCGCATCACCCCGGCCGGTAACGGCCTGGATGAACAGCAGTGTGGTCAGGATGCTGCCGAGGTAGACCACGAACATCACCGGATTGCGCCATTGCACGCGCGGCGAGAGCTTGCGGAAGGAGTCGACCAGGGCCGGCTTGACGATCTTGGGATCGAACATCCAGCGCGTGGTCTGCGCAGCGCTGACGGTGGCATCGGTCGGCGCGACTTGGGTGCTGCCGGCCGGAGTATTGCTCGAAGGGGTAGTCATAAGGGTATCCGTTGCGGGTTGCTCCGCCGGGCGCAATGCCCGGCGCCATCCATCCAAATCATTTACATCGCCATCATCTGCAGGTGCTCGACCACCGGTCCCAGCGCCAGCGCCGGTACATAGGTCAGGGCCCCCACCAGGATCACGGCACCGATGAGCAGCGCCACGAACAGCGGACCATGCGTGGGCAGGGTGCCGGAGGTGGCCGCCAGGCGCTTCTTGCCGGCCAGCGAACCGGCCATGGCCAGCACCGGCACGATGATGCCGAAGCGACCCAACCAGGCGCACAGGCCGGTGGTGATGTTGTAGTACGGTGTATTGGCCGAGAGCCCGGCGAAGGCGCTGCCGTTGTTGTTGGCCGCCGAGCTGAAGGCGTAGAGGATTTCCGAGAAGCCGTGCACGCCGGGGTTGGCAATACCGGCCAGGCCCGCTTCCACCATCACCGAGAGGGCGGTGAAGATCAGCACCAGGGCCGGCGTCATGAGGATGGCGATGGACATCATCTTCATGTCGAACACGCCGATCTTCTTGCCCAGATATTCCGGCGTACGCCCGATCATGAGGCCGGCGATGAACACTGCCAGCACCGCAAAGATGAGCATGCCGTACAGGCCCGAGCCGACCCCGCCAAACACCACTTCACCCAACTGCATCTGCAGCATTGGTACCAGTCCCCCCAGGGGCGAGAGCGAATCGTGCATGGCATTGACCGCACCGCAGGAAGCCGCCGTGGTGATGGAGGCGAACAGCGCCGAGGCCGGAATGCCGAAGCGGGTTTCCTTGCCCTCCATCATGCCCGGGCCGGAGGCGTGCAGCGACGCCAGCATCGGGTTGGCTTGCGATTCCGAGTACATCAGCACCAGCGTCATCACCACGAACAACAGCGTCATGGCGGCGAGAATGGCCCAGCCCTGACGACGATCGCCGACCAGCACGCCAAAGCTGGTGCACAGCGCAGCCGGGATGATGAGGATGGCCAGCATCTGCAGGAAGTTGGAGAGCGGCGTCGGATTCTCGTACGGATGGGACGAATTGGCGTTGAAGAAACCGCCGCCGTTGGTGCCGATCATCTTGATGGCTTCCTGCGAGGCCACCGGGCCCATGGGCAGGGTCTGCCTGTCGGTGCTTTGCGCTTCGGTCACGGGTTCGCCCTTGGCATCCTTCAACGGCTGTCCGGCAGCATCCAGCTTGGGGATGGTGTAGTGGGTCACTTCCAGGGTCTTCACTTCCTGATAGGCACGGAAGTTCTGGATGCTGCCCTGTTGCACCAATACCAGCGCGAACACCACCGACAGCGGCAGCAGCACGTAGAGCGTGCTGCGGGTCATGTCGACCCAGAAGTTGCCGATGCTCTTGCTGCCGTGACGGGCAAAGCCGCGAATGAGCGCAAAGGCAATGGCGATGCCGGTGGCCGCCGACAAGAAGTTCTGCACCGCCAGGGCTGCCATCTGGGTCAGGTAGCTCATGGTGGCTTCGCCCGCATAGCCCTGCCAGTTGGTGTTGGTGACAAAGCTCAGCGCCGTGTTGAAGGATGAGTCCGGGCTGACGTTGATCTGTGCCGCCGGGTTCAGCGGCAGCCATTGCTGCACACGCTGCAGCAGGTAGACCACCACGGCACCGATGACATTGAACAGCACGACGGCGATGGCGTACTGCTTCCAGTCCATCTCGTGGTCACGGCTGATACCGCACAGTCGATAGAAGATACGCTCGATGCCGCCGAAAAGGCGGTTCACACGGGACTTGCCTTCCATCACGCGGGCCATGTACCAGCCCAGCGGCAGGGACAGGACCAGCAGGATGACCAGATAAAGGGCGAGCTGGAGAAAATTGTTGCTGTCCATGTCAGAAATCCTCCGGCTTGATGAGGGCATAGACCAGGTACAGCAGGAGGGCGATGGCCACCACCAGACCCAGCAGTGTCATGAGGTTCATTTCTTCTCGCCTTCCTGCCGTTCCAGACGGCTGCACAGGGCGATGAACGCCCACATCGAAAGGCCGCAGACGGCCAGCATGCCTATGTAGAGAAAATCCGTTTGCCACATTTCCCGCTCCATTGTTGACGTTGTCGCGCTCGCTTCCCGGGGCGGAAAGCGAGACAGTCGAACGATAGGGAAAGCAGCATCAAATCCCGGTAAATGTTTTGCGCAGGAGCGTAAACAAACCGTAAATGAGACGAAGCGTATCGCCAGCAGGGACGAACGCGGGAGGCAAAGGGAAGGAAAGGGAAGGAAAACAGGGACGGGCGAGCTACCGCCCGGCGGATCAGACGTCGCCGACGCGCCCCAGTTCGACGCGGTTCTTGCCCAGGCGCTTGGCCGCATACATGGCCTTGTCGGTCATGGCCAGCAACTCTTCAGGGCCGACTTCGCCATCCAGGTTGGGCTGATAGACGGCCACGCCGATGCTGCTGGAGATGTTGACGGTGGAGTGCGTCAGCTGGAAGGGTTCGCGGATGGTGTGGAGGATCTTCTCGGCCACCATGACCGCATCTTCCTGGGTCTGCAGGTTTTCCAGGATCACCACGAATTCATCGCCGGCCAGGCGCGCCACGGTGTCGACATCGCGCACCGAGCGTTGCAGACGACGGGCGAACTCCACCAGCAGCTCGTCGCCGGCCTCGTGGCCGTAACGGTCGTTGACGCCCTTGAAGCCATCGATGTCCATGAAGAACAGCGCCAGCAACTGGTCGGCACGACGCGCGCGCATCATGCCCTCGGGCAGGCGGTCGCTGAAGGCGCGGCGGTTGGGCAGGCTGGTCAGCACATCGGTGAGGGCCAGTTCGCGCATCTGGTCGCGGAAGGCCAGGCGCTCGGTAATGTCATGCAGGAAGGCGATGAACAGATGACCGCTCTGACGCTTGACATGCCCGACCGTGATCTCGACGGGCAGTTCATGGCCATCATGATGCAGGGCCTGCAGCTCGATGCGGTTGTTGATGACCACGCTGGTGCCATCCTTGAGGAACTGCGCCATGCCGCGGTTATGGGCCGCACGCATGTCCGGCGGGATGATGAGTTCGGCCATGTCGCGCCCCATGGCCTGGTCACGCGGCCAGCCCAGGAGCAGTTCGGCCTGGCGGTTCCACTCGACCACGCGACCCTGTTCGTCGGCGGCGATGAAGGCGTCCTGGGCATTTTCGAGGATGGCGCGCAACTCGGCGGCACTTTCTTCGAGCTGGATCTGGTTGGCCTGCTGCTGGTCCAGCGCCTGCTGCAGGGCACTGGCGGTTTCATGCAGGCGGCTGGTGCGTTCGGCTACGCGCTGCTCCAGGCTTTCGTTGAGCGAACGCACTTCGCGCAGATAGGCTTCTTCTCGCTCGACCATGTTGACCAGGGTCGAAGACAGCAACTGGATCTCGCGATAGCTGTTGACCTGCGGGATGGCAACGTCCGGACGACCTGCGGCGCGCTGCTCCAGCGCCGCCGAGAGGGCATTGATGGGGGCGACCAGGCGACGCGTGAGGATGAAGGCCAGGATCACCAGTACCGCCCCCGAGAGGGCACCGACCAGGATCACCCGCTGCTCCAGATCACGGAAGGCATGCAGCGCCACGGTCTCGGGCTGGCGTACGATCACGCTCCATTGCAGCTTCATGCCATCGTTGCGGCCAGTGCGGGCGTAGCCGCTGACGTAGCGGCGGCCATCGGGCCAGGTTTCCAGCAGCGAACCGCCCTCCGGACTGGCCTTCGCGGCGCGCCAACTGGGGGTGTCGACCTTGCCCTCTTCCATGCCCTTGGGACCGAGGATGACGGTGCCGTCATCGCGTACCAGGATGACCTCGACGTCGTAACGATTGACGGTCGGATCCAGCAGCTTGGCAGCGATGTCGCGTGCCCATGACCAGGACAGGTGCATACCCACCACGCCCAGTAAATGTCCGTCGACGTCATGAACCGGCGCCGACAGATCGACGAAGCGCCAGGGATCGGATTGCGGCGGCAGCTTTTGCGCCAGCAGCACGGCGGGATGGAAGTCGGCCGCATATTCCCCGTTGATGCCCTCCTTGAACCAAGGCCGCTCGGCCACGCTGGCCCCTTCCAGCAGGCCATTGCTGGCGACCGCCACGGTACCGTCGGGGCGCGCCAGCCCGATCCACGCATAGTGCGGGACGTTGGCCTGCAGTTCATTGAAGACCCGGCGGATACGCGGCAGGTCCTGCCCGGCGCGCACCGAAGGCCGCTGCACCAGCAGGCGCAGATCGACCTCGCGCTCGCGCATGCCACGTTCGAGCGCATCGCGCATCTGCCAGGCCAGCTGCTTCATGCGCGTTTCGCTTTCCGAACGCGCATAGCCGCGGGTGAACTGATCCACCAGAATCAGTACCGACACGGTCGTGATGAGCACGGTGATGACCACCCCCAGCGTAATCAGCGACGACAGATTCGGCGGAGATGGGGCTTTATTCTTGTTCAATTCAGACAAAATGGCGACGCGGCTTGATACATGACGGCTCCCCTGTGAACCGCATAGGTTTATGGCATCTTGCCAGAACAACTATGGTTTTTCATCGCATTTCCCGAAAAACTTCGAGAATTTTTTTCCACGACAAAAAAATCACCAATTCTCGCGAGTCAAAGCTGAGACAAAGGCGGCAAAAGAGCGCAATAAGCGTCAATTCCTGCACTACGGGAAATGCAAAAAGACAACGGCGGGCGAGTCTTGGTGAGAATCTTCGCTCTGCGCCAGTGTGGCCGCGCAGGCGGACAAAGGCCGCCTGCGGGAGTGTGGATGCCAGTGCGTGGGTCCGTTGGCGCGGGTGCGGCGATTTCAGACGCCGGCACAGACTCCGTCGGCACGCGGATCGGTGGCGCCCTCGATGACCCCGTCCGGATGGACGCAGACCGCTCCTGCGTGGCCCATCATGTCGGTGTAATCCTCCACCACCTGGACCTCATGGCCGGCCCGACGCAAGGCCTCGATGGTGGCGGCCGGTACCCGGCCCTCCACCTTCAGGTTGGTGGAGACATCGCCCCAGGTGCGCCCCAACAGCCAGCGCGGTGCGCTGACCGCCGCCTGCAGGTTCTGGCCGAACAGCACGTGGCGGGTGAATACCGCCGCCTGCGTCTGCGGCTGCCCTTCCCCGCCCATGGTGCCGTAGGCCAGAGTGCGCCCGTCATTCAGACGTGCCAGCGAAGGGTTCAGTGTATGGAAGGGGAGCTTGCCCGGTTGCAGCTGGTTGGCGCCGTCGTCCAGCGTGAAGCTGGCGCCTCGGTTCTGCCAGACGATGCCGGTGTCGGGCACCACCACGCCACTGCCGAATTCCCAGAAGATGCTCTGGATGTAGCTCACTACGCGGCCCTGGGCATCGGCCGCACCCATCCAGATGGTGTCGCCCGGCTTGGCCGGATGCGGCCAGGGGGCGGCATGCTGCATGTCAATGTGCCTGGCTTCCCGGTCCAGCGCCTCGGCCAGCAGCCAGTGCGCGGCATCCACGCTCATGTGGGCGGGGTCGGTCACGTGCTGGTTGCGCAGGATGAAGGCGCGCTTGGTGGCTTCCACCAGTGCGTGGATGTGCTCGAAGCCGTCGGCCTCCTTGATACCGAGACGGTCGAACAGACCGATGATCATCAGCGCCGAGACACCCTGTGTCGGCGGTGGCAGGTTGTAGACGCGGCCTGACGTCAATTGCACCATCAGCGGCTGTACCACCTGCGCGCGGAAGGCCTCCAGGTCACTGCGGCGCAATGGGCTGCCGGCCGCTTCCAGGCCCGCAGCAAGGCGTTGCGCCAGGTCGCCGCGATAGAAATCATCGAGACCGGCCTCGGCCAGGCGCGAGAGGCTGTCCGCCAGGGCTGACTGTTTCAGCACCTTGCCCTGCGCGGCGATGCCGTCAGCGGCATAGGTGGCGGCGAAGCCGGGCTGGTCCTTGAGCTCATCCCACTTGTCGCGGGTCAGCTCGTGTTGGGAGCGGGTGATGGGCACGCCGTTCTTCGCATGGCGGATGGCATCGGCCAGCAGCACCGGCAATGGCAGGGCGCGGCCGAAACGGCGGGCATGCTCCAGTGCCGCCGACCAGCCGCCCACGGCACCGGCCACGGTCAGCGCCGCATGCGGGCCGCGTGTGGGCATGGCACTGTGACCATGTGCGGCGTAGAAGTCCTTGGTCGCCAGCGCCGCCGAGGGGCCGCAGGCGCGAATGGCTATCGGCTCCTGCCCCGGTTCGCTGATGACCCAGAAGCCATCGCCACCTATGCCGTTCATGTGCGGGTACACCACCGCGATGGTGGCCGCTGCCGCGACCATGGCTTCGACGGCGTTGCCACCCTCGCGCAGGATCTGCGCACCGGCTTGTGCGGCCAGGTGATGGGGAGCGGTGACCATTCCGCCCAGACAGGTCTTGCTGTACAACATGGCTGACTCCTGATGTTCTTGTCGAGTAGGGAAAACTGCTGCGAGGATCATACCCGCGGACGGCAAAGCTTTCAGGGGACCGTCTTGGCGGCATCCATCCATGAGACATGCGCGGCCACGATGCGCCAGCCTTGCGGGCAACGCAGCCAGGTATGACTCTGGCGTCCGATGCGCACTTCGCCCTCGCGGGTGAATTCGGTATCGGCCACGGCATAGTCGCGGCCATAGGTGGTGATGACGGTGGCGCGCAGGCTGCGCATCAGACTCTTCGGTGAACGGCCCTGACGGAAGGCGCGGATGGCCTCGGTGCCGACCAGGTTCTCGGTGGCGCCGTAACGCACCGTGTGCGGCCCCTCGAGAAACAATTCATCGAGTACCTCGATCTGGTTGGTGGTCAGGGCCACTTCGTAACGTTCGAAGGCGTGACGCACTTCGGCCACTACGTCGGGCAGGTTGATCTCGTAGGGCTGGGTTGATTCCATGTGTTCGTTCCTTGCAGCAAGTCAGTGCGCGCCGAGATAGGCCCTGGCCAGCGCATCATTGGCGGCGATCTCGGCGGCGGTCCCTTGCGCCACCACGCGGCCGCCTTCGATGACGTAGGCACGATCGGCCAGGGACAAGGCCAGCGCAGCCATCTGATCGACCAGCACGATGGTCATGTTCTCGCGACGCAGCTGATCCAGCGCCGCAAACAATTCGGCGATCACCTTGGGCGCCAGACCCAGGGACGGCTCATCGAGCAGCAGCACACGCGGCCGCGACATCAGTCCGCGCGCAATGGCCAGCATCTGCTGCTCGCCACCGGAGAGCAGACCGGCGCGGTGATGCAGGCGCTCACGCAAGCGCGGGAAGCGGCCCAGCATCTCTTGCACGCGCGCCTCCACATCCTGGGGATAGAGGAAGGCACCCAGACGGATATTGTCCAGCACCGACAGTTCCGGAAACACCTGCCGCCCTTCCGGCACCAGCACCACGCCCTGCCGCACGATCTGTTCGGCGCGCAGATCCATGAGGTTCACACCACCGGCGTGGATGCCTCCCTGTACCGGCCGGTGCAGGCCGGCCAATGAACGCATGAGCGTGGACTTGCCCGCGCCATTGGCGCCCAGCAACGCAATCATCTCGCCCTGGCGCACCTGCAAGTTGATGCCATGCAGAACCGGTTCGGCGCCATAGCCGGTGACCAGTTCACCCACGCCCAGCAATTCATCCGCACCGCTCATCGCTGCGCGCACGGCTGCCACCGCCTGTTGCGTGCCGTCGCCCAGATAGGCCTTGCGCACCGCCGGATCGTTCTGTACTTCCTGCGCTGTCCCGATGGCCAGGCGCTGGCCCGCATCAAGCACGACGATGCGGCGCGAGATCTGCATCACCAGTTCCATGTCATGCTCGACCACTACCACGCTGATGCCGGCATCTGCGATCTTCGTCAGCAGTTGCGCCAGCATGGTCTTGTCTTCGCGCGAGAGACCGGCGGCCGGTTCATCGAGCAGCAGCACATCGGGATCGGTCGCCAGCGCGCGGGCGATTTCCACCAGGCGACGATCGACGTGTGCCAGGTCGGCACTGGGGATATCGAGCGCACCGCGATAGCCGCAGAAATCCAGCAGTTCACGGCAGCGTGCACGCACTTCACCGGAAATGAACCCCCGCGCCGACAGCAGCCCGCCGAGGCGACCACGGCCACACGCCAGGGCCACGTTATCGGCCACGGCAAGACTGCCGAACAATTGCGACGTCTGGTAGGTACGGGCCACGCCGTGACGCGCAATGCGGAAGGCCGGCAATCCCGCCAGGGCGATCTGGCCCAGCGTGAACTGACCGGCACTGGGACGATAGAAGCCGGAGAGCATGTTCAGGGCCGTAGTCTTGCCCGCGCCATTCGGTCCGATCAGGCTGGTGACCGCGCCACCGGGAACCTCGAAGCCCAGATCGCTGACCGCACGCACGCCCCCGAAGACCATCGTCAGGCCATCGGCTGCCAGGGCGCGGCGCACGCGGACCGGCAACGCCACTTCCGCCCCGTCGTCCGCCAGCACCGCATCGGGAGCGCAAACCACCGGCTTGCGCAAGCGCGCCGCCAGCTTGCCCAGCAGGCCGGTCACGCCATCCGGGGCGACCCACAGCACCAGCAGCAGCAAGGCACCGAAGAACAGCAAACGATAGTCTTCCAGGCTGGAGAGCAGTTCCGGCAAGGCGCCCACGATGACCGCACCGACCACGGGGCCAAGGATGGACCCCGAGCCCCCCAGTACCACCACCAGCACGAAGAGAATGGACTGCATGAAGCTGAACGTATCGGGCGTGACGAAGGTGGACAGCGGTGCGAACAGACCGCCCGCCAACCCCGCCAGCGCCGCCGACAAGGCAAAGGCGACGGTCTTGATGACCAGCGGATTGAGACCGATGGATTCGGCCGCGGTCTCGCTGTCGCGCACCGCACGCATGGCCGCGCCCCAGCTGCCGCGCGAGAGCCAGCAGTAGGCGGCCAGTACCACCGCAGCCGTCACCAGCCCCAGCACCGCAATTGCACGCTCGGCCTGCAAACCCAGGAAGGCTGGTGCGCTCAGGCCCATGATGCCGTTCTGGCCGCCGGTGAGGTCGCGCAGTTCGATGATGGCGTGCTGGATGATGAAGCTGAAGGCGATCGTGATCATCGCCAGATACGGCCCCTTCACCCGCAGCGCGGGCAAGGCCAGCAACACGCCCAGCGCACCGGCGACCACCGCGGCCAGCGGCCAGGCCAGCCAGAACGAGAGCCCGGCCTTGGTGGTGAGAATGGCGACGGTATAGGCACCCACCGCATAGAAACCGACGTGACCGAAGGAGACCTGGCCGGTCAGGCCGATGAGCACATTGAGCCCGATGCCGACGATGGCCACCAGGGCGATGCCGGCCAGCACGAAGACGTAATAGCTGTTGATCGACAGGGCCAGGGTGATGGCGGCGATCAGGCCCAGTGCAGAAAACGCCAGGGCAGCCGGCGTGCCCAGCCCGAGCTTGATGCGACCCGACGCAGGCGCCGCCGCAGGCCGTGCTGCCACCTCCAGACTGCGGGCGATGGAATGGGGTAAACGATTCATACCTTTTTCACCTGTGCGCGGCCGAACAGGCCATTGGGACGAATGGCCAGCACCGCAATCACCAGGGCGAAGGTGATGATCTGGGTGTAACCGGAACCGAGCGTGGCCGTGATGAGCGCTTCGGCCATACCGAACAGCAGGCCCGCGATCATCACGCCCCAGGCGCTGGTGATGCCACCGAGGATGGCCACGGCAAACGCCTTGAGGCCGAACAGCGTGCCCATGTCGGCATTGACGTTCAAGAGCGGGGCAATCAGCACACCCGCCACCCCGGCCAGCAGGGTCGAGAGCGCAAAGGCCGCCGCGATGGCGCGCGTGATGGGGATGCCCATCAGCCGCGCTGCATCACGGTTCTGCACCACCGCCAGCAGGGCGGTACCCCAGCGCGTACGGCGCGAGATGGTGTGCAGCAGCGCGGCCAGGGCCAGGCCGACGAGCGGGATCAGCAACTGCAGCGGATAAACGCCCAGGCCCATGCCGCCCAGCTCGATGGAGGACTGTGCCAGGGGCGAGGGCAGGCTGCGCGGCTCCTTGCCGAACGTGTGCATGACCAGGTTGTCCAGCACGATGCCCAAGGCCACCGTCGACATCAGCCAGGCATTCGATCCCTGGCGCGCAAACGGACGTACCGCCAGCACCTCGACCAGCATGCCGTAGAGCGCGCAGGCGGCCAGCGCCAGCACGATGGCCAGCCACATCGGCCAGCCCAGCGTCTGGGCGAAGGTGAAGCACAGCACGGCACCCAGCATCATGGAGCTGCCCTGCGCAAAATTGACGGTGCCGGAGACGGCATACGTCATGTAAAAACCGAGCGCCATCAGACCGTACATGCTGCCCAGTCCGAATCCGCTGATCAGTGCCGACAACAGCAGCATCGCGTTCTCCTGGCGCCGCCCTGCCCGCGCAAAGCTGCGGGCAGCGGCGGCGCATTGTCTTGACCAAGGGGTTTACCGGGACATGCCGACCGGCAGGATGCGGTTGTCGATGAACTGCGCCCAGACGTAATCATCGGCTTGCAGGGCGTCATGCACGGTCGGGCTGAAAGGCTTGACGTAGGTCTTGATCAGCCCCTCGTAGCGGTCGATCTTGTAGAAACCTTCGCGGATCGCGTCCCCATCGGTGGACCCGGCCTTGGCAATGGCCAGCGCCGCCAGCTGCATGCCGTCATAGGCATTGGCCACGCCCACGGCGGGGGTGATATCGTCCGGGCCCTTGATGGCGGGATATTTAGCCTTGAGCTCGGCCACTACCTTCTCGCCTACCGGCGAGAGCTTGCCGAAGAAGCTGAAGGTCTGGATGAAGTGGACGTTCTTCGCGTTCGGTCCCGCCAGTTCGGTGAAGCGACCACCGGCCGGGCCCCAGTGCGAGACCACCGGCACCTTCCAGCCCATGCGGTCGAGCGACTTGACCACCTGGGCCGAGGGGCCGACGTTACCCACCAGATACAGGGTATCGGCACCGGCGGCCTTCAAGCGGCTCAGTTGCGGTACCACGTCCACGTCGCTGGCCTCGAACTTCTCGATGCCGGCGGGCTTCAGGCCCTTCTCGGCGAGCGCGGCGACGATGCCCTTTTCATTCGATTCGCCCCACGGGTTGTTGACCAGAATCAGGCCGGCCTTGCTGCTGTTGAAGGTCTTCTGCGCGTAGTTGAGCATGGCCTTGTCCACCAGCTCATCGACTGCCGAGACGCGGAAGGCATAGTTGGGATTGGCGCCATTCTTGGTCACTCCGGTGCCGGCCGCCCAGGGACCGACGAAGGGCACTTTCTGCTGGTTGATGATGGGCACGATGGCCATCGAGACCGGCGTATCGAGGCCACCGAAGAGCACCGCCACCTTGTCCTTGAAGATCAGTTCACGAGCGGCCACCACCCCCTTGGCCGGATTGCCCTCGTCATCGCGGCGCACCAGTTCCAGCTTGCGCCCACCGAGCAGGCCGCCCTTGGCATTGATCTCGTCGATGGCGATGCTCATGCCGCGCGTGAGCGCCTCGCCGGCCTGGGCCGACTGGCCGGACAGCGCGGTGACCAGACCGATCTTGATGGGCTCGGCCGCCATGGCCAGGGGGGACAACGCGGCGGCCAGGGTGGCGGCAGCGACGGCGATGAGGGTGCGGCGGGTAAGGTGGATCATGGTGTTGCCTCCATAAGGTTCCGGTAAGTGAGAGTGACTCTGCCCGGCATGACTTATGCAAGGGCTATGCCAAGCGCAGCAGAAAGACTTAATTTTTGCCGACAATATCTCTCTAATAGTGACGTCATTTAATAATCTTTATTGCCGCTGATAATCAATCAAACTTGCAATCAATAAATGCACAATGCTTGTGCATAACCTGGAGAAAATGATGCACGCCGCACCATCATCAATCACCCCGCAGGCCACTGCCCTGCCCTACGATCCGGCCGCCCTGGTGGACGAATACCTGCGCGTGCTGATGATTCCCGACCCGGTGGCCGCGCGCCGCTTTGTCTCCCCGGAGCTGAAGATCCGTTTTACCGGCGGGCGGGAAATGATCGATCCGGCGCAATGCGCCGCCTTCAATGCCACGCGCTACGGTTGGGTCAAGAAGCGTTTCGAGGGGACCGAAGTGGTGGCCGGCGCCACCGTGGCAAAGGCCATCGTCTACAACCGTGGCACGCTGTACGGCGTGTGGCCCGATGGCGAGGCCTTCGAAGGCAATCGCTACGTGGACCGCTATGTGGTCCGCCATGGCCTCATCGTGCAGATGGATGTCTGGAACGACAGTGCCGAACGCCTGCTGGTGCGCGCCGGTTTGGCCGAGCTGTAAGGAGGCCCCATGCAAGCGACGATCCTGCCCCCCGACGCGCGCCAGGCCGCAGGCCATGACGAGGGATGCGCCCCCTTCGGCGCCCTGCGCGCACATGGCCGCTTCGGCTACTCGCCCATCCATCGCCGGCCCGACTATTGCTGGCCCAATGGTGCAAGGCTGGCGGTCTACCTGGGCTTCAACATCGAGCACTTCGCCTTCGGGGAAGGACTGGGGGCCAAGCTGGGGCCGGTGTGCCCCGAGCCCGATGTGCTCAACTATGCCTGGCGTGAATACGGCAACCGCGTCGGTGCCTGGCGCTGCCTGGAATTGTTCGAACAACTCGGCTTGCCCGCCGGCGTGCTCATCAACACTGCGCTCTACGATCATTGCCCGGAACTGGTCGAAGCCTTCGCCGCGCGGGGTGACGAACTGATCGGCCATGGCCACACCAACGCGCATCAACAGGGCAAGCTGGACGAGTCGACCGAAGCCGCTCTGCTGCGCCACTGCCGCGACCGCATCCAGGCCGGGAGCGGGGTACTGCCCACGGGCTGGCTCTCGCCCTGGATTTCGGAAAGTCTGGTCACGCCCGACCTGCTGCAGGAGAGCGGCTATCGCTACACCCTCAACTGGGCACATGACGACCAGCCGGTGCACATGCGCACCCGCACCGGCGAAACCTTGTGGTCGATTCCCTACCCGCAGGAATTGAACGACATTCCCATGATCGTGGCGCGCCAGATGGATGGCCGCGACTTTGCCCGGATGATCGTGGACAATTTCGACGAGATGCGCGAGCAGGCCCTGCGCCAACCGCTGGTGATGGGCATTGCCCTGCATCCCTATCTGGTGGGCCAGCCCTATCGTCTGCGCCATCTGCGCGGCGCCCTGCAACACCTGGCGGCGGCGCGCGATCGCGGCGAGATCTGGTTCACCACGCCCGGCGCCATCTGCGACCATGTGGACAGCCTCGAACAACTGCGCCAGCCGTTCTGAGCTGGCATGACGCATCAGGAGAATCAATGAGTACCGCCCAGGCCTTTACCAGCACTACCACCGCCACCGCCTTCGAGATCGATGATCACGTGGCCGCCTTCGTGCCGCATGGCCGCTTCACCCTGGCCGGTGCTGCCAGCGGACCACTGGCCGGATTGCGCTTTGCCGCCAAGGACCTGTTCGACGTGGCCGGCCACCCGACCGGGGCGGGCAACCCCGACTGGCTGCGCAGCCACCCCATCCCCACGCGCAGCAATGCGCTGGTCGGGCAATTGCTGCAGGCCGGTGCCACGCTGGTGGGCAAGACCCTGACCGACGAGCTGGCCTACAGCATCCACGGCGACAATCACCACTACGGCACCCCGGTCAACAGCGCCGCGCCCGATCGCGTGCCGGGCGGCTCCTCCAGCGGATCGGCGGCGGCGGTGGCCGCGCGCCTGTGCGACTTCGCGCTGGGCACCGACACCGGTGGCTCGACCCGCGTGCCGGCCAGCTATTGCGGCGTGTGGGGGCTGCGTACCAGTTTCGGCCTGCTCTCCACGGCCAGCATGGCACCGCTGTGTCCCAGCTTCGATACGGCGACCTGGCTGGCCCACGATCCCGACACCTTCGAGCGCGTGGGGCAGGTGCTGCTACCCAAGACCGGTTCATTGCAAGTGCGCAAGGTCCTGCTGCCCTTCGATCTGCTGGAACTGGCCGAGCCCGAGTTCCAGCCGGTGGTGCAACGGGTCTACGATGCGCTGCGCTCGGAACTGCCGGGAGAACACATGCGCATGTCGGGTGAGGAAGGCGAACTGGAGAAATGGCGCATGGCCTACATCAAGGCCTCCGCCTTCGATGCCTGGCAATGCCATGGCGCGTGGATCAGCTCGGCGCGTCCGGTATTCGGGTCGGCGGTGCAGGCGCGCTGGGACATGGCGCAGCACATCAGCGCCGACACCGCCCGCGCAGCGCGCGAAAAACAGGACCTGGTGCGGCATCGCGTGCGCTCCCTGCTGGGGGCGGACGGGGTGGCCGTGATGCCGTCGGCCTCCAGCGTAGCGCCCTTGCGCGATGCCTCGGCCGCCGCCATCGATGAGGTGCGTGCGCGCACCTTCGGCCTGACCTGCGTGGCCGGACTGGCGGGCCTGCCGCAGGTGAGCATGCCCTTCACCACTCCCGCCGGGCTGCCGATCGGCGTATCATTGCTCGGCCCGGCCGGCAGCGACCTGGCCCTGATCGCGCTGGCGACCCGCCTGTGGCGCAATCTCCAGGCTGCGCACTGAGACCGGGCAAGATCCACCATTCGACGAGACGATGAGCGACCTTTCTCCCCGCAAGACTTCCAGGCCGTCTTCCCGCACTGGCAAGCCCCAGGAACACGCCCCCAAGCCAGGTCCGGCACGCCAGAGCCGTGCCGGCCGGCCGCGCGTGCGGCACGACGATCTGGCCGACACCTCGCAGCTGGCGCTGGAGGGCGAAGCGGGCGAAGACATCATCGTGCGCATCTACCAGACCGTGTTCGACAGCGTGATGAGCCAGCGCCTCACCCCCGGCACCAAGTTGCCGGAGGCGGCGCTGTGCGAACTGTTCGGGGTGGGCCGCACGGTGGTACAGAAGGCCTTGCAGAAGCTGGCGCATGAACACATCGTCGAGTTGCGACCCAATCGCGGCGCCGTGGTGGCAATGCCCACTCCGGAAGAGACGCGCGAAATCTTCGAGGCCAGGCGCGCCCTGGAAGGCGCCATCATGCGGCTGGCCGTCAGCAATGCGACCCGCGCCGATCTGGCCAAGTTGCGCCGCCAGCTCAAGGAAGAACATCAGGTCATGCACAGCTATGCGCAGACGCACTGGGCACGTCTGGCCTCGTCCTTCCACATGCGGGTGGCCGAGGTGGCGCGCAATCCGACCTTGCAGCGTTATCTGGGCGAGCTGGTATCACGCTGCTCACTGATCGTGGCCCTGCACGAGCCGGCCGGATATGCTGCCTGCGAGCATGACGAGCATACCCATATCGTCGACCTGATCGAACGCGGTGATGCCGAAGGAGCGGTGGCGGCGATGGAAGCGCATCTGCTCTCGCTGGAGGAGCACATCCATCTGGTGAGCGAGAAGAGCGGCAACAGTCTGGCGCGCATGCTGGGAATGGAATAGGCGCTTCATCAGCCCGGCGGCGCAGGTAAAAGAATGGCGGCCAGGACCGCTCCCTGCCGCCATTTTCACGTAGTGCGCTCAAGCTCAGAGCGTGACCGTTTCCTTCAGCGACTCGCGCGCCTGGGCGGCGATTTCGAAGGAATGCAGACGCGCCGCATGGTCGTAGATCTGCGCGGTGATGATGAGCTCGTCGGGCGCATGTTCATCGATGAAGGCTTGCAGGCCTTCTTCCACGGTCTCGCGGTCACCGACCACGGCGCAGGAAAGCGAGCGCTCGACATGGGCCTGTTCTCCTGGCTGCCACAACGCATCGATATCCTCCACCGGCGGGCGCAACTGGCCGGGAGTGCCACGGATGAGATTGAGGAACTGCTGCTGCAGCGAGGTGAAGAGGCGCTCGGCTTCGCGCTGGGTATCGGCGGCGAAGACATTGAGCGCCAGCATCACGTAAGGTTTCTTCAGGGTCGCCGACGGCTTGAAGCGCTCGCGGTAGATCTGCACCGCCGACTTCATGAAGCCCGGCGCGAAGTGCGAGGCGAAGGCGAACGGCAAACCCAGTTCGGCCGCCAGCTGCGCGCTGAACATGCTGGAACCCAGCAGCCAGATTGGCACTTTCAGACCGCTGCCCGGAACGGCGCGCAGCGCCTGGTAGTCCGAGGGTTCATCGAAATATTCCTGCAGTTCCAGCACGTCCTGCGGGAAGTTCTCTGCGGTATCACCGCCCATGTGACGGCGCAGGGCACGCGCGGTGCGCTGGTCGGAACCGGGCGCACGGCCCAGGCCCAGATCGATGCGTCCGGGATAGAGCGACTCGAGCGTACCGAACTGTTCGGCAATGACCAGCGGCGAATGATTGGGCAGCATGATGCCGCCGGAACCGACGCGGATGGTCCTGGTGTTGGCCGCCACGTGCGAGATCACCAGCGCCGTGGCGGCACTGGCGATGCCGGGCATGTTGTGATGCTCGGCCAGCCAGTAACGCCGGTAGCCCAGGGCTTCGGCGCGCTGCGCCAGTTCCTTGCTGTTGTTGAAGGCCTGGGCGGCGGTACTGCCCTGGTTGATCGGCGACAGATCGAGGACGGAAAACGGAATCATGCGGCAATCCTTGTCGAGTCGGCACAGCCCTTGCAGGCCGTGCCGGTGGCCGGGTAGCTTCCCCGGAAATGGCATACCGTGGTGCGTGGACTCAGTCCAGCTTCACCACCAGCTTGCCGAAGTTCTTGCCTTGCAGCAGGCCCATGAAGGCTTCGGGGGCCTTCTCCAGGCCCTGCACCACGTCTTCGCGGTAACGCAGCTTGCCTTCTTTGAGCCAGGTGCCGACTTCCTGCTGGAAAGCGGCATACAGGTCGGGGCGGTTGACGTAGTAATCGAAGATGATGAAGCCCTGCACACGAATGCGCTGGGTCAGCAGGCGGCGCAGGATGGCGCTGCTCTCGGTGGCCAGGCTGCCACCGTTGTAGTGGGCGATCAGCCCGCACACAGGCACGCGGGCGTGGATGTTGAGCAAGGGGATGACGGCATCAAGCACGGCGCCACCGACGTTCTCGAAATATACATCGATGCCACGCCCGCAGGCCGCCTTGAGTTGCTCGGCGAAGTCGGGCGCACGATGGTCGATGCAGGCATCGAAGCCCAGTTCCTTGACCGCCGATTCACACTTCTGCGCGCCACCGGCGATGCCGACCACATGGCAGCCACGCTGCTTGGCGATTTGTCCGACCAGCGAACCGACCGCGCCGGTGGCTGCGGCCACCACCACGGTTTCACCGGGGCGCGGCTGGCCGATGTCGATCAGGCCGGCGTAGGCGGTATAGCCGGGCATGCCCAGCACACCCAGCGCGTGCGAAGGATGGTCGAAGTCGGCCGGCAGCTTGTTGGCGCCGCTGCCGTCGGAGATGGCGTACTCCTGCCAGCCGGTGTAGGCCATGACGAGATCGCCTTCCTGAAAATCTGGATGACGCGAACTGACCACGCGCGAGACCACGCCAGCGGTCATGACGCCATCGATTTCCACCGGAGGAGCATAGGAAGGGGCATCGCTCATGCGACCGCGCATGTAGGGGTCCAGCGAGAGCCATAGTCCACGCAGCAGCATCTGGCCGTCCTGCAATGGCGGGATGGCCACTTCTTCGAGACGGAAATTCTCGGCCGTGGGGGTCGTAGTCGGGCGCGAGGCGAGGACGATGCGGCGATTGGTCTTGGGTAGTTGGGTCATGGAAATCCTTTCCGTATTCGGTTCATGTTCGCTTCATGGAGCGGGCGCGCGACAGGTCGCGGGGCTGCGCTACCGTGGTGCCACCAGCACGCGTCGCGTGACCAGCATGGCCGCTTCCATCGGCGCGCGGTCACGCCCGAGCCTGGACAGCAGACTGGCGCCCAGCCATTGCTGGTAAAGCATGGTGGCCGTGGCCTGCGGTTCCAGCACGGTATGCAGCGATCCTTCGGCGATGCCTTCCTCGATGCAGGCGGCGATGCGCCCGATGAAGCGCTGCGTGCCCTCGTGCAGGGCCTGTCGCATGTCGTCGGACAGGTCGGCGACTTCTGCGGAGAGCTTGACCACCAGGCAGCGCTGTTCGGCCTCCTGGCAGCATTGACTTTCCAGCCAATACCCCCAGTACGTCAGCAGACGCTGGCGGGCATCTTCGCCTTGACCCTGGCCGTGGTCGGACAGGGCATGGTCCAGCCGTTCCAGGTAGGCGGACACATAATGCTGGATCAGTTCGCGACCATATTGTTCCTTCGATCCGAAGTAATGATAGAAGGAACCCTTGGGAATCTGCGCCGCCGCCAGGATCTCCGCCAGACCGACGCCGGTATAGCCCTTCTGCGCGATGAGCGCATGGCCGGCTTGCAGGATGTGACGCTTGTTGTGATCGTAGTGTTCTCGCATGCGCTGCATTCTAACGGAAAATTAGACCGGTCGTCTAAGGCCGGTCTTTTTCGCAGATCAGCTTGATGCAGGCTGCTTGTGCGCGGACGGAAACAGCGGCAGGACCAGCATCGCCACGATGGCCGCGCCGATCCACACGGCGGCCCATCCGTGCCAGTGCAGCAGCACCGGAACCGCCTGCGCGGTCAGGAAGAACACACCGAAGACACAGCTGTTGCCCAGCCCCAGCGCCGTGCCGACCTGGGACGCACCGGCGGCTACGGCCAGTTCGGTGTAGGCCACGCCATGCCAGGCGGAGACCACCACGCCGGCCGCTACCAGCACGCCGCCCAGCCAGGGTAGCGCAGCGGACATGCCGCTGAGCGAGGACAGGCCGAGCAGCAGGAACAGCACCGCACTGCCCAATGCACAAGCCCGCAGATAAGGGCGGCGCTGGCCGCGCCGGTCGGTCCAGCGGCCACTGGCGATGCGCGCCACCGCCGCCCCCAGTTGCACCAGCGTGAGCAACACGCTCATGAGCAGCAGGCTGGCCTGCCCCACTTCATGCAGGAAGATGCCGCCGAAGCTGATCAGCGCCACCTGCGGCGCGCACAGCAAACCGGTGCCCAGCGCCAGCCGCCATACCAGCGCACTGCGCAAGGCCGATGCGGCAGGCTCCGGGGCTGCCTGCGAACGGGCCACCATGTCCGGTTCGCGCAGCCAGCACAGCACCAGCCCGCCACTGGCCAGGCACAGTGCCATCAGCAATCCGAATACCGCGCCAAAGCCCGCGCGGTCGGCCAGCGAGGGCAGCAGCAAGGCACCGATACCGCCCCCCAGCGGCACGGCGGTCTGGCGGATACTCATGGCCAGGCCGCGTTCGCCTTCGCCGAACCAGGCCATGATGGCACGTCCGCTGGCGCCGTTGACACTGCCACCCAGCAGACCCGCCAGCATGAGACCGCCATACAGCCACAGGATCGCCGACGCGCCCTGCGTCGGACGGGCCATCGCCATGAGCAGCAGGAGCGCGGCACTGGTGCCCAGCAGGCCCGCCAGCAGGACCTTGCGATCACCCAGGCGGTCGGTCAGTACTCCCCAGGGCAGTTCGCCCAGCGCCACGCCCAGGCTCAACAGGCCCAGCGCCAGTCCCAGTTGCGCATTGCCGAGTTGATAGTCATTGCGCAGCACCAGCGAGGTGACCGGGATGCCGGAAAACACCGCCGAAAAACTGGCGTTGGCGGCAACGCCCGCGGCCAGCACTTTCCAGCGATGTACGGAAGGAACGCCGGTGACTGTTGCGGGAGGGGTGGAGAGGATGGACAAGGCGGGCTCCGGTGGGGATCAGGCCTTGCAGTGTGCCGTGCAGGGGTATGGCTTAAATGTCATAATTCCGGCATTACCAGCCATTTGACGTTTTCTGCACCATGCCCGCGCGCGACATTGCCTTCCTCATTTTTGCCGATTGCAGCATGCTCGATTTCACCGGCCCGCTGTCGGCCTTCGATGCCGCCAACCGGGTCAGCGGGCGCGCGCTCTATCGGATCACGCTGCATTCCGAGCCGGGCGGCATGATCCGCAGTTCGGCGGGGGCGCTGATCCAGACCGAACGCATCGGTCGCGCCAGCTTCGATACCGTGGTGGTAGCAGGAGGCGGGGCACCGCGCGAAGGACTGGTGTCCGAAGGGCTGCGTCGCTACATCGTGCGCGCAGCCGGTCGCTCGCGCCGCATCGCCGGCGTGTGCACGGGCGCGTTCGTGCTGGCGGCAGCGGGCCTGCTCGATGGCAGGCGCGCCACCACGCACTGGCGCATGGCGGCCAAGCTGCAGCAGATGTATCCGCAGGTGAAGGTGGACAGCGAGCGCATCTATTCCTGTGATGGCAAGGTGTGGACCTCGGCGGGGATTTCCGCCGGGATCGATCTGGCCCTGGCGCTGATCGAGGAAGATCACGGTGCCGAACTGGCCAAGGCGGTGGCGCGCGAGCTGGTGGTGTATCACCGGCGTCCGGGCGGACAGTCGCAGTTCTCGGCCCTGCAGGAGATGGATGGTGGCTCGGAACGCATACGCCGCGCCCTCAGTTTTGCGCGCGCGCACCTGCATCAGGAAGTGAGCATCGACACGCTGGCCGAAGTGGCCTGTCTCAGCCGCCGTCAGTTCGATCGCAGCTTCGCGGCCGAGACCGGCCAGACCCCGGCACGTGCCATCGAACAGATGCGTGCAGAAGCGGCGCGGCTACGCATCGAGCAATCGCAGGACAGCCTGGAGAGCATCGCCCGCGCCACCGGCTTTGGCGATGCCGAGCGCATGCGGCGCGCCTGCCTGCGGCTGTTCGGACAACCGCCACAGGCCATGCGGCGCCTGGCGCGTCTGGACGATGCGCAATAGGCGGCGTCGGTTCAGCCTGCGGTCAGGCGTACGCGCGTGATCTCGGAAGGTGCCAGCAGTCGCTTGGGCGGCCCCCAGTAGCCGGTGCCCCGGCTGACATAGATCCACAGTCCCTGCAGGCGCTTGAGACCGGCCACATAAGGTTGCTGCAGCGGCACGAAGAAATTCCACGGGAAGAACTGGCCGCCATGCGTGTGCCCCGAAAGTTGCAGGTCGAAGCCGGCCTCGACGGCGACGGTGGCGCTGCGGGGCTGGTGCGCCAACAGCACGCGCGGATGGTCGGCGGGCGCGTTGGCAATGGCGGCATGCGGATCGCTGCGATGGGCTTCATCGAAATGATGAGCGGTGTAATCGGTCACACCGGCCAGCACCAGGCCCGCGCCGTCATGGCGCAGGACCACGTGTTCATTCATGAGCACCGTCACGCCCAGGCGGCGCACCTCGTCTATCCATTCGTGGGCGTTGGAGTAGTACTCGTGATTGCCGGTGACGAAGTAGGCACCATGCCGCGCGCGCAGTTGTGCCAGCGGTGCGGTGTGCGGCGCCAGCTGGTGCACGCTGCCATCGACCAGGTCGCCGGTGATGGCCACCACGTCCGGCTGCAGGGCATTGACCCGGTCGACGATGGCTTGCAGGTATGCTGCCTTGATGGTGGGGCCGACGTGAATATCGCTGATCTGGACGATGGTGAAGCCCTCCAGCGCCGACGGCAGGTTGGCAATCGGCACGCTGACCTCGACCACGGCGGCGGTGCGGCGGGCATTGAGATAGCCGATGACGGTGGCCGCTGCGGTAAGGGCCAGCACCAGCCAGGCGCTGAGCTCAATCATTTCGTGTTGCTGGATGGGCGACAGGTGCAACCAGGGCAGCGCCGCCAGCCCCAGCGCGCGCAACAGGGTCAGGAGCAAGGCCGAGGAAAACGCGCCCATGGCCAGCATGCCGGCCCAGGCCAGACGATCGGCTGCGGTTTCCGACAAACCGCGTCGCTTGAGGTAAGGCACGGCCAGCGCCACCGGCATCAGCAGGAAGGACAGCAACAGCACGACAGCGCCCAGCGTGATCCAGCCCGCCCGGGGAGTCAGTGCCGGCAGCAGTTGCCAGCCGATCCAGGCGTGCAGGGCGGCCAGCAGGCCGAGGACGGTGAACAGCGAGACGAGGCTACGGCGCATGGAAAACCTTTGAAAGAGGAGACATCGCCCGGGATTGCGAAGGCCGGCCTTGCTTGCCGGAAATCTGAGATATGAAGGCTGCAGGGATGCTTTTCAAGCAATTCCTGCGAAAAACCTCGTAAATCCTGCCCAAAATGCCGCATCGGCAGACAGCAGAAACCGCCAGATGAAGAAAAAGTCGGCCACGGGCATGCAGGAAGACGCTCAGAGGAGGATAATATTGCTTCTATCCCCCCGTTTTTAATTCGCGCGACCTTGGCGGCACCTGCCGCATCGATGGCAAGAGCATCGACACCAGGCCGCGCCTGCATCATTGGAAGAGTTATTTTGAGTTCAAGCAAAACCAAACGCTGGCATGGCAATGTCGAGGCGATCAAACCCGAATTCCTCAACGGCGTGATCACCCAGATGAGCTCCTACGGCGACCGCGTCCATTTCAGCATGTTCGGTTCGGTGCAAAAGCCGCACTATGAAGTCATCAACAGCTTCGACAAGAAGATGGCCTTCGATGGCAATCACCACCTGCACCGTGCCGAAGAAACCGAATTCGGTCCCGGCAATGTGACGCCCATCTTCACCCTTGACCAGATCAAGCGCATCGTCGCCACCGGCGGCAGCGGCACTCGCAGCACCCCGCGCTCGGCGCGTGCCGCCTCGGCACGCAGCGCCGGCGGCACAGCCCGCCCGACCACTGCCGCGGCCCGCGCGCGCGAAGCGGTCGACGGCGAGAAGTACGCCTACTTCAAGGCCAATCGTCATATGCTGCCCGATGAAATCAACCAGCATTCCGATGAGATCAGCAAGCTCATGCTCAATGGCATGTCGGCCGAGCAGGCTTTCGGCGAAGTGATTTCCAAGTACTTCGACTGAGCCCGGGATGACGACACAGTCCGTCTGAACTGCCCAAATGCAAATGGCCGGAGCTGCGTCTCCGGCCATTTTCGTTGCGGCGCCCTGCTCTGCCGGTCAACAGATCAGTAGATTTCCGGCACGATCATGGAATCGGGCACCGGGTGGCGCTCGTAGTCCTCATGGCGTTCGCGCTCGGGCAACTGCACGGGCGGATGCGGTACTTCCGCATAGGGCATCTGCTGCAGCAGGTGGCTGATGCAATTCAGGCGCGCCTTCTTCTTGTCCACCGCCTGCACGATCCACCACGGCGCTTCCGGAATGTGGGTGCGCTCCAGCATCACTTCCTTGGCCTTGGTGTATTCCTCCCAGCGACGACGCGACTCCAGGTCCATGGGGCTCAGCTTCCACTGCTTGAGCGGATCATGAATGCGCGAGAGGAAACGCAGATGCTGTTCTTCATCGGTGATGGAGAACCAGTACTTGATGACCTGGATGCCGGCACGGGTCAACATGCGTTCGAACTCGGGCACGGAGCGGAAGAATTCCTCGTACTGTTCGTCGGTACAGAAACCCATCACCCTTTCCACACCCGCGCGGTTGTACCAGCTGCGGTCGAACAGCACGATCTCGCCGGCCGCCGGCAGATGCGATACATAACGCTGGAAGTACCATTGCGTGCGTTCGCGGTCATTGGGTGCCGGCAGCGCAGCCACGCGGGCCACGCGCGGGTTCAGGCGCTGGGTGATGCGCTTGATCACGCCCCCCTTGCCGGCGGCGTCGCGTCCCTCGAAGACGATCACCACCTTGTGCCCGGTCTGTACCACCCAGTCCTGCAGCTTGACCAGCTCGCCCTGCAGGCGGAACAGTTCGCGGAAATACAGGCGACGGTATTCCTTTTCCTCGCTGCCATGGGCGCTGGAAAATTCACCGGTCACCGGATCGACGGTGCGGTCTTCCAGTTCCAGCTCCATTTCTTCGTCATAGCTGTCGGCCAGTTCGCGGTGGACGCGCTTGACCAGTTCTTCCTTATCCATCATGTCCTCGTGTGCAAGATAAAGTGGCGAACGCGGCACTTCCCTTCGCCTGAAAGTGCGTGACAACATACCTGCCCTTTGTGACCAAGACATGACAGGCGGATAACATCGCAACAGCAATACCGCCGGCCCTGCCCCTGAAGGTCCATCCTGCATCAACTGGCGGCCAAATGCCATGATGCCCTGCAGAACCTGCCGCACGAAAATACGCTATAGTCCCGAAAACGATTCCGGCATAAGAGCATGACACTTACAGAACTCAAATACATCGTGGCCGTCGCGCGGGAAAAGCATTTCGGCCATGCAGCAGAAGCTTGTTTCGTCGCCCAGCCCACGCTGTCGGTGGCCATCAAGAAACTGGAAGATGAGCTGGGCGTTGTCATCTTCGAACGCGGCGGCACCGAGGTCTCGGTCACTCCGCTGGGTGCGCAGATCGTCGCCCAGGCCGAGCGCGTGCTGGAGCAGACCGCCGCCATCAAGGAAATCGCCAACCAGAACAAGGATCCGCTATCGGGCCCCTTGCGCCTGGGCATCATCTACACGATCGGCCCCTACCTGCTGCCGTCGCTGGTCAAGACCATGATCGAGCGGGTGCCGCAGATGCCGCTGATCCTGCAGGAGAATTTCACCACGCGCCTGATCGAGCTGCTGCGCCAGGGAGAGCTCGATGCGGCCATCATGGCCCTGCCCTTCCCCGAGCATGGGCTCAACGTGACGCCGCTGTACGACGAGCAATTCATGGTGGCGCTGCCGCGCCAGCACAAGTGGGCCGAGCGCAAGGAAATCGATGCGCGTGAACTCAAGAGCGAGACCATGCTGCTGCTGGGCAACGGCCACTGCTTCCGCGATCAGGTGCTGGAAGTCTGCCCCGAGATGTCGCGCTTCTCTACAAATGGCGATGGCATCGCCCGCACCTTCGAGGGGTCGTCACTGGAGACCATCCGTCATATGGTGTCCTCGGGCATCGGGGTGACCGTGTTGCCGCGCGCCTCCATTGCCGATGCCGACGCGCGCGACGGCATGGTGCGTTATGTTCCCTTCGTCGCGCCGGCCCCTTCGCGCCGCGTGGTCATCGCCTGGCGCAAGAGTTTTACCCGGCAGGCGGCCATCGATGCGGTGCATCAGGCGGTGCTGGCTTGCAAGCTCAATGGGGTACAGATGCTCACCGAAGAGTCGGCCAGCGCGGCTTGATCCCTGCGTCAGCTTGCAAGGAAAAGGGGCCTCGCAATTGCGAGGCCCGTGTCATTTCTGCCAGTACGACGTGTTGGAACTCAGGTGATGCGATGCGTGCTCTTCACATCAAACCAATGCACATCCCCCGCTCCGAACGAAGCCCCGATCCGCTGACCGGTACTGACCGGCACATTGGCCGGGCAACGCAGCACCAGCGCCTGTCCGCCACAGCGCGCATGCACCAGCAATTCCGCACCCAGCGCTTCGACCAGCTCCACCTCCAGTGACAGCTGCGCGGCCGAGCCGTCGAGGATGGGCAGCAGGTGTTCCGGCCGCACGCCCAGGATACGCTCCTGGCCGGCCGCACCGGGCAGCGCCTGCGGCAGTCGCACGGTGGCGGCAGCCTCGCCCTTGCTGGCCTCGAAGCTGGCACCGTCAGCCGACAGCCTGCCCTCCAGCAGATTCATCGGCGGCGAACCGATGAAACTGGCCACGAAGGTCGTGGCCGGACGTGCATAGACTTCAGCGGGCGTACCGATCTGCTCGGCCACGCCGCGGTTCATCACGATCATGCGCTGGCCCAGGGTCATGGCCTCGACCTGATCGTGGGTGACATAGAGACTGGTGGTGCGCAGGCTGGCATGCAGCTTCTGGATTTCCAGACGCATCTGCACGCGCAGCTTGGCGTCCAGATTGGAGAGCGGTTCGTCGAAAAGGAAGACCGCAGGCTTGCGCACAATGGCGCGCCCCATGGCCACGCGCTGGCGCTGGCCGCCGGAGAGTTGGCGCGGGGTACGCTCCAGCAGCGCGCCGAGTTCGAGGATGGCGGCGGCGCGCTGCACGCGCTCGTCGATCTCGGCCTTGGACAGCCCCTGGATCTTCAGCCCGTAGGCCATGTTCTGGTACACCGTCATGTGCGGATACAAGGCATAGTTCTGGAACACCATGGCGATGTCACGCTCCTTGGGTTCCAGGTCATTGACCACGCGATCACCGATGACGATCTGTCCGCTGCTGATCTCTTCCAGCCCCGCGACCATGCGCAGGAGCGTGGACTTGCCGCAGCCCGAGGGACCGACCATGACGATGAATTCGCCATCGGCGATCTCGGCATCGATGCCATGGATGACGTCGACCGCCTTGGCGCCCGTGCCATAGGTCTTGCGAACTTGCTTGAGATGGATTGCTGCCATGGTTGTCAGTAGTTAAATGATATAAATTATTTCTCGGAATCGACCAGGCCCTTGACGAACCATTTCTGCATCAGCACCACCACCAGCCCGGGCGGAAGCATGGCCAGGATCATGGTGGCCATTACCAGGTTCCACTCGACGGCCGAATCGCCACCGGAAATCAAGGTCTTGATGCCGATGCCGATGGGATACATGCTGGTGTCGGTGGCGATGATGAGCGGCCACAGGTACTGGTTCCAGCCGTAGATGAACATGATCACGAACAGCGCAATGACATTGGTACGCGACAGCGGCCACAGCACATCCTTGAGGAAGCGCAGCGGCCCGGCACCATCAATGCGCGCGGCTTCGGCCAGTTCATCAGGCACCGTCAGGAAGAACTGGCGGAACAGGAAGGTGGCCGTGGCCGAGGCGATCAGCGGAATGCTCAGACCCGCATAGCTGTTGAGCATGCCCAGGTCGGAAACGACCTGGTAGGTCGGCGTGATGCGCACCTCCACCGGCAGCATCAGCGTGACAAAGATCATCCAGAAGAACAGCCCTCGCCCCGGAAAGCGGAAGTACACGATGGCAAAGGCCGAGAGCATGGAAATGGAGATCTTGCCGATGGCGATGATGAGCGCAGTGGCCAGGCTCACCCACAGCATGTGCAGCACCGGTGGTGCGCTCACCTGGCCGGATGCGCCCTTGAAGAGCACCGCGCCGTAGTTGTTCAGAAATTCCCCGCCCGGCACCAGCGACAGCGGCGACAGCGCCGATTGCTCGGCGGTCTGGGTGCTGGCCACGAAGGCGACATACAGCGGGAAGAACACGATGAGTACACCCAGCACCAGCACCACATGGCTGAGGAAATCGAGGATGGGGCGACGTTCGATCATGCGGTCACCTCTTCGATCTGGAGTAAGAAAAGAGCGTTCATGGGAGCGGGCTTCATGCGTATTGCACCTTCTTTTCAACGTACTTGAACTGCACCACGGTCAGCAGGATCACCAGCGCCATGAGCACCACCGATTGCGCCGCCGAGCCGCCCAGGTCGCCGCCTCTGAAGCCGTCGGTGAAGACCTTGTAGACCAGGATCTCGGTATCCTTGCCGGGACCGCCGTGGGTGGTAGCATCGACGATGACGAAGGTATCGAAGAAGGCATAGACCACGTTGACCACGAAGAGGAAGAACGTGGTCGGCGAGATCAGCGGGAAGACGATGGTGAAGAAGCGCTTGACCGGCCCCGCGCCATCGATGGCGGCGGCTTCGATGAGCGACTTGGGAATCGACTGCAGGCCGGCCAGGAAGAACAGGAAGTTGTAGCTGATCTGCTTCCAGATGGCCGCGATGACGATGAGGATCATGGCATGCGTGCCATTGATCATGTAGTCCCAGGGCAGACCCAGCCAGGTCAGCACGTGCGAGAGGATGCCCAGGGAGGGACTGAGCAGGAACATCCACAGCACCCCGACCACCACCGGCGAGACCGCATAGGGCCAGATGAGGAAGGTCTTGTAGACCGAGGCGCCACGGCGCACACGGTCGGCGAAGACCGCCAGCAGCAAGGATAGCGCCAGGCCGAAGAAGGCCACCAGCGCCGAGAAGATGGCCGTGGTACGGAAGGATTCGAGGTAGGTCGGGTCGGCGAAGAGGGTCTTGAAATTGTCGAGCCAGACGAATTCGGAATAGCCGCCGAAGGCATCCTGCAGCAGCATGGACTGATACAGCGCCTGCACCGCAGGCCAGAAGAAGAACAGCAAAGTGATGATGATCTGCGGTGCCACCAGCAGATAGGGCAACCACTTCGAGGTGAAGCGCGCGCGTTTTTCCACGATCGTTCCGGCCAGGGATCGCCTGGCCGCAGAGGTTGATTGAATCGGAACCGGATGTCAGCTTGCTGACATCCCAAAACGGAAGCCGGCGTTGCCCTCCAGGATCGTGGAGGACAGCGCCGGTTCCTGTCCCGTCGTCGCGTTCAGGCCGGACGGGAGCTACTGCGCAAGGAAATTACTGGTTGCCCTTGTTGGCCTTCTCGAAACGGGCCAGCAGTTCGTCGCCGCGCTTGACGGCGGAGTCCAGCGCTTCCTTGGCGGTCTTCTTGCCGGTCCAGACGTTTTCCAGTTCCTCGTCGAAGACGGTGCGGATCTGCGGATAATTGCCCAGGCGCAGGCCACGCGACTTCTCGGTGGTCTTGACGATCATCTGCTTGACGGCCACGTCGGTGCCCGGATTGCGCTCATAGAAACCGGAGCTCTTGGTCAGCTCGTAGGCCGCCTTGGTGACCGGCAGGTAACCGGTATCCTGGTGCCACTTGGCGGCCACTTCCGGCTTGGAGAGGTAGCTGAAGAACTTGGCCACGCCCTTGTATTCATCGGCCTTCTTGCCGTTCATCACCCACAGCGAAGCGCCGCCGATGACGGTGTTCTGCGGGGCGCCCGGCACGTCGCTGTAGTACGGCAGCGGCGCCACGCCGAACTTGAACTTGGCGTTCTTGCGGATATCCGCGTAGGCCGAGGAAGAGCCGGTGATGATGGCGCATTCGCCCGCGTTGAACTTGGCGTTGGCCTCGTCCTTGCGGCCGGCGTAGGTGAAGTAGCCCTGCTTGGCCCAGTTCGACAGGTTCTCGATGTGGCGCACGTGCAGCGGGCTGTTCATCTTCAGGCGCGCATCCAGGCCGCCGAAGCCGTTGTTCTTGGTCGCCAGCTCAACGTTGTGCCAGGTTGAAAACGATTCCAGATGCACCCAGGATTGCCAGGTCGTGGTGTAGACGCACGATGCGCCGCTGGCCTTGATCTTGGCGGCCATGCCGATGAATTCCTGCCAGGTGGCGGGCGGCTTTTCCGGATTCAGGCCTGCCTTGGCGAACATGTCCTTGTTGTAGAACATGATGGTGGTGGAGCTGTTGAAGGGGAAGGACATCATGCCCTTCGGGGTCGAGTAGTAACCGGCCACGGCGGGCACGTAGGCGTTCTGGTCGAACTTCTCGCCGGCCTGGTGCATCACTTCATAGACCGGTTTGACTGCGCCCTTGGCGTAGATCATGGTGGCGGTGCCCACTTCGAACACCTGCAAGATGTCGGGCGCGTTGCCGGCACGATAGGCGGCAATGGCGGCGGCCATCGATTCGTCGTAGGTCCCCTTGTAGACCGGCACGATCTTGTAATCGCTCTGGGTCTTGTTGAAGTCGTCAGCCAGGGCATTGACGCGTTCGCCCAGGGCGCCGGTCATGGAATGCCACCAGGTGATCTCGGTTGCGGCGAAGGCGGAGGATGTGATCGTCGCCAGGACACCGGTCGCGATCAGTGTTTTCATCATGTTCATCAGAGGGAACCTCTCGAAAAAAGGGGGTTTGATGCTAACAACGCTCCATGACAGCCGCGTTACATTAGCCGTACTGCTGGCTTTGGGCAAAGGAAATGCGTGTGGCCATGCAGCACGAAAACCGAAAACGTCTCAGGAAATGGGAATTGGTTTTTATTATTTCTGCTACGGATGCTACAGATGCTACGGATGCTACGGATGCTGCCGCTACGACTGCCTCGCAACGCCGCGCCGCATCGGTCCCGGGACCGGCCCGGCCTGCCGTTGCCACACCAAAAAAAAGCACGACGGTGCGAAAACGTCGTCGCGAATTATAATGCGGTCTTTCGATTTTGCGGACATTCCATGAACAGGCTCAGGCTTTACGCGCTGCTGGTGCGCGCCCACAAACCCATCGGCATCCTGCTCTTGTTGTGGCCCACCCTGATTGCCCTGTGGCTGGCGGCGGGCGGTGTGCCCGACTGGCGCATCCTGGTGATCTACGTGCTGGGCACGGTGCTGATGCGTTCGGCCGGCTGTGCCATCAACGACTACGCCGACCGCGACTTCGACCGCCATGTGAAACGCACCGAACAACGTCCCCTGACCTCCGGCAAGATCAAGTCGTGGGAAGCCCTGATGGTGGCCGGTGTGCTGGCGCTGCTCTCGTTCCTGCTGATCCTGCCGCTCAATGCCTTGACGCTGCAGCTGTCGGTGGCGGCGGTCATCATCGCGGGCAGCTATCCGTATTTCAAGCGCTTCTTCGCCATCCCCCAGGCCTATCTGGGCATTGCCTTCGGCTTTGGCATTCCCATGGGCTTTGCCAGCGTGAGCGGCACGGTACCGCTGGCAGCCTGGGTCCTGCTGGTGGCCAACATCTTCTGGGCGGTGGCCTATGACACCGAGTATGCGATGGTGGACCGCGATGACGACCTCAAGATCGGCATCAAGACCTCGGCCATCACCTTTGGCCGCTACGATGTCGCCGCCGTCATGCTGTGCTACGGGGTGGCGCTGGCACTGATCTGGGTGGTCGGCCTGCAATACGGACTGGGGCTGTGGTTCTCGGCAGGGATGCTGGTGGCCTGCGGCTTTGCTGTGTATCACTACACGCTCATCCGCGAGCGCGACCGCATGCGCTGCTTCGCAGCCTTCAACAACAACAACTGGTTGGGCGCGGCCATCTTCGCCGGTGTCGCGCTGGATTACCTGATGCACTGATGCACTGATGCACTGATGTCCTCACGCACGCCAGGCGGTGACACTGTCTGGCCCAACAACAAAGGAGACGAGATGGAAGCGGAATTCTGGCTGGAACGCTGGCGCGACGGGCGGACACATTTTCACCAGGCGCGGGTGACGCCATTGCTGCAGAAGTACTGGCCGCAGCTGTCCCTGAGCGCGGGCAGCACGGTGCTGGTTCCCCTGTGCGGCAAATCGCTGGACATGCTGTGGCTGGCCGAACAGGGTCACCGTGTACTGGGCGTGGAACTGTCGGAACTGGCCATCACGCAATTCTTCAGCGAGCACCAGCTGACGCCGGTGGTGCATGAAAGCGGGCAAGGCCGGCACTACGTGGCGGGCCAGATCGAACTGATCTGCGGCGACATCTTCGCGCTGGAAGACGCCACGCTGGCCGCCTGTGCCGGCGCCTACGACCGGGCGGCCCTGATCGCCCTGCCGCCGGAGATGCGCGCGCGCTACGTCGCGCAGATCTATGGACGCCTGCCGGCGCAGGCACGCAGCCTGTTGATCACGCTGGAATACGACCAGCAGAAGATGGACGGCCCGCCATTCTCGGTGAGCCAGGAAGAAGTCGCCACCCTGTACGCCCCGCACAGCGCGGTCGAGGCAATTGACCGGCGCGACATCCTGGAGAAGGAACCCAGGTTCCTGGAGCGCGGCCTGCAGGCGCTGGAAACGGTGGTTTATCGCCTGCAACGCCAGCGCTGAGGCCCTTTTCGCTCACACCTCAGCCGTGGTCCGCACCACCGTCACCCGGCTGATGAAGAATTCCCCGTCCACCACCACGCGAAACGGCACCCCGGCCACATTGAAGCCAGGGCCGCCCTCGTCGTCCCAGACCTGGGCTACGGCATCGAAGTCGCGCGGGGTCATCTGCAGCATCTGTGCGCTGATGACGAAGGTGGCGCCGGTCTTCTGCCGGCGCACGATGTCTTCCAGTTTGGCCATGTGGATTCCTGATTCTTTCCTGCGTTGCGGCGCCAAGCGCCGGCGCCGGTCTCAGCGCGCCGGCAGCAGCGCCATCACGTTGACCGGCTTGCCGTTGCGGCGGATTTCAAAATACAGCTTGACCTTGTTGGTGTCGCTGTTGCCCATGGTGGCGATCTGCTGGCCACGCGTGACCATCTGGCCTTCCTTGACCGTGATCGTCGCATTGTGCGCATACACCGACAGCAGCTGCGGTGTGTGCTTGATGATCACCATGTTGCCGTAGCCGCGAATGCCGTGACCGGCATAGGTGACCTTGCCGGCCGCCGCCGCCACCACCGGCTGGCCCTGGCTGCCGACGATGTCGATGCCCTTCTTGTAGCTGTCGGCACTGGGCGCGGACTTGCCCTGGGTGGGCCACATCCAGTCCAGTCGGGCATCGGCCGGGGCCGGTGCATCGTCCTCCTCATGCGACTTTGACGATGGTTTGGCCGCCGGCCTGCCGGTACTCTTGCGCGAGGCGCTGGCGGCGCCAGGCGAGGACGCCGTCGGCCGCGGCGTCTGCCCGGCACCGGTGCGGGCGACCACGCCGACCGGCGGACGCACCAGCAGGCGCTGGCCGACATCCAGATCATCGGGATTGCGCAGGCGGTTCCAGGCCCGCAGGTTGGCCGGACTCTGGTCGAAGTCGCGACCGATGCTGTAGAGCGTGTCACCTCGCCTGACCGTGTAATAGCCATCGCTGTCGGCCGTGGAAGCGCAGCCGGAGAGCAGCAGGGTCGAGACCAGCGGCAAGGCCGCCAGCGCACCGAGGAAGCGGTAAGCCTGTCCCATCAGGCCTTGCCGAATTCGTCGCCCAGCTCCTTGCTGCGGTGGGCGGCGGCTTGCAGGGCATCGACGATGGCCGCCTTCACGCCCGCTTGCTCCAGGCTGGTCAATGCAGCATAGGTGGTACCGCCCTTGGAAGTGACGCGCTCGCGCAGCGTGGCCACCGATTCATCGGAACGGCGCGCCAGTTCGGTAGCGCCGGCAAAGGTGGCCTTGGCCAGTTGCAGGCCGTCTTGCGCGGACAGGCCCAACTGGGCGGCGGCCTGCTCCATCGCTTCGAGGAAATAGAACACGTAGGCCGGACCACTGCCCGACACGGCTGTCACCGCATCGAGCTTTTCTTCGCTGTCGAGCCACAGGGTTTCGCCCACGGCCTTGAGGATGGAATCGGCCTGCGCGCGCTGCAGGGTCGAGACCTGCGCATGCGGCACCACGCCGGAAATGCCACGGCCGATCAGGGCCGGAGTGTTGGGCATGGCGCGCACGATGGCCTGATGACCATCCAGCCAGCGCGACAGGTCCACCATGCGGATACCCGCGGCAATCGAGACGATCAGCTGGGCAGCGATGAAGGGCTTGAGACTGGCCACCACCTCGCGCATCTGCTGCGGCTTGACCGCCAGCACCACCACATCCGCATGGGCGATGCTGCCATCGATGGACTGCGCGGTGCTCACGCCAAACTTGTCCTTGAGCGCCTGCAGCGCATCGGCATTGAGGTCGACCACGTGGATGTCTTCTGCTGCGGCGACCTTGCCGGCCAGTCCGCCGATCAAGGCCGCTGCCATGTTGCCGCCGCCGATAAACGCAATCTTCACTTCTGCTCCTTGTGTCTTGTGTGAGGCTGATGATGATGGGTTGAAAACTTCATACGGGCTGTTTCACCCGTAATGCCGCGCCCCGAAAATGGCGCTGCCGATGCGCACGATGGTGGCCCCTTCGGCCACTGCCGCGGCCAGATCGGCCGACATGCCCATGGACAGAGTATCGAGCGCCAGTCCGCTGGTGCGCAATTGTTCATAGAGCCCCCGAACCGCAGCAAAGGCGGCGCGCTGTTGCTTCATATCGTCGCTGGGGGCCGGTATCGCCATCAGCCCGCGCAGACGCAAGCGAGGCAGTTGCGCCACCTGGGCCGCGACCTCGGGCAACTCCTGCGGACTCAGGCCGCTCTTGCTCTGTTCGGCACTGATGTTGACCTGCAGACAAATATCCAGCGGTGCCAGTTCCGCCGGTCGCTGCTCGGACAGGCGCTGCGCGATCTTGAGCCGGTCCACCGAATGCACCCAATCGAAGTGCTCGGCGATGGGCCGGGTCTTGTTGCTCTGAATGGGACCGATGAAATGCCAGGCCAGCGGCGTATCCGGTACCAGAGTCGGCAGCGCGGCGATCTTGTCGAGCGCTTCCTGCAGATAATTCTCACCGAAGGCACGCTGGCCGGCCGCGACGGCTTCGGCCACCGCCTCCGGACCAAAGGTCTTGGAGACCGCCAGCAGCTGGACCGAGGAGGGTGAGCGCCCGGCCTGGCTGGCCGCCTGGGCGATCTGTTGTTGCACGTGTTGCAAGTGTTGAGCGATTGACGACATAATCCGGGAGCCGGAAGGGGCGAGCCTGCAGGGAGATAACGATATTGTTGGTCCAACCTTGCCGGGATTATAAATGGACATTGCCACCCTACTGGCATTTGCCGTCAGGAATCAAGCTTCCGATCTGCATCTTTGTGCCGGGCTGGCCCCTCTGCTGCGGGTCCATGGGGCGATTCGGCGCATCAATCTGCAGCCGCTGGACGGCCCGCAACTGACGCAGGCCCTGCTGGCGGTGATGCCGGCGTCGCTGCAAGCGCAGTATCGCGCCGGTGCCGATTGCGATTTCGCGCTGACGCTGGCCGGACTGGGCCGCTTTCGCGTTCACGCCTTCCGGCAGCAACGCGGTCCGGCGGCGGCCATTCGTCCGCTGGGCCAACAGCCGCCCGCACTGGCCGAGCTGGATGCACCGGCCTGCTGCGCCGACCTGGCCGGGCGTGCGCACGGCCTGGTGCTGGTGAGCGGATCGACCGGATCGGGCAAGAGCAGCACCCTGGCAGCCATGGTCCGGCTCATCAATGAGACGCGCCCGGTCCATATCCTCACTCTCGAAGATCCCATCGAATTCCTGCATGCGCCGTGCCGCGCGCTGGTGACCCAGCGCGAAATCGGTACCCATGTCCCCAGCTTTGCGCAGGCCCTGCGCGCGGCCTTGCGCGAGGATCCGGATGTCCTGCTGGTGGGCGAACTGCGTGATACGCCCACCATCCGCCTGGCGCTGAGTGCGGCCGAAACCGGTCATCTGGTCCTGGCCACGCTGCATGCCGCCTCCGCCGCCCGCGCGGTCGACCGTATCATCGATGCTTTCCCCGAAGGTGAAAAGGACACCGCTCGCGGCCTGCTGGCCGAGGCATTGCAGGCAGTGATCGCCCAGATCCTGCTGCCGGACATCACCGGCGCTGCGCGGGTGGCGGCCCATGAGGTGCTGGTGGCCACGGCGGCGGTGCGCAATCTGATCCGCGAAGGACGCAGCGCGCAACTGCTCTCGGCCATGCAGGCCGGTGCCGCGCAGGGCATGCAGACGCTGCAGGCCAGCCTGGCCCTGCTGCTGCAACAGGGCCGCATCAGCGCGGCAACGGCGCGGGAACAGGGCCTGTCGGCCTGAGCCCGCCCGGACGCTCACAAGCAGGCGCGGGCGCTGCGGTTTAGAATGGCGGCCACAACGATGCTAGCCCCGAGGAACAGTCCATGACCACTCTCTACGATTTCCAGCCCAAGCTGGCCGACCAGACGCCCTTTTCCCTGGAACAGCTGCGCGGCAAGGTGCTGCTCATCGTCAATACCGCCAGCAAATGCGGCTTCACCCCGCAATACAACGGCCTGGAAGCCATCCACCGTCAGTTCCACCCACGCGGACTGGAAGTGATGGCCTTCCCCTGCAACCAGTTCGGCGCGCAGGAGCCCGGCAATGCCGAGGAAATCGGCGCCTTCTGCGAAAAGAATTACGGTGTGAGCTTTCCCCTGTTTGCCAAGATCGATGTCAATGGCGAACAGGCCGATCCGCTGTACCAGTACCTGAAGAAGGAAGCCCCGGGTCTCTTGGGCAGCAAGGCCATCAAGTGGAATTTCACCAAGTTCCTGGTACGCCGCGATGGCAGCGTCTTCAAGCGCTACGCGCCGCAGACCCGTCCCGAGGAAATGATTTCCGATATCGAAACACTGTTGGCCGAATAAGTCCGTCCGCCTTTCAGGGCAGCGCGCGGATGATCTGGTAGGCCGCGTCGTGCACCGGCACGAAATGCGTGGCGCGCAGGCTGTCCAGGGTCAGCTTCACGCGCAGCGCGTTCTTGTCCAGGAACACCTCGCGGATCTTCTTGCGGATATCGGCGCACAGCTGGCCGCGATAGACGAAGGGATCGAAGGGAATCGCCCCCGAGCGCCACAGCACGCGCACATCGCTTTTTCTGAGCTGGCCGTCGCTGATCATGCGCGAGAGATTGGTGCTGGCCACAAAGGCCGCATCGGCATTGTGGTTCAACACGGCCATGACGGACCGCTCATGATTGCCGGAATAGCCGATGCGCGAGAAATAGCGTTCGAACTGCAGCTTGTACTGGCGCGCAAACAGATGGCGCGGGATCAGCGCGCCCGAGGTACTGTCCGGATCGGCCAGCGCCAGTACCCGGCCCTTGAGCGAGGCCACGCTGTCATAGGGCCCCTGCTGGCGCGTGATGAGCAGCGAGTAATACACCGATGACACCCCGCCCTGCGCAGCGAAATTGGGCTCCACCTGCTCCATCGAGGCAAAGGGCGTGATCTGCGGATCGCCCTTGTGTGCCGTCACGTAGGAGGCCGGCCCCAGCCGCGCGACATCGACGGCACCGGCGATGAGTCCCTCGATGACACCGCCGTAGGAAGTGGGGATGATCACGTCCACCGGCATCTTCAGGCGTTCGCGCAATTCGTCCACCAGCGGACTGAGCGCCGTCTGCTGGTCGAGATCGCGGCCCTGCGGCACGAAGGAGAAGCGCAGCCGCTGCGGCCGTTCGCAGGCCGCGCGAGCGCCGGCCAGGACCGGTGCCGCGGGCAGCAGCATGCAGGCCGCACCTGCGGCCAGCACCAGGGTGGCGAAGTGGGTCTTCATGCGATATCGAACCTGCCTTTCTGCAAGAGCGGCACCAGTTGCGCGGCCGCGACCGGACGCTGCAGATAGAAGCCCTGCACTTCGTCGCAGCCCATCAGTTTGAGGTGCATCAGTTGCTCGCGCGTCTCCACGCCCTCGGCCACCACCTTCAGTCCGAGATTGCGCGCCAGCGAGACGGTGGAAGCGACGATCATGCCGTCGCTGTTGTCGTTGCGGATGTCACGCACGAAGGAGCGATCGATCTTCAGCGCCACCACCGGCAGCGCCTTGATATGACTGAGACTGGAATAGCCCGTGCCATAGTCATCCAGATAGATGCGCAAGCCTTCGTCGCGCAGCTTTTCCAGGGTCTGGCGCGCCTGCTCCAGGTCGGCAATGAAACAGCTTTCAGTGACCTCGATCTCCAGCCACTGCGCACTGAGCTGGTGGCGCTGCAAGGCTTCGCGCACGGTCGCAATGAGGCGTTCGTCATTGAGCTGCTTGGCCGACACGTTGATGGCCACCGGCACCAGGGGCAGGCCATCGGCGCGCCATTGCGCCAGCTGGCGGCATACGGCTTCGATGATCCAGTGGCCCAGCGGTTGCACCAGGTCATGGGTCTCGGCCAGGCCGATGAATTCGCCCGGATAAATCAGACCGTGCTCGGGATGCTGCCAGCGGATCAGGGCTTCCATGCCGACCACGCGATAGTCCTGCAACTCGACCTTGGGTTGATAGTGCAGGCAGAATTCGTTTTCCTTGAGCGCCTGGCGAAAGCGCCCCAGCAACTCCAGCCCGCGCACCGCAATCGCATTGAGCGAGGCATCGTAGAAGCGGTACAGGCCGCTGCCGGCGTTCTTGGCGCTGTACATGGCCGAATCGGCGTTGGTCATCAGGGTGGCGATGTTCTGGCCATCGCGAGGGTAGAGGGCGATACCGATGCTGGGCGTGGTTTCCACATCGCAGCCCAGCAGATCGGGATAGGGAGCGCGCAGGGTTTCAACCAGCTTGTCGGCGATCTCGGCGACGACTTCCTCGCTGCGGATTTCCGAGACCAGCACCACGAATTCATCCCCGCCCAGACGCGCCACCAGGTCGTACTCGCGCACGGCCGCGCGCAGCCGACGCGCCACTTCCTGCAGCAGCGCATCGCCCACGGCATGACCGAGGGTATCGTTGATGAGCTTGAACTTGTCCAGGTCGAGAAAGAACAGCGCATACAGGTTGCGGCTGCGACGCGCCCGCGAAAGTTCGGTGGCGGCCAGTTCGTAGAACAGCATGCGATTGGGAATGCCGGTCAGGTAGTCATGCGAGGCCAACTGGTAGGCGCGACTCTTTTCCTCTTCAAGCTGCTGGATCAGGCCGCTCTTCTCCCGTTCGGAATAGCGCAGTTGCTCGTAGAGGAAGCGGCGCCGGTGGGCCATGCCGATCAGACCGCCCGAGAGGACCAGCACCAGCATGGAAATCAGGATGGCCTGCAAGACATACTGCCGGTGCGCCGGCCACAGCTTGTCCAGCAGCACCTGCTGGTCGCGGCTGACCACCACCGCCAGAGGATAATGCGCCAGCCGCCGCTGCACGCCGACATGCTGGGCGACATCGCCCGGACGTAGTGCATGGATGAGTCCGTCACCCTTGCCGGTCAGCAGGAAGGTGGCGTATTCCTGGCCGGCGTAATCGGAGCCGCCCGAGAGGATGCCTCCGGCCAGCTCGGCCAGCTGCAGCCCGGCGGTGTTGATGATCTCGATGCGGCTGGAGCCGTCCACGCTGACTTCTTCGTAGGTCTTGAGGAAATAACCGAGATCGAGAATGGCCGCGAAGAAGCCCTGTAGCCTGCCCTTGCCGTCCTGCAAGGGGATGAGCAGCGGCACGCGCCAGCTGTAGCCATCGCGGTTCAGGGGCGGCGTGATGATCATCTGACCGTGTTCGCCGGTGCTGGTGAGCGTGCTCATGAATCCGGCATTGATGAGACGACTCAGTTCTGGCTCGCTCTTCTGTCGTGCCGAGGAATAGACCAGCCGTCCGCGCGCATCGAACATGGCCACGCGCAGATAGGCCGAATCGCCATTGAAGAGGGGATTGAAATAGGCCGACGAGGATTGCTCGCCATTGAGCATGGACTGCCCGATGCGCGAATACAGCAGGGTCTTGCCCAGTACCTCATCCAGATTGGCCGAGACGATGGCAGCCACGTTGCGGCTGTCGGCGATGGACGCGGCGATGGCCAGCTGCTTTTCGTTCTCGATGCGGATGAGGGTGAAGTACCACAGCAGCGACAGCGCCCCGGCAGCGAGCAGCACCATTCCCGCCGACACGCCCCTGCCCGCGAGCAGTCTGGTCAGCAGCCCTTGCGGCTCGAACGATAACGGCTTACGCAATCCCCACTCGCTTGATTGTGGCGCCTTGAGTGACGCCTTCGCTTGTCCCTTTATGATCCGGCGAGGGTAACGGGCATTTATTTCAAGTGAATGACAAGCGCGCGAGCATTAAGAGAAATTTAATGCTGGCCAGCGCGCCGCGGGGAGCGCACTGATCTGGGCCCAGGAAGGAGGCGAATGATTTATAGAACCCATTTCAGGCGACCGCATAGGCCGCGTGTGCAGGCACGGCCTGATCCCTGACATGCGGGATATCCAGCTGCCGCAACTTGCGATACAGCGAGGCGCGGCACATGCCCAACTGGCGTGAGGCTGCGGAGATGTTCCAGCGGCTGCCGTTGAGGGCTTCGATGACGCGGGTACGCTCATCGCGTCTGACATCGGCAGCACCGCCCTGCCCCGGCGCCTCCAGTGCCATGCGCGAGGCCGGACGATGCAGGGGCAGCACCTGCGCCAGGCCGGCGGGCTGGAACTGCATCAACTCCTCCGGCAGGTCGCGCAGGGTGATGCGTCCCTCGTTCATGACGGCGCAGCTGTAACGGATCACGGCATGCAGCTGGCGCAGATTGCCCGGCCACGGATAGGCCAGCAGACGCTGCAGGACGGCGGGCTCGATCATGCTGTCCTGGACCGGATGGCCCAGCTCGTCGGCCATCATCTGCATCACCAGCGCGCGCCGGTCGCTGCGTTCGCGCAAGGCGGGCAGGCGCAATACGCCACCGGCAACGCGGTAATACAGGTCTTCCCGGAAGCGGCCATCGGCGATCAGGGTTTTCAAGTCCTGGTGCGTGGCGCAGATCAGTTGTACGTCCACCGGCACCGGGCGTTGTGCGCCCAGGGGCATCACTTCGCGTTCGGAGAGCACGCGTAGCAGGCGCGTTTGCAGCGCAAAGGGCATGTCGCCGATTTCATCGAGGAAGAGCGTGCCGCCATCGGCCTGTTGCACCTTGCCCTTCATCCCGCCGGGCAGCGCACCGGAGAAGGCGCCCTTGCAATAGCCGAACAGTTCGCTTTCGGCCAGGCTCTCGGGGATGGAGGCGCAATTGACGGCGATCCAGTTGGCGCGACGGCGTGCGCTGTAGTCATGCAGGGCACGGGAGAGATATTCCTTGCCGGTCCCGGTCTCGCCCAGAATGAGCACGGGGATGCCGCGATCGATGAGGCGCTTGCCGCGTTCGACCAGATCGCCCATCAGGTCGTCGCCAGCGGCGAGCTGATCGATGTCGCGATAACGCGGCGCATGAGGCGCGCAAGTCGAATGGGCTGTGCCAGCCGGGATGGAGCAAACGTCACGATCAGGCAAGGGCTGCGCTACCGGGGTGGTCGGCATGATGGTCTCCTGTCTTGGACTGCTTTTTTATCGAGCCGGCATCCGCAGAACCGGTTCTTTATGCGCGGGAACCTGCCTGGGGCGGTCCCGGAAACGTGTCGCAATGGCACGTCTGCGGCAAAGAATAGCCAGTCCGACTCATGACTTCCAATACAATGTACAGACAGAATCAATACCTTGAAGGTATCAAATGATCGAATTGAGACATCTCACCTATTTCCGCACCGTAGCAGAAACCCTGCATTTCGGCCGCGCGGCGGAACTGCTGCACATCTCGCAACCGCCGCTGACACGGCAGATTGCGGCACTGGAGAAGGAGTTGGGAGCGCAATTGTTCGACCGCAGCAAACGCGCCATCCAGCTGACGGCGGCGGGCAAATATTTTTATCGCGACACCACAGAAATTTTCAAGGCCCTGGAACGGGCCAAGCGCAACGTGGCCTCTTCCAGCACGGGTATGAGCGGGGCGCTGAAGGTGGGGTTCATGATGTCCTCGGCCTACAACATCCTGCCAGCGGTGACGCGCCATTATTCGGCGGCCTATCCGGAGGTGGACATGCGCCTGAGCGAATACGTGCCCAACCTGCTGGCCACTGACATTGAGGATGAGAAAATCGATGTGGGCATCATGTATCGCCCCGAGGATTGCCGCCGGCTCGACAGCCACACCATCTACGCCGAACCCTTGCTGGCGGTGCTGCCGCGTGGGCATCGCCTGGCGCACAAGCCTGAGATCTCGGCCGCCGAGCTGGCCGAGGATGCCTTCATCAGCATTCCGCGCCCGATTGCGCCGGTGGTGTATGACCTGATCCGGCAGCATTGCCAGCTGCATGGCTTCCGTCCGCGCATCGTGCTGGAGACCAACCTGCAGCAGACCATCGTCAACCTGGTCGGCGAAGGGCTGGGGGTGGCGCTGGTACCGACCTCGATGCAGGCCATGCACCTGGACACCACGGTCTTCAAGCCGCTCATCGGTGCGCCGACGGTGGAGGTGGCGGTGATCTGGAACCGCGAGAATACCAATCCCTGCATACGGACCTTTGCACAGACGGCGGTGGAGGTGTGGCAGGCAATGCAGTCGGTCAATCAGGGTGCGGGCGCGTAAGACGATGGATCAGGGCCTGCCCACGGGGGGCGTATCTGCAGCCCACAGCAAGGCATTCAAGGTGGCGTCCTGCTCGCCGCGCCAGTGTTCCATTGCGCTTTTTGCGCCGTCGGGATATTCCTTGCGATTGATCGCGTGCGTGGTCTCGGCCCAGCCTATGGGGGTGTTGTCGCGCGGTTCGTCGTAGGGATCGTCGGATTCGATACCGCTGACTCTGCTGACATAGTCTGGCCAGACGGGATCGCGGCAAGTCCAAAGGGCCATCAAGCGATGACTAGTCAAGAGCAAGATGAAAGGCATCATGCTAATGCGATAGGCCGCACTGGCGCGCATCCCCAAGTCATACATGCAGAACAGGAAACTCTCCAGCATGTTCTCCTTTTCTTTGAAGAAAAGCAGCGGTTTGGGCAACTCTTCCGGACCGTGATTCATGTACCAGCACCAGTAGTTCCACTGCGACAGCAGGCCATCGAGGCATTCTTGCCCTTCCCACTTCCGTCCGATCGCAAAGGCACGAATCACGTTACCTTCTTTATCCACTTCGTAATGACGGATGTGATAGGTATTCCTGTGGTTGGAATATCCGCGGTGAATGCAGAATATGGCGTTTTCATCCCAAGGGACTTCCCATGTGATATCGCCTTGACCAGGCTTGGCGAAGAACCGGCGACGCCGAATGGCGTAGAGTTTTTTCTCTTTACGATTGAAACGGATGGGACGGCGCTTAAGTGAAAAAAATTCGTCTCTTCCGTGCCGGAAAGCGAAGTAGCCGAACAGAAACGTAATGACCAGGCAATACAGGTCACCCAGAATTCCACCGGCATCCGGATACAGCACTCTCGTCAGGTAGTAGCTCCACATTCCCCCGGCCACCCCTAAACAAGAGACCAGGACGCCTCCGGCCAGCCACTGTCTTTCTCTGTATGGCTGGTCTGTTACATCCATAAAAGTCGAATTGATCCGGAAGACGGTACTTGTATCTTGGCACTCCGGACCAACAGGGTTGTAGATGGGTAAGCGATGCTTCAGATCCCATTCGGGAATGGGGCGACCAGCTTTAAACTGAAAGATGCGCTCATCCATTTCTAGCCCCCAACTGCATTTCGATATGCCTTTAACTGCGCGTCGAATGATCCATATTTTTCTCCACGTCCAAATTCACAATGAGATATCCAAGTTTTTAGCGCACTGTCGTTTACCAACGCTATCGCAATCGCCACCAAGAAAGATGCAATCAGAAGTGGCCAAAAAATGGATCCGATGGCGTTGTAGGCTGCAATGGCAATTACGCTGCCGAGCGCACCGTTGGCCAGATACAGCCAACCAAGGAATTGCTTCTGTTCTCCAAAAGCAGCACGCGCGCTGAAAACAATATCGTAAGCACCAGCCAACACACCCGCAAACATCCCTATAAAGCGGGCCGCCTGAATACCCGCCCGAACCAACGTATCGCTGACCGCCCATTGCCTGAGGATGAACGCCCCCAGCGGATGTTCCCCCGATTTCTGCACACTGACCGCCAGCGCGATATCGGGAATGGCGATACCCTTGATGCTCCCTGCGGCGATGCGCCCCTCCCGTTCCAAGCTGGCGATGTCGAGTTCATAGGCAATCATGCGCCGCCCCATTGCCGAACTCCTGACTGCTCCCTTGGCCTGGTGATAGGCATCACTCCTGGTCTGCTGCCGATTCGTCTTAAGTTCGATGCCTTGGGCTTTAGCCTGTTCAATCGCCCAGCGCGACACATCAGCAGCACTCATGTTGCTGGCCTTGATCGTCACTCCCGCCAGCAGATGCACGTGGATCATCGCCAGAGAATGCGCCACGCCCCGGCTGGCGTCATTGAGACGCTTGCCGATCACATTGGCCGTCGTCAGTGCAAGGCGGTCGATCAGCTGCGGTGCGTAAGGGGTCACGTCAAGCCGGGCTACGGCCCCCTTGTAGAGATTGAGGATATTTTCGAACTGGATATCGCTGCCCTTGAGTTGCGGCTCGGTGGCTGCAACCGGCCGCAAGGCCCGGAACGCACAGTTCGCTCAGGTCATTGACGAGGCCCACCGGATCATTGATGGCGACCACGTAACCCTTGTGATGCGGGGCCTGGGCGGCCATGATGTCGGCCATCTTGCCAGCCCATGCGTGACGCTTGTTCTCCTCTGCCGGCGGCGTGTTGCTGAACGAAAAGGCCCGCGCCATCTCGCCCGTATCAGCGGCAAAATGAGCCACCTGTTCCTTGCAGGCGTTGAACTCTCCCGCATGCGGTGCCGTACCAGCCAGCATGGCCGCCACATCGATGCACTGCATGTGCTTCCTGCGCCAGCCCGTTTCGCTGACTTTCTTTTGCAAAGCCTTGGTCCAAGCCGTATTGGACCAGCCTATCCATAGCCGGGTAGCAGGATCGTGGGGCGTATGGGCGATGTCGACGCAATAAGCCCGTACGATTTCTCCGGGGTCCACGCAGGAGAAGGGTATGCGCCCGGGATGGGGAGGGTTGTATTCGAGCGGAAAATTCCACAGATGCCCGGTAGGCATCACGACGCAGGCCTTGAGCCGTGCGCGACACTCGTCGTAGGCATAGAGATAGCCGGGCCTTAAAGCCCGCAAGGTATAACGTGCTTCGCCGATCTGCCGGGGCGCGCCTTCGATTCTGAAATTGCCGGAAATCGCAGGCACAGCCTGCGCGCCATACGGACTGGCCACGGCATAGCGGACCGGATAGATCAGCAAGCCTTTTTTGTCGCAATAACTGCATGTCAACATCGCTGCGTTCCTGTTGAATCATCAGTCCCTCCGGCACTTGACCAGTACAGGCTGAAAAGAAAAACGCAGATGTTTGCATGACGACATGCTCACGTCTGTTGAAATACTACGAGAAATCCCAAGCATTTAGGGCCTGTTCACATTAAATCTGCGCATCTCGCAAATTTAATGTGAACAGGCCCTAATGTTGAGCACACGCAGTCGACCAATATGCTCAGAAGAAAAAAACCCGGACGCTCTTGGACGCCCGGGCATCAAACCGCGGCAGGTCGGCTTCCACGCCCGCCTGTCCGTGGTCAACAAACAAATGTCACACCCGGCGGCTCACCCCGCACAGCGCAGCGACAGGCCACCATCGACGATCATGTCCAGCCCCGTGATGTAGCGCGCGTTGTCGGAAGCGAGGAACAGCGCGGCATGCGCCACATCCCAGGCATCCCCCATGAAGCCCATCGGACACTGTGCATTGCGCCTGGCGCGCATCTCTTCGACATCGCCGCCATAGGAGGCCTTGAGCGGTTCGCGGATCATGGGCGTATCCATCATGCCGGGCAGCACGCAATTGGCGCGGATGCCCATGGGCGCATACTGCATCGCCACGTTCTTGGTGAAGGCGAGGATGGCCGCCTTGGTCGCGGTATAACCCAGGTAGGGAAAACCGATCCAGCGCAAGGCCGCCAGCGACGAGATATTGACGATGGCCCCCTTGCCCTGCCGCTCCATGATCGGCAGCACATGCTTGTGCGTCAGGAACAGGCTGGTCTGGTTGACCGCCACCAGCCGGTTCCAGCTCTCTTCACTGGTTTCCACCGGGCCGCCCACCTCGGCGATGCCCACATTGTTGTGCAGCACGTCGACCCGACCGAAATGATCCATGGCCGCCTCCGCCATGGCCTTCACATCAGCACTGCGCGAGACATCGGCGGCCAGCACTTCACACTCGCCCCCCTCGCTTCGGATGATGTCCTGCGTCTGCATGGCGGCCTCGATGCTGCGGTCCACCGCCAGCACCCGCCCGCCCTCGCGCGCATACAGCACGGCGGCAGCCTTGCCATTGCCCCAGCCCGCGCCGACCGAACCGGCGCCGGTGACGATGATGGCCTTGCCTTGCATGAGCTTGTCCATGCACGTCCCCTCAGATTTCCAGTACGCCGCCGGCGACGAAGCCCCCATCGACCGGTATCACGTGGCCGGTGATATAGGCTGATTCTTCAGCGGCCAGATAACAGACGGCCGAGGCGATCTCATCGGTGGTGCCATAACGGCGCATGGGGACCAGGCGATAGTAGCTCTGGCGCGTCTGCTCCGAGTGCATGGCCTGGGTCATGGGCGTATCGACCGGACCGGGCGCAACGCTGTTGACGGTGATGCCGTATTGCGCCAGCTCGATGGCCATCTGGCGCGTCAGTCCGATGACGGCGGCCTTGGAGGTGCCATAGGCGGTGCGCCCGGCGCCCGCACGAATGCCCGAGATGGACGAGATATTGACGATGCGTCCCCATCCTTGCCTGAGCATCAGACGCGCCGCCTGCTGGCCTGCCAGCAGCACGCCGGTGACGTTGACGTTCATGGTCTGCAACCAGTTTTCCAGCGGATAGTCGAGGAAGGAATAGGTGCGTGCCACGCCGGCATTGTTGACCAGCACGTCGCAGCGCCCATAGTCCTTCTCGATGTGGGCGAAGGCCTGCGCAATCGACTCGGGGCTGCCGAGATCCATTTGCAGCGGGGCCGCCCGATGGCCGGCGGCCACCAGTGCGTCGGCGGTCTGGGTGGCCGCCTCCAGGTTGATGTCAGCGACCAGGACGATGTGCCCTTTGGCCGCGAGTTGTTGCGAAATGCTGGCGCCGATGCCCATGGCTCCGCCCGTCACGAGCGCCACGCGGGCGCCGCTCTCATTGCGATTCATATTGTCTCCGTGGATTGGGACGGCCCCGCAAGGAGGTGGGGCCGCCGTTTTTAATTAGGGCAGGTCAATCATGGAAGCTTCCCGATCGCTCGCACGACTGGTGAGGGGATCAGAGGAAACCGATGGAAATCCAGGGCACGAAGGCCACCACCAGAAGCGCCACCACCAGCGCGGCCAGATAGCCCCAGACCCGGTTGAAGACGCCGTCCGGCGACACCTTGCCGATGGCGCAGGCGGCATAGAAGCCCACACCGAAGGGCGGTGCGAACAGGCCGATGCCCATGGACAGGATCACCACCATCGCGTAGTGCACGTCATGCACCCCCAGCGAACGTGCCACCGGGAACAGCAGCGGCCCGAACAGCACGATGGCGGGAATGCCTTCCAGCAAACTGCCCAGCACGATGAAGATGACGATGGTGATCAAGAGGAACCCGACCCCGCCTCCCGGCACGCCCTGCATCAGACCCACCAGCTTGGCCGAGAAGCCCGACTGCGTGAGCGCCCAGGCCATCGCGGTGGCCATGCCGATGATGAGCAGGATCGCACCCGACAAGGCGGCGGACTCGACCAGCATCGGATAGAGACGCCTGAAGTTCAGGTGCTTCATGAACAGGTGCATGATCAGCCCGACCACTACCGTATAGGCCACGCCGATGGTGGCCACTTCGGTGGCCGTGGCGACCCCCTCGATGACGGCCACGCGGATCAGCATGGGCAGCGCCAGCGCCGGCAGCGCGGTGATCAGGGTCTTGAGGATGAGCGAGACCGGGGCGCGCTTGACATCCGGCATCGGCTCGCGGCGCGCACGCATCCAGCACACCACGGCGATGGCGATGGTGGCGATGGCCGCCGGCATGAGGCCACCGATGAACAGTGCCGTGATCGATACGCTGCAGACAGCGCCGATGGTGATCAACACCAGGCTGGGCGGAATGGTCTCGGTCATGGCGCCGGAGGACGAGAGCAGTGCCACCAGTTCTTCCGGCTTGGAGCCGCGCTTCTTCATCTCGGGGAACAGCGCCGGAGCAATGGCCGCCATGTCCGCCGCCTTGGAACCGGAAATGCCGGAGACCAGGAACATCGCGCCCAGCAGCACGTATTGCAGACCGCCGCGCACGTGGCCCAGCAGCGCGGCCATGAAGTCGATCAGGGTCTTGGCCAGGCCCGACATTTCCAGCAACGACCCGAGCAGCACGAACAGCGGCACCGACAACAGGATCAGGCTGGACATGCCTTCGTCCATGCGGCTGACCACGATCATCAGCGGTGCCGTCGTGGCCAGCGCCAGGTACGCCATGGTGGCCGTGCCGAAGGCAAAGGCAATGGGGATGCCGCCGGCCACGCATACACCAATGAGCAACACGAAGAACACGATCAGGTTGTAATTGCCCATGCCCAGCAGCATGGGCTTGGCCAGCCACAGTGCGCCACCGATCACGGCCACCACGGCCAGCGCCGACAGCAGCAGGCGCATCGTGGTCATGGCCGCCATGCGCGAGACCGCCGCCAGCAGCATCAGGATGGCGCCAACCGGCAAGGCTGCCGCGCGCAGGCCGTCGGGAATTTCCAGGGCCGGTGTGGTGATGGGCATCTGTTCCACCGCGTGGTCCACGGCGGGATGGATCACCATCAGCACGAAGATGCAGACCACCAGCGCGGCCACCGTTTCCAGCCAGATGCGGCCCTTCTCGGAACATTTGTTGATGATGGCGGTGAGTCGCATGTGCTCGCCGCGATCCAGCGCCAGCACCGCGCCCAGCATCGACAACCAGATGAAGAGAATCGAGGCCAGTTCATCGGACCATACCAGGGGATCATGCAGGGCATAGCGGTAGATCACGCCCGTGAGCAGCACCACGGTCTCGGCCAGCACCAGGGCCGCCGCCACCGCGCCGACCACGTGCATCACCATGCGATTGAATGCGACCAGGGCGCGCGCTGCCGGGTTCATGTTGACCGGGGCGCGGTAAGTCATTGCAGCTTCCATCATCAAGCTCCAGCGAAATGGATTCAGGGCGACAGGGACAGCATCGGCGATGCCGCCCCCATCGCACCGGGGCTCATGCCTTCACGAGCCCCGGCGAACGGGCCATTCAGGCCAGCTTGCCGGTGTACTTCTCCAGCAGGGCCCAGGGCTCGTCGCCGAACTTCTTCTTCCACTCGGCATAGAAGCCGGCCGCGCGCAGCTTGGCGCGGAAGGAATCGGCATCGGCATTGTTGAAGGCCAGGCCTTTGCCCTTCATTTCGTCGACCAGCGAATCATTGAGCTTGCGCACGTCGACGCGCTGGTTCATGCCGGCTTCGTTGATGACGCGCGCCATCATCTCCTGCAGATCCTTGGGCAGACGTTCGAAGGATTTCTTGTTGCCCAGGAACCAGAAGCCATCCCACATGTGGTTGGTGATGGAGCAGTACTTCTGTACTTCGTAGAGCTTGGCGGTGGAGATGATGGCCATGGGGTTTTCCTGGCCTTCCACGATCTTGGTCTGCAGGGCCGAATAGACTTCGGCGAAGTTGATCGAGGTCGGCGCCGCATCGAAGGCCTTGAACATCGAGGTCCACAGCGGGCTCGGCGGTACCCGCAGCTTCATGCCCTTGAGGTCGTCGGCGGTCTTGATGGGCTTGGTGCTGTTGGTGATCTGGCGATAGCCGTTGTCCCAGATCTTCTCGAAGGCGAACAGCGTGGAGCGGGCTTCGATCTGCTTGCGTACGTGTGCGCCCAGTTCGCCATCCATGGCGGGCCAGACCTGGCTGTAATCCTTGAAGGCAAAACCGATGCCGGAAATCTGCGCAGCAGGCACCAGCGTACCCAGGATCAACGGCGAGAGCGTGAAGAAGTCAATGGCACCGGCACGCACCTGCGAGAGCATGTCGGTGTCGGTACCCAGCTGGTTGTTGGGGTAGAGCTGCAGTTCGATGCGGCCCTTGGATTGTTCCGCGATGGCGGCGGCCATTTCCTTGGCGCGCGCATTCATCGGGTGAGTGACCGGCAGATTGTTGGCGTACTTGAAGGTGAACTCGGCCGCATGGGCCGACGTCGATACCAGGCCGGTAGCGGCAGCCGCCGAAGCGACCGAGGCGGTCTTCAAAAAATGGCGGCGCGTGAACTTGCCAGTGGATTGTTCCATCTGCTTGTCTCCTGTTTGTCTGTTTGTAATTTTGAACATTGCTGAATCCGGCACGACCACACAGGGCCGCCAGATCGGGCGTGCAGCTCCCTGTGCCGGGTGGTCAACACTGCCTGTGCAGCGATAGAGCAAGTTGGATGCCAAGCCCCCCGATGCTCCCGCGGCGGCGTGGCAGTGTCCCCTCCTCATCGGCACTGCGCCTGTATTCTCTGCGATAAGGGCGGCCCAGTACAAGCACGCAATCACGCTGGTCGACATTTATTTGTACGCATCCTTGCTGCGACACCTGTCGCAGGACTGTCGCTACAGTGTCGCAACCGTCGACACCTGTGCATGCTGCCCACCGGCAACAAACGCTTCTGCCTGGCTGCTGCAGCGCAATGATTTACGTTAACGTAAAGTACGTGCTATCTTCATGCGGTCGGTGGAGGCTGCCCTGTCCGCTCCGGTTTTTCCCGCTTGTCGGGAATGACAGGGAGGGCCTGACGGACACCTCAGCCCCCATCAACATCAACAACAAAGCGAGACCCGGCGCGGCTTTGCGCCGGACCGCCCAGGAGACGGGCAAGATGCAGGCCGGCGCATGGCAGCGGTTTGGCCGGCAACGGTTGCGCGATGCCCCGGCCAGGGATGCTCGACACCGGCTGCATGCGGTGAGGCGAGCGGTCCTGCGCGTGGCACCGATTTTGCATATTGCCCCTGTGTGTAACAACGGAGCGCCCCTGCTCCATCGACCCCGTCCAAGACGGAAACAAGGACACCCCATGACTGTTTCTGCATCCTCACCCTGCATCACCGGCTGGAACCATTCGCAATTCGGCAAGCTCGACGGCATCGATCCGGAAGTGCTGATCGGCCAGGTCGCCAAGGCCGCCATCGAGCACGCGGGACTGCAACCGGAAGACATCGATTCGATCCACTTCGGCACCTTCAATGCCGGTTTCCTGTACCAGGACTTTCCTTCCTCGCTGGTCATGAACACGCTGCCGCAACTGCGCTTCAAGCCGGCCACGCGCCTGGAGAATGCCTGCGCCACCGGATCGGCGGCCATCCATTCGGGCCTGCAGGCGATCAAGGCCGGGCAATCGAAGCACGTGCTGGTGATCGGCTTCGAGAAGATGACCGAGCTGGCCACACCGCAGGTGGGCGAGGTGCTGCTCAAGGCCTGCTACGCCAAGGAAGAAGCGGGCATCCCGGGCGGTTTTGCGGGCGTCTTCGGCAAGATCGCGCAGAGCTACTTTGACCGCTTCGGCGACCAATCCGACGCGCTGGCGCAGATCGCGGCCAAGAATCACAAGAACGGCATGGTCAATCCCTACGCCCACATGCGCAAGGATTTCGGCTTCGAGTTCTGCCGCACGGTCTCCGAGAAAAATCCCTTCGTGGCCGGACCGCTCAAGCGCACCGACTGCTCGCTCATTTCCGATGGTGCCGCCGCCCTGGTCATCAGCGCCGCCGATGTGGCCAGGTCCATGCCGCGTGCCGTGCAGTTCCGGGCAGCGGTGCATGTCAATGATTTCCTGCCGCTGTCGCGTCGCGACCCGACCCGCTTCGAAGCGGCCGAGCTGGCCTGGAAAAAAGCGCTGGGTGAGGCCAGCCTGAGCCTCAATGATCTGTCGCTGGTGGAAACGCACGACTGCTTCACCGTGGCCGAGTTGCTGGAATACGAAGCCATGGGCCTGGCCCCGCACGGCCAGGGCGCGCGCGTGATTGCCGAAGGCATCACCGCCAAGGACGGCAAGCTGCCGGTCAATCCCTCGGGCGGGCTGAAGTCCAAGGGCCATCCGGTCGGTGCTACCGGGGTGTCGATGCACGTGATGGCAGCCATGCAGGCGTCCCATGATGCGGGCGACATGCAGATTGCCAATGCGCGCTATGCCGGTGTGTTCAACATGGGCGGTGCGGCCGTGGCCAACTATGTAAGCATTCTGGAGCGTGTGAACTAAAAGCGCATGTGATGCGTCGGCGCGCCGTCCAGCCGTGAGCTGGCGGCGCGCCACATGAAGTAATGTGCAAAAAAACGAGAACAAGACAGCACGCCAATTTCCTTTAGAAAAATCGGGACGAGTGAGACGATGTTAAGCAAAGTGATGAACCTGGGCCGCCTGCTCTCGGATGTGGCGCGCCGCTTTCCGGAAGAGCCGGGACTGATCCTGGCACAAGGCGCCGCCGATGGCAGTGACCGCCTGATCTGCTGGCGCGAGATCAATGCCCGCGTCGATGCGCTGGCGCACGCCCTCACCCGTCGTGGCGTCAAGAAGGGCGACAAGATGCTGGTCCACTCACGCAACAACCAGCAGATCTTCGAGAGTGCCTGGGCCGCCTTCAAGATGGGCGTGGTCTGGGTGCCGACCAATTTCCGCATCACGCCGCCCGAGGCCGCTTATCTGGGCCAGTCCAGCGGCGCCTGCGTGATGCTGTATGACCGTGGTTTCGCGCAGTATGTCGACGCGGTGAAATCCGCCTCGCCGGCACTCGAACACGTGGTGGCCCTGGCCGACGCGCGGCCGGGCGAACTCGATTACGAAGCGCTGGTGGCCGATGGCAGCGGCGAGTCCTTCCCCGAGGCCGAAGTCGATTACGACGATCCGCTGTGGTTCTTCTACACCTCCGGCACCACGGGTCATCCCAAGGCGGGGATGCTCTCGCATGGCCAGATGGCCTTCGTGGTCACCAATCACCTGGCCGACCTGATGCCGGGCCTCACGCATCAATCGCGCTCGCTGGTGGTGGCACCGCTGTCGCACGGCGCAGGCGTGCATGCAGTGGTCAATACCGCACGCGGTGCGGCCAGCATCCTGCTTTCGTCCGAACGGCTGGTGGTCGAGGAAGCCTGGCAGCTGGTGGAGAAATACCAGGTGGACAATCTCTTCACGGTGCCCACCATCGTCAAGATCCTAGTCGAGGATGAGTCCGTCGACCGCTACGACCACAGCTCGCTGAAACACGTCATCTATGCCGGCGCGCCCATGTATCGCGCCGACCAGGTCCACGCATTGAAGAAGCTGGGCAAGGTGCTGGTGCAGTATTACGGCCTGGGCGAAGTGACCGGCAACATCACCTTCCTGCCGCCTTACCTTCACTTCGAGGATGACGCCCATCCGCAGGCGCGCGTAGGGACCTGCGGCATGCCGCGCACCGGCATGCAGATCGCCATCCTCAATGACGACGGCCAGGAACTGGCCCCCTTCGAGACCGGCGAAATCTGCGTGCGCGGACCGGCCGTCTTCATGGGCTATCACAACAATCCCGAGGCCAATGCCAAGGCCTTCAAGCATGACTGGTTCCATACCGGCGACCTCGGGCATGTGGATCGGGATGGCTTCCTCTACATCACCGGACGTTCATCGGACATGTACATCTCGGGCGGCTCCAACGTCTATCCGCGCGAGATCGAGGAAGCGCTGCTGACGCACCCGGCGGTCTCCGAAGTGGCCGTGCTGGGCGTGCCCGATCCCAAGTGGGGCGAAAGCGGGCTGGCGGTGATCGTCTGCAAGGCAGGTCAGCAGGTCGATGGCGAAGCCTTGCTGGCGCATCTGGAGACGCGCATCGGCAAGTACAAGTGGCCACGCCGTTTCGTCTACTGGGACAGCATGCCCAAGTCGGGCTACGGCAAGATCGTCAAGAAACAGATCAAGGCGCTGCTGGAAGAGCAGGGCGACTACCGTCTATGAAACTCTCCAGCAAACCTGGCGAGACCACGGCCAGCGCCGGTTTCCTGGCGGTGCGCAAATTCCTTCATGCAGGCCAGCCGAGCTATCCGCGCACGCTGGACCTGGAGGCCGACCCCGCCGAGGAACTTCGTATCACCCTGCAACCCGGCACCCCGGTCGGCCCGGCCTTGCGCCGCGTGCTGGCACGCTATGGCCAGCGCGGCGGCGTCGGGCGGCTGTGCGGCGGGACCGCGCGACGCCTGCATTACCACCGCATCGAACAGACCGGCGACGCCAGCCGGCCTTATGACTATGGACCACCGCATGTATTGGAAGGCGTCATCAGCTTCGTGACCGGCGCCATCACCATCGGCCAGAACGCCGACGGAAAAGTTTTACTGCATTGCCACTCAGGTTTCATCGATGGCGATGGTACGCTGCATGGCGGCCATCTGCTGCTCGACACGGTGGAGGTGGGCGACGATCCGCTCATCCTGCGCCTGTGCCTGTTTTCCCGCAGCGCCTTCGTCGTCAACAGCGATGAAGAGACGCACTTCAGTCTATTGCATCCGACACCCATGGAATGATGATGACGCTCCCCGCCCATGACAGCGACTCCCTTGACGACCACATCCACGTAGAACAGGGCCAGCTCGGCAAGCTGGTGATGGCCCGCCTCAAACCCAACCAGGACCTCACCGAAAGCGTGGAAGCGCTGTGCCGCCAGCATGGCATGGACAAGGCCATCGTGCGGGGAGCCATCGGCAGCCTCATCGATGCCCATCTGCAATACGCCACGCCGACCGGTCTGCGCGAGATGGAGATCAACGGGCCGGGGGTGGAAATCCTCAATGTGTTCGGTGAAATCGGATTTGCCGATGGACCTGCCAGCGCGCATCCGCTGCAAGGCGTGGTGGCCGATACGGAGGGGCGCATCTTTGCCGGTCGCTTCGTGCGCGGTGCCAATCTCTCTTTCATCACCATCGAGATCACCTTGCAGGAATGGATTGCGGTCAAGCAATCCGAAGCGCTGCCGGCCTGAATCACTTTCCTTGCTCCCATGAAAAATGCCGCCCGGCTCATCACCTGGCGGCATTGTTCAAACCTTGAGCTAATCAGGCTTCCGTATGCAGCGTGGCTTCGGCTTCCTGTTCGATCTCGACTTCGGCGCGGGCCGCTTCTTCTTCGCTGAGCAGACCGCCTTCCCACTTGGCCACTACGGCCGAGGCAATCGAGTTGCCCACCGCATTGGTGGCCGAACGGCCCATGTCGAGGAAGGTATCGATGCCCAGGATCACCAAGAGGCCCGCTTCCGGAATGTTGAACTGGTGCAGGGTCGCGGCAATCACCACCAGCGAGGCGCGCGGCACACCGGCGATGCCCTTGGAGGTCAGCATCAGCACCAGCATCATGGTGATCTGGGTGGAGATGGGCATGTGGATGCCATAGGCCTGGGCGATGAAGAGCGTGGCGAAGGTGCAGTAGATCATCGAACCATCGAGGTTGAAGGAATACCCCATCGGCATGACGAAGCTGGAAATCTTGCGCTTGACGCCGAAGCGATCCAGCGCATCCAGCAGCTTGGGATAGGCGGCTTCCGAGCTGGCGGTGGCAAAGGCCAGCAGGAAGGCTTCCTTGATCAGGGCCAGCAGATGGAAGATGCGCTTCTTCAGGAACACGAAGCCCACCGCAATGAGCAGCAACCACAGCAGCACCAGCGAGAAATAGAAGTCACGCATGAAGACCGCGAAACTGACCAGGATGTCGAGACCATTGACGGCAACCGTTGCCGCCATGGCGGCAAACACGGCCACGGGTGCGAACTTCATGACGTAGACCGTGATCTTGAGCATGGTGTGCGAGAGGTCGTCGATGACGGCCAGCAGGTGCTTGCCACGCTCCCCCAGGGCCGCCAGGGCGATGCCGAAGAACATCGAGAACACCACCACCTGCAGGATTTCGTTCTGCGCCATGGCTTCCACAATCGACTTGGGTACCAGGTGGTTGAAGAATTCCTTGACCGTGAACTTGCCGGTGGCCAGGCCCGCACCGGCAGCATCCGGCGAAGGCAGCGCCACGCCGGCACCCGGTTGCAGCAGGTTGGCCATGATCATGCCCAGCGCCAGCGAGACCAGCGAGGCGATGAAGAACCAGGCCAGCGACTTGCCGAAGATGCGGCCCACCGACTTGGCATCCCCCATATGGGCGATGCCCACCACCAGGGTCGAGAACACCAGCGGTGCAATGACCATCTTGATGAGGCGCAGGAACAGGTCCGAGGCAATCGAGACGTAGCCGGCCAACTCCTTGGCCTCATCCTTGCCGTAGTGATTGAAAATCAGATAGCCGACCAGGATGCCCAGCAGCATGGCGGCAAAAATGTAGGCGGCTTGTGGAATGCGTTTGTTCATGTGTTCTCCTGCCCTCGCTCGCCACCGGCACCAGGTACCGGTGAGAGGACGATGATGTATGGCTTGCGGGCGGCGCCGGCCGGTGCGGTGACAGGGGCGCCATGCTTTTGGATGGTCAGGAAGCGTCAGTTTCTGATGAGAAACCCTGACCGTTTTTTCCCGCCGTGCGGAAAAAAGGACGAAGCTTATTGACTTATGCCCCTTGCCGTCAAGCCGCATCGAATAAATAGGGTCAAAATGCCTCGGGGGTGATCAAAAAGCCCACAAACAGGCACAAAAAAACCCCGCAAAGCGGGGCTGGTGTTGTGTTGCGGGAAACTTCACGCGGACCGGACGAGTGTCAGCGCATCGTCAGGAAGGTGCTTGCAGGGCGGCGTCGAGCAATTCGATCCAGTGTCGCACCGGGGTCTCGGTACCGGATTGCAGGTGCGTGACACAACCGATGTTGCCGGTGACGATCATGTCCGGATCGGTGGCCTGCAGCTTGCTGATCTTGTTGTCGCGCAGACGATAGGACAGCTCCGGTTGCAATACCGAATAAGTCCCCGCCGAACCGCAGCAGAGATGGCTGTCGGCACACAGTTGTACATCCACGCCGGCCGCGCGCAGGATGCCTTCGACCTTGCCGCGGATCTTCTGGCCATGCTGCAGGGTGCAGGGCGGGTGATAGGCCACGCGCTTGCCGTTGAAATCCTTGAGCCGGTGCTGCAGCTGCGTCTCGAACTCGGGCAGGATCTCGCTGATGTCGCGCGTCATGTGGGAGATGCGGCGCGCCTTCTCGGCGTAATCCGGATCATGCTGCAGCAGGTGGCCGTATTCCTTGACGGTTGCACCGCAACCCGAGGCATTCATGACGATGGTATCGGCACGGATACCATCGCGGCCTTCGATGTAGGGCCACCAGGCGTCGATATTGCGGCGCATGTCGTCCAGGCCGCCATCCTGGTCATTGAGGTGATAACGGATGGCACCGCAGCAGCCGGCCTTGGGCGGCGAGAACAATTGCACGCCCAGAGCATCGAGCACCCGTGCGGTGGCGCTGTTGATGTTGGGGGCCATCGACGGCTGCACGCAACCTTCAAGCAGCAGCATCTGGCGCGCATGGGTGCGCGTGGGCCAGGTTCCGGCCTCCTGAGGCAGCGGCACCTTGTTCTGCAGCAGCTTGGGCAGCAGCGGGCGCACCATCTGCCCCGCCTTCATGGCCGGACGGAAGATCCACTTGCGCGGCACCAGTTCCTTCAGGGCGGTGCGCAAGACACGCTCGCCGAAGGGACGCTGCACCTGCTCTTCCACCACCTTGCGGCCGATGTCGACCAGTCGTCCGTACTGCACCCCGGACGGGCAAGTCGATTCGCAGTTGCGGCAGGTCAGGCAACGGTCCAGGTGCGATTGCGTGGCGGCCGTGGCGGGCTTGCCTTCGAGCACCTGCTTGATGAGATAGATGCGGCCGCGTGGCCCGTCCAGTTCATCGCCCAGCAATTGATAGGTGGGACAAGTGGCGGTACAGAAACCGCAATGCACGCAGGAACGCAGGATGCTGTCGGCTTCCTCGCCGGCCTGGGTGTTGCGGATGAAATCAGCCAAGTTGGTCTGCATGATGATCGCTTGGAAAAGAGGCGCTTACAGGCTGGCGTACAGGCGGCCGGGATTGAAGATGCTCTGCGGGTCGAATTGCTGCTTGAGACGGCGATGGATCATTTCCACCGCGGGCTGCAAGGGATGGAAGACACCGATGCCCTTGTCACCGCCGCGATGCAGGCTGGCGTGACCACCGACGGCCAGTGCGGCGGCACGGATGGCGACGGCATCCACATTGGATTCCGGACGCAGCCAGCGCTGTGCCCCGCCCCACTCGATCAGCTGGCGGCCCGGCAGGTCGATGGGCGGGGCCACCGACGGCACGGACAGACGCCACAGCGGGGCTTGCAGGTCGGCGAAGAAGGGATGCGTCTGCTCGCGCAGGTCGGTCCAGTAATCTTCCGGATTGCTTAATTCGGTGCCACCCATCTTTTTGATTGCTGAATCCACGGCGGCCTGTGCGCCCGACAAACGGATGGTGAGCACATTGTTGACCCAGGCGCTGGCTACCAGCGGCAGGGGTTGTCCTGCGCTCTGGTTCAGCAGGCGCAGCGCGCCCTCCTGGTTGATCTCGAAGACGCGGGTGCTGCTGGCAATCGGTCGCGGCAATACTTTCAGCGAGACCTGCAGGATCAGGCCCAGCGTGCCCAGCGAACCGGCCAGCAGGCGCGAGATGTCGTAACCGGCGACGTTCTTCATGACCTGTCCGCCAAAGTGCAGTTGCTCGCCCTGCGCATCCATCAGCACGGCGCCCAGCACGAAATCACGCACGGCGCCGGCACTGGCGCGCGAGGGACCGGACAGACCCGCAGCCACCATGCCGCCGACGGTGGCCGCGCCGCCGAAGCGCGGCGGCTCCCAGGCCAGCATCTGATTGTGCTCGGCCAGGGCGGCATCGATCTCGGCCAGCGATGTCCCGCAGCGGGCGGTGATGACCAGCTCGGTCGGCTCGTAGTCGATGATGCCGCGGTAGGCGCGCGTGTCGAGCACGTCACCGGTGGGCTCTTGTCCGTACCAGTCCTTGGTGCCGCCACCACGGATCTGCAGAGGGCGACCGGAGAGGATGCGTTCGCGGAAGGAGGCCAGCACGGCCTCCATGTCTTGTTGTGCTTGCATGGTCAGAATCTCGGCAGATCGGGGAAGCGCAGCTGGCCGCGCTGCACGTGCATCTTGCCGTACTCGGCACAGCGATGCAGGGTGGGAATGGCTTTGTCCGGATTGAGCAGGAAGGCCGGGTCGAAGGCACGCTTCAACTTGAAGAAGGCCTCGCGCTCGGCGGGAGAAAACTGTACGCACATGGAGTTGATCTTCTCGATGCCCACGCCGTGTTCGCCGGTGATGGTGCCGCCCACTTCCACGCACAGCTCCAGGATCTCGGCGCCGAACAGTTCGGCACGGTGGAATTCGTCGGCGATGTTGGCATCGAAGAGGATCAGCGGATGCAGGTTGCCATCGCCCGCATGGAACACGTTGGCGCAGCGCAGGCCGTATTTCTTTTCCATCTCGGCGATGCCCAGCAACACCTGCGCCAGCTTCTTGCGCGGGATGGTGCCATCCATGCAGTAGTAGTCGGGCGAGATGCGGCCCGCCGCCGGGAAGGCATTCTTGCGGCCGGACCAGAAGCGCAGGCGCTCGGCTTCCGACTGCGAACAGGCAATCGCCGTCGCGCCGCTGGCGTTGAGCACGTCGGTCATGCGGCCGATTTCTTCTTCCACTTCTTCCACGGTGCCGTCGGATTCGCACAGCAGGATGGCTTCGGCATCGATGTCATAGCCGGCTTTCACGAACGGCTCGACCATGCGCGAGCTGGTCTTGTCCATCATCTCCAGACCGGCGGGGATGATGCCGGCGGCGATCACGTTGGCCACCGCATTGCCGCCTTTGACCACGTCGTCGAAGGAGGCCATGATCACGCGCGCCGCCTGCGGCTTGGGCACCAGCTTGACGGTCACTTCGGTGACCACGCCCAGCATGCCTTCGGAACCGATGAAGACGGCCAGCAGGTCCAGGCCCGGGGCATCCAAGGCGCCGCTGCCCAGTTCCACCACGTCGCCCTCGATGGTGACCATGCGTACGCGCAGCACGTTATGCACCGTCAGGCCGTATTTCAGGCAGTGCACGCCGCCCGAATTCTCCGCCACGTTGCCGCCGATGGAACAGGCGATCTGCGAGGACGGATCCGGCGCGTAATACAGGCCGTGCGGGGCCGCCGCTTCGGAGATGGCCAGGTTGCGCACGCCGGGCTGGACCACGGCGGTGCGCGAGTACTTGTCCATCTTGAGGATCTGGTTGAATTTTGCAGTGGAGACCACCACGCCATCGGCAATGGGCATGGCCCCACCAGAGAGGCCGGTACCGGCGCCGCGCGGCACGATCTGCACCTGCAGTTGGTGGCAGGTCTTCATGATGGCGACGACCTGCGCCTCGTTCTCGGGCAGCACCACCACCATGGGCAGCTGGCGATAGGCGGCCAGGCCGTCGCATTCGTAGGGGCGGGTATCTTCCTCGTCGAACAGCACGCAGTGCGCGGGGACGACCCGGCGTAGCGCATCGACGACTTCGCGCTGGCGGGCCGGCGCGAAGGACGGTTGGGCGGGAGCATTCATGCTGGACCTCGGCGGTAAGCTAGGCAGGCGTGCGGCGCTGGATGTCCCTCTTCTTGCATCCGGTGCTGCGGCTCACGCTGTCTCGTTTGTTGTCGACCCGCATGGGGCGGGCTTTTTCAGTCCGACAAGTGTAACGAATTTTGCCGCTCTGCACGGTCCCCTGTTGTCTGACGGCCCACTGAAAAGAATTTCCGGCCGCCGTGAATTATTTTCAGGGCGGCCGGACCAGAGAGAGGTGATGCAAAGGCGAGTCAGATGTTGCGGAAGGCGTTCTGGATCCAGCTGATGAAGGTATCGACCTCGGGCCGCTCGCGCACGGCGCGTTCGTAGACCACGTAATACGCATGCGGCGGGGTGCGCAGGCGCACGTCGAACAGTTCCACGATCTCGCCCCGGGCCAGCAGTTCTTCGGCGAAATGCTGGCGCGTGAGGCCGATGCCGTAGCCATGGCGCACGGCTTCCAGCAACAGGCCCAGGTCATCCACGCGCAACCCCGCCGAGGGTTCCACCCAGTCTTTCAGACCGGCCGCCTCGAACCAGGGCTGCCAGGGTTCCAGTGCCGAACGCAGCAGGGTCGCATGCTGCAAGTCGGCGGGCGATTTCATCGGCGGCAGGGTCTTCAGGTAGCCGGGGCTGGCCACGGCAAAGGCAGGTTCTTCGAACAGCTTCTCGGTGATGATGTTGGGATAGTTGCCGGCCCCGAAACGGATCTCGACGTCACTCTCCGACAGCGACAGGTCATACAGCGGCACCGACAGGTAAAGCTCGACCACGATCTCCGGATGACGCTGGGTGAAGTCGGCAATGCGCGGCATGAGCAGGTGGCGCGCGAAGGTGGGCGGCAGCATCACCTTGATCTTGGGCTGCACGGCGGCATTGCGATGGGGCATCGGGAAATCGGTCAGCGTACGCAAGGCGCTGCGGACCACGTCCAGATAGCGCCGACCGAATTCGGACAGCCCGATGGAGCGTCCATCGCGATAGAACAGGCGCTCGCCGACGAATTCTTCCAGCAGACGGATCCGGTGCGACAGCGCCGAGGGGGTAATGCACAACTCCTCGGCGGCAATCGCGAAGGAGTTGTGGCGGGCTGCGGCCTCGAAGGCGGACAGGGCATGGACGGGGGGGAGGCGGGTAGCCATGGATGGTGGATTCCTGCAGCGGTTCAAGCAAAACTGATGAAAACTAACATTGCGTTACCGAAAAACTAAAAGGCCAAGAGCATGAAACCAGGTTTTTCTTCCCTGGCCTGGCTGACACATCGACCTCACTGCTCCCAGCGCAGGATCTTGCCGGGGTTCATGATGTTCTTCGGATCGAGCGCATGCTTGATGGCGCGCATGACGGCAATGGCGCCGTCGCCATGCTCCTGGATCAGGAAGTCCATCTTGTGCAGGCCCACGCCGTGTTCTCCGGTGCAGGTGCCATCCATGTCGAGGGCACGCGCCACCATGCGGGCGTTGACGCCTTCGGCGCGGGCGATGTCGGCGGGGTCATTCGGATCCACCATCATCTGCACGTGGAAATTGCCATCGCCGACATGGCCGATGATGGCGTGGATCAGGCCCTGCTCTTCGCAATCGGCCTTGGTGGCCAGCACGCATTCGGCCAGGCGCGAGATTGGTACGCAGCAGTCGGTAGAAATCGCGCGCGCCCCCGGACGCAATTGCAGCAGCGCGAAGTAGGCGTTGTGACGGGCGGTCCACAGGCGTGTGCGGTCTTCGGGACGGGTCGCCCATTCGAAGCCGAGGGCATGAAATTCGCGGGCGATGTCCTGGACCAGTTCGGCCTGTTCCTTGACACCATTGTCGCTGCCATGGAATTCAAACAGCAGCAGCGGATTGACCGGCAGGTTCAGCTTGTCGTGGGCATTGATGGCGCGTACGCCGTTTTCATCGAGCAGCTCCACGCGCGCCAAGGGCACGCCCATCTGGATGGTCTGGATGACGGTGTTGACGGCGTCGGCCACGCTGGGGAAAGAACAGATCGCCGCCGAAATGGCCTCGGGCTGGGGATACAGACGCACGGTCACTTCGGTGATGATGCCCAGCGTGCCTTCGCTGCCGACATAGATGCGGGTCAGGTCGTAGCCGGCCGAGGACTTCTTGGCGCGGGTACCGGTCTTGATGATCTCGCCCTGGGCGGTCACCACCGTCAGGGTCAGGGTGTTTTCCTTCATCGTGCCGTAGCGCACGGCATTGGTGCCCGATGCGCGGGTGGAAGCCATGCCGCCCAGCGAGGCATCGGCACCGGGGTCGATGGGGAAGAACAGTCCCGTATCCTTGATCTCCTGGTTCAACTGCTTGCGGGTGACACCGGCCTGGACGGTGGCGGTCAGGTCTTCGGCATTGACGGCCAGGACCTGGTTCATCTGCGACAGGTCCACCGTCACGCCGCCCTGCAGGGCCAGCACGTGGCCCTCCAGCGAGGTGCCGGCACCGTAGGGGATGATGGGAGTGTCGTACTGGCTGCAGAGCTTGACGAAGGCGGCGACTTCCTCGGTGCTGTGGGCGAAGACCACGGCATCGGGCAGCATGGGATCGTAAGAGGATTCATCGCGACCGTGGTGCTCGCGCATGGCCAGGGTGGTGGAGCAGCGCTCGCCGAAGAGGGCCTTGAGCTCGTCGAGCAGGGCCTGGGGCACGGGGCGTTTCAGTTTCCGGGCGTCAACTAGGTGATTCATGCAGGTTCTCTCAGGGGTCTGGTGTCTCGGTTCTTGTTATGGTCTTGTGCGGGAAGGATGCAGGGGCCGGTGAAGCGGCATCGCTCGCCGCTCCAGTGGACTGACCACTGATCCAATCGGTGAATTTTACTCTCTTGCGGGCGCGAATTTGCGCAAATGTCGGCGCCCAAGCCGCGCAGTCAGACAAATCAAGTGAATTGTTTACGCAATTTTTCCAGCAGGCGCGGCGCGCCTCGCAAGGTGTGGGAAACACTTGCCTTGGCCCTTGCTTGCGCTTAAGCTGCCCGGCGAATCAACAAGGAGCATGATGGGTAACCGACTTTCCAAGATCGCCACCCGCACGGGCGACGATGGCAGCACCGGCCTGGGCGATGGCAGTCGCGTGGGCAAGGACAGCCTGCGCATCCAGGCACTGGGTGATGTGGATGAATTGAATTCGCAGCTGGGCCTGCTGCTGTGCGAGACGCTGCCGGCTACGCTGCGGGAGGAACTGGTCTCGATCCAGCACGACCTGTTCGACCTGGGCGGAGAGCTCTGCATTCCCGGTTATACGGTGCTGGCCGATGCGCACCTGGCGCGGCTGGATGCGCTGCTGGAGAAATACAACGCCACCCTGCCCCCGCTGAAGGAATTCATCCTGCCGGGCGGCTCACGCACGGCGGCGCTGGCACATGTATGCCGCACTGTGTGCCGCCGCGCCGAGCGCAGCGTGGTGATGCTGGAAAAATCGGAGGCGGGGGTGAATGCCCCGGCACGGCAGTATCTGAATCGTCTCTCCGACCTGTGCTTCGTACTGGCGCGCGTGCTCAATCGCGAAGCGGGCGGACAGGACGTGTTGTGGGAGAAGGGGCGGGAGCGCTGAGCGCACTCCCGCTGCGAGGCGAGGACGAAGGCTACTGCGACGCGTCGGTCGGTTTGCTGCGCGCCAGACGCCAGGCGATCCCGCCCAGGGTGGCAACGGCGAGGATCAAGGTCATCCAGAGCACGATGTGGCGGGTACTGGCCGCAATGCGCGGCTCCTTTTCCTGCGTCATCGGCAGCCGTGCACCCAGCGTGGCGATGCCCGTCTCGGGATGCGTGCCCATCAGCAATTCCCCGGTCGGCTGCGCCACCGCCGTGAGCGCGGCATTGCCCGCGCCGATCCTGAACGGCGCTGATCCCCGTGCTACGAAGGTCAGCTGCGCCGGGCGCCAGCCCAGGCTCACCTGAGGCAAGCCACTGCCGAGGCCGCCGTTGCGCATGTCCACCAAGATGCGCCAGTCACGCGCGGACGTGGCCTCGAATTGCAACGGTGCCGAGCGCTCCTCTCCTGACTTTCCTTGCAAGCGGAACGCGGTTCCCGTGGCGATGCCGCGCCAGGCTGCCTTGGCATCATCGCGGCTCTGCAAGCTGACCTTGGCGATGGTATTGGGCTGCGGCAAATCGATGCGCAGGCTTTCTACCGGATAGACGCCGCCACTGGCGAACACATATTCTCCCGCCTGGCTGCCGGCTCGGACCTGCGCTGCGGCCTGCCAGCGCAAGGGGGTGGCGCCGCTCCCGGCGACTGGCTCCGCCAGCAGGGTCTCGGATGCGATCTCGGCGATTTCGGGCATGCCATCGGGCCAGCTCAGCCGCAGGTAGCGTTGTCGCAATCCTTCCAGCGCCACGCGCTCCTGGCGCAACTGCTTGTCGTTCGCGGAGGCGTTGAGCAGCTCGGCTTCCCCCACGGCGTGCCACTGCGTCAGGTCCGCGCTGCTTTCCACCCGGACGCGGCCCTGATATTGCGCCCCACGCAGATGAATACGCAAGGCGCTGACGGCTGCCTCCCGGCCCAGATCGACCAGGACGGTATCGTCAGAGGCGCGCGACGCGGCGGGCGCACCAAGCTCGGCGCGCAAGCTGCCATCGGCCCCCAGCAAGACCCCCAGCCGGCCCTGGCCAGCCGTCCTGGCCGCCGTGGGCACGGCAAACCAGTTCACCGGCGCCAGCACCGCGCGCTGGATCGGGGCGGGAACGCTGGCCGCCTCCAGCGAGAACGGTACCTGCTCTCCGGCCCCGTTGAGGATGCGTACATCACCCAGGTCGCTGCGCTGGCTGGCCGCATAAATCTCCGGCGGCAAGCGCATGCGGTAATACGGACCGGTGCCGCTCACGGTGAGCCCATACCATTGCGTCACGACCGGCGGCGGCGCCTCACCGGCCTGCGCCACCAACGCCACCAGGCTGGCGCAGAAACCCATCATCATCCGCTTCATGGCTTGACCTCCTCTGGCGTAGCCTGCCTGGGTGGCAAGGGCGAGAAATACCCCACCAGCAACAGCAGCACCCCGACCCCGATGAAGGCCACAATCCGTTCCAGGCCCTGGATGCGCGAGAGGTCGAACAGGAACAGCTTGATCACCGTCCCCCCCAGCAGGGCGCCACCGGCGAACCACAGCATGCGCATGCCGCCGCGCGTGGCAATGACCTGCATGGTGAGCGCGCACAAAGCCCAGAACACCGTCAACGCGGCCTGGGCCAGCGCGGAATGCGAAATGTCGGCCAGCGTGTACGGCAGCCCGGTCCAGTGATGCAGGGTGCGCAGCAGCAGCGCGTTGAACCACAGGAACACCGTGGCGAATGCCAGATAATTCATTTCCACCGGCGGTTCACTCACCTTCAGTTGGCGCAAACGCCCTATCCATGCGGCCACTGCGACAAAGGCCAGTAATTGCGCTACGTCCAGGGGGTTGAGCAGGGGCAGCCAGAACAGTGGTGTGGCGTCGCCCTCGCTGGCGGCACTGCCGATGCTCCAGACCCACAACAGCAGCGCCAGTGGTGCTGCGCCCCAGACCTGGTAAGGCCAGGCATGCGCGGCCACCGGCCAGCGCAGCCGGGAACCCAGGGTAGCCACCGCCAGCAGGCACAGTCCCAGTCCATAGGCCCAGGCGCTCCAGCTCCACGCGCCTTCGGGGACGAATTGGCGCAGGCGCCAGTAGCCCTCGAAGGCCAGCAAGGCACACAACATCCAGAAACTGAGCAGGTGCTGCAGGGCATGGGGCGACCAGCGTGACGTCTCTTCGCGCTCTTGCCCCTTCTCCAGGCGCCACAGGATGGCGTAGGTCGACACCACGGCCAGCGGCCAGGCCAACCATCCCCAAGCGGTCAGCGGCGCCGCAGATGTGAGGAACAGGCCCAGTGTCAGCAGAGCCAGCAGCGGTGCCAACGCCTGCTCGACGCATCGGGCCAGCGGCCAGGCCAGCAGGCAACGTGCAGCATGTGCCAGCCAGGCCGTGAGAATGGCCCACAGCACCAACGTCGGCAGGATGAAGGACACCGCCTCGGGGTAAGCCAGCGGGGCGGCGTGGGACTGGATCTCCCGCACTCCGGCAGCCGCCCACCAGCACAGGCCCCAGAGCGCAGCGGCCAGTCCCGCTTCGGGCAGCCAGACGTGCCAGCGTCCCGCATCGCTGCGCACCTGCAACCACCATCCGATGAAGAGCCCCGCCAGCGCGATCATCAGCATGGACAGGAAGCCGGCATTGGCCACGGGCAGCGCCGAGATGCCGACCGGCTCGCCCCAGGAAGCCAGGAAGGCCACTGCCGCCGCACCCTGCATCAGCAAGCCGGACAGCAGTGCCAGCAGCCGGCGCTGGCGCACCGACATCCAGACCAGGGCGGCTCCCTCGATCGCCCAGGCGGCACCGGTGGTCTGCCCGGAGAATGCGAAGGGCAGCGCCAGGGTGGCAAAGATGGCACCGAGCGCGAGCATGGCATCGAACAGCAAGCCCAGCCGCTGCCGCCAGCGCATCAGTCCCGCTGCGACCAGCAGATAGAAAGCCGACAAGGCCACGGCGCTCCAGGCCAGGCCGAAAGGCATGGACTTGACCATTGCCGCCTGCAGCGCCGTGGCGGCAATGGGCGTACCGAACACCAGCGTCCCATCCACATAATGCTGTACGACGCACTCGCGGCGCAGGGCATACAGGAGAGATATCCCGACATACATGAGCAGGAACAGCACCAGGAAGGCTTCGGTGCTGGCGAAATGCTCCGGAGCATAGGCGGTCGCGCCCCAGATCGAACCGATCACGAAGGTGAAGGAAAATCCCAGCAGGTTGAGCGCGCGCCAGGCCTTGAACCAGGCGATGGCAAAGATGCCGGCGTTGAGCAAGGCGTAATAGCTGAACAGTGCGACATGGCTGCCGCCGCCGCTACTGACCAGCACCGGCGCCAGAAAGCCGCCCGCGCTGCCCATGAAGGCCAGGGTAGCCGCATCCTGCCGGATCGCCAGAAAGGCGCTCAGGGCGCAGATCACCACCATCAGAGGCAAGGCCATGCCGGGGGCAATGAGCGCATACAGTTTGACTGCCGCAAAGACCGTGAGATACAGCACCCCCACCCCGCCGCCTTGCAGCAGGAGTCCGTACACGGTGCGACGCTCACGCAGGCGCCAGCCCAGCCCCAGCAGAACGGCTGCGCCCAGGGCGGTCCCGGCCAGACGCAATTCGATGGGCAGCAGGCTGTTGCTGGCAGCGTACTTGAGCAGGAAGGCGACGCCGAAGAACAGCACGATGATCCCCACGCGGACCACTGTATTGCCGCCCAGCAGCCAGTCCCGCGCTGCATGGAAAGCACGCTCCAGCAGGTCCGGTGCGGCAGGCATGGCAGGCGGCACCTCAGCTTTGCGCTGGGCAGTCGTGCTCGCCTGGACCGCAGGTGGATGCTCGGGTTGCGCAAGGGACGGGACGATGGCCGGGTCAGGCGCTGGTGCAAGCGATTCGGACACGGAGGACGCAGTGAGAGCGACAGGCTTGCTGTCGGCACGACGGGGCCGGACGTCTTCAGGGAGATCCGCCGCGATGGGCGGTTCAGGTTGTGGCAGGTAATGAGGGGATTCCCGGCGTAGCCGCTCCACCTCTTCACTGAGCATGTTCACCCGGTCTTCCAGCTGTCTCACGCGTGCGGCCAGCGAGGCCGTCGGTGCCGTCCCGGTGAAGGCGGCCGGCGGCGCCTCTTCCTCGACCGGTGCAAACAGCACGTTGCCGAGCCAGAATCCCAGCCCCGCTACCAGGATCATCGTGGGGCCGATGGACCAATCACCGGCCAAGGCCAGCACGATGCCCGCTATACCGCCGACTATCGTCAACACCCATCTCATGGGCCTCTCCTCATTTGAATTCTTGCAGGAAGATTTCAGGAGCGAGCGCGCACAGCCGCCGGTCACCCCTTCACGAAAAATATTTCCACAAGGAAATTATTTGAATGAACGAGGTCTTTGACCGGTGCGGCTACAGGATGTTCAACCGATGAGAAAATGCGCCGCATCCCTCGGCTGCAGAGGGATGCGGCTGGCGGGGAAAGAAGCGTCAACCGTTGTTGACGACCAGTCGGGTCTGGTCCTTGCCGAAACGCTGCACGATGGACTGGGCAATGCCATCGGCATCGAGCCCGCATTGCGCCAGCAGTTGTGCGGCATCACCGTGATCGATGAAGCGATCCGGCAGGCCCAGGTGCAGCACCGGCTTGTTGATGCCGGCTGCGGCCAGTGCTTCGGAGACGGCCGCACCGGCGCCGCCCATGATGCAGCCCTCTTCCACCGTGACCAGCGCATCGTGGGAGGCGGCCAGTTGTTTGACCAGTTCCACGTCCAGCGGCTTGATGAAGCGCATGTTGGCCACCGTGGCATTGAGCTTGTCGCCCGCGCTCAGGGCGGGTGCCAGCAGGCTGCCGAAAGCCAGGATGGCGACATCCCGGCCCTGGCGGCGAATTTCGCCACGGCCCAGCGGCAGGGTCTCCAAGGTCTTCTCCACTGCCGCACCCACGCCTGCACCGCGCGGATAACGCACTGCGGCCGGGCCGGGATACTGATAGGCCGTAGAGAGCATCTTGCGGCACTCGTTCTCGTCAGAAGCGGCCATCACCACCATGTTGGGAATGCAGCGCAGGAAGGCCAGGTCATAGTTGCCGGCGTGGGTGGCACCATCGGCACCGACCAGACCGGCGCGGTCCAGGGCGAAGGTCACGTCCAGGTTCTGCAGGGCCACGTCATGGATCAACTGGTCGTAGGCGCGTTGCAGGAAGGTCGAGTAGATCGCCACCACCGGCTTCATGCCCTCGCAGGCCATGCCGGCGGCGAAGGTGACGGCGTGCTGTTCGGCGATGCCGACGTCGTAATAACGTTTCGGGAAGGTCTTCTCAAAGCCCACCATGCCCGAGCCCTCGCGCATGGCCGGGGTGATGCCGACCAGTTTTTCATCGGCGGCGGCCATGTCGCACAGCCATTGACCGAAGACCTGGGTATAGGTCAGCTTGCCGCCCGCGCTGGGCTTGATGCCTTCGCTGGGATTGAATTTGCCGGGACCGTGATAGAGCACCGGATCGGCCTCGGCCAGCTTGTAGCCCTGTCCCTTCTTGGTGACCACGTGCAGGAACTGCGGTCCCTTGAGCTGCTTCAGGTTCTGCAGCGTGGGGATGAGCGAATCGAGATCATGGCCATCGATGGGGCCGATGTAGTTGAAGCCGAATTCCTCGAACATGGTGGCCGGAACCACCATGCCCTTGGCGTGTTCTTCCAGACGTTTGGCCAGCTCCAGCACCGGGCCGGGCAGCACCGACTTGCCCACGTCGCGCGCCTTTGCGTAGAACTTGCCCGACATCAGGCGCGCCAGGTAGCGATTGAGCGCACCCACCGGCGGCGAGATCGACATGTCATTGTCGTTGAGGATCACCAGCAGGTTGATATCCTCATGCACGCCCGCATTGTTGAGCGCTTCGAAAGCCATGCCCGCAGTCATGGCGCCGTCGCCGATGACGGCAATCGCATGGCGGTCCGAACCCTGCGTCCTGGCCGCCAGCGCCATGCCCAGCGCGGCCGAGATGGAGGTCGAGGAATGCGCCGTGCCGAAGGTGTCGTATTGGCTTTCGATACGGCGCGGGAAGCCCGAGATGCCCTCCTGCTGGCGCAGCGTATCCATGCGGTCACGACGGCCGGTGAGGATCTTGTGCGGATAAGTCTGATGGCCCACGTCCCAGACGATGCGGTCTTCAGGGGTGTTGAAGACGTAATGCAGCGCGATGGTCAGCTCGACCGTGCCCAGGTTCGAAGACAAGTGGCCGCCGGTCTTGGAGACCGAGTCCAGCAGGAAACCGCGCAGCTCTTCGGCCAGCGGCTTCAATTGAGGGCGGGACAGGCGGCGCAGGTCGGCCGGGTCGTTGATGGTAGTGAGGAGCATCTGTTCTTACCGTGTTGGGATCTGAAGCCCGCGCCTGGCATATGCCGCGCGGTCCGTCTTCATGCCTGGGTTGTGTCGGTGATCGGGTCGCTCAAGTCTTTCTCTGCACGATCAGGTCGGCCAGCTCGCGCAGGCGGCGCGCCTTCTCGCCAAAGGGCAGCAGCGCCGCATGCGCGTTGCCGCGCAGTTTCTCGGCCAGCGCCTGAGATTCGGCCAGGCCCAGGATCGAGACATAGGTCGGCTTGTTGTCGGCCGCATCCTTGCCCGCCGTCTTGCCCAGCGTGGCCGAGTCGGCGGTGGCATCAAGGATGTCATCGACCACCTGAAAAGCCAGGCCGATGGCGCGCGCATACTCGTCCAGCGCGGCGCTCTCGTCGGCCGTCAGGGCCTTGCCGCCCAGCGCGCCCAGCAGCACGGCTGCGCGCAGCAGGGCACCGGTCTTGAGGCGGTGCATCTGTTCCAGTTCGGCCAGCGACAGGGTCATGCCGACGCTGGCCAGGTCAATCGCCTGGCCGCCGCACATGCCCACCGAACCGGCCGCCTGGGCCAGCAGGTTGACCATGCGCAGCTGGCGCGCCGAAAGACCGGGATCGTGCTGGCCGAGTTCGGCCTCCAGTGGCGCCGACAGGGTCTCGAAAGCCTGTGCCTGCAGGGCATCACCGACCAGCAGCGCAGTCGCTTCGTCGTACTGCACGTGCACGGTAGGCTTGCCGCGGCGCAGGGCATCGTCATCCATGCAGGGCATGTCGTCATGCACCAGCGAATAGACGTGGATCATCTCGACTGCAGCCGCAGCCCGGTCCAGCAGCACGCGCGGCGTGGCGAAGATGTCTCCGGCCGCGTAGACCAGCAGCGGGCGCACCCGCTTGCCGCCCTCCATGGCAGTGTAGCGCATGGCTTCGTGCAGGCGCGCCGGCACTACCGAAGTCGGCGCCAGGAAGCGGTCCAGCACGTCTTCCATGCCACCCTGCACCTGACCAGTCCAGTCGGCAAAAGCTAGCGGGGCCTGCGCGCTGGCGGCCGGCATCTGTGCATTCATCAATCGTCCCCGGCGGAAGCGTCCGCTGCGTTGAAGGGCTTGAGCATGTCGCCCTCGAGCAGCTTGACCTGGCTGTCCACCTTCTCGAGCTGACCGGCACAGAACTTGACCAGTTCGGAACCGCGCTTGTAGGCGGCCACCGAGGCTTCCAGCGGCAGCTCGCCGGCTTCCATGCGGGCCACGAGCTGTTCCAGCTCCTTCATCGCGTCCTCGAAGGAGACAGGCAGGGCCCCGGCCGCCGCAGAGGCAGCAGCAGAGGATGCAGCAGCAGAGGTTCTAGGCATATCGACCCATTCAAAAATTCAGCCGGGTATTTTAGAACAAACCGGCGATCCCCAAGTCAATGAAGGGCGTGGAAATGTCGGTGCATTTCGAGCCGAGCTTGTAAATTCGGCCAATTTACTGGCATTTTGGCCACAAAACCCGGCCCCTTATGGGGGTTTTATGGCATAATCCACGGTTCTGTCCAAAATTTCCTCTTCATATTATTTGAACACAGGTTTTTGCGGATTTTCTTCCTTAGGTTGGTGCAAATTAATTTGGGGGCGGAAATGTCCGATCTTGCTACTTTTGCCAAATTGGCGCGTTCAAACGCGCAACTTCCAGTCCACGTCTACTTCGACGAACCGCTCCATCAGCGGGAACTGAAACAACTCTTCCAGCAAGGACCTCGTTACGTCGGCCATGAGCTGATGGTGCCCGAAGCGGGTGACTATGCCACGCTGCCGTGGGAAAACGAAGGCCGCATGCTGGTGCGCAATGCGCAGGGTATTGAACTGCTGTCCAACGTGTGCCGTCACCGCCAGGCCAAGATGCTCGATGGTCGCGGCCATGCTGCCAACATCGTCTGTCCCCTGCATCGCTGGACCTACGATCTGAAGGGCGAACTGATCGGCGCGCCGCATTTCGGCGAGACGCCGTGCATGAACCTGTCCAAGACTGCGCTGCAAAGCTGGAACGGGCTGCTGTTCGAGAACAACGGCGTCAACATCGCCGACAAGCTCAAACACCTGGGTGTGACGCGCGATCTGGATTTCTCGGGCTATCTGTACGACCACACCGAAGTGCACGAGTGCGACTACAACTGGAAGACCTTCATTGAGGTCTATCTGGAGGATTACCACGTCGAGCCCTTCCATCCTGGCCTGGGCAACTTCGTGAGCTGCTCCGATCTGAAGTGGGAATTCGGCCGCGACTACAGCGTCCAGACCGTGGGCGTGAACCACGGCCTGATCAAGTCCGGCTCGCCCACCTACGCCAAGTGGCAGGAAAAGCTGCTGCAGTTCTCCAACGGCAAGCCGCCCAAGTACGGCGCCATCTGGTTGACGCTCTACCCCAACATCATGGTGGAGTGGTATCCGCACGTGCTGGTGGTGTCCACGCTCTGGCCGACCGGTCCGCAGAAGACCACCAATGTGGTGGAGTTCTACTATCCGGAAGAGATCGCCCTCTTCGAACGCGAACTGGTGCAAGCCGAGCGCGCCGCCTACATGGAGACCTGCGTCGAGGATGACGAGATCGCCCAGCGCATGGATGCCGGTCGTCGTATACTGATGGATCGCGGCACCAGCGAAGTCGGTCCCTACCAGTCGCCCATGGAAGACGGCATGCAGCACTTCCACGAGTGGTATCGCCAGCAGCTGGACGTGCCGCAGGGAACCAGCACACCATAACCAGGCCCACAGGCCGCGCAGGGGGAAAGCAGATGCAGGCAACGCGGCAAGCTCACGACGGACGCAATCTGCGTCGTCATTGTCCGCCGCCCTCGCCCGACCTCTGCTCCTGCTGCACAACGGCAGCCCCGGTTCACGCCGGGGCTGCCGTTTTCTTTGGCACCGGCGCCTGCCCGGCTCTTACTGCCTGCGCCTTGCTCCCTCTCCCCTCACTCTACTGAACCGCCGCCATGCAATCGCTCTGGATGCTCGTTGCCTCATTCCTCTTTGCCGTCATGGGTGCGTGCGTCAAGCTCGCCAGCAGTTACTACTCGACGTCGGAGATCGTGCTCTGCCGGGGCGTGATCGGCGTGCTCTTCATCCTCGGCCTGATCCGTGTGCGCGGCGGCACGCTGCGCACCCCCTTCCCGCGCGATCACTTCATCCGCGGCGGCGTGGGCGTGATCTCGTTGTGGATGTGGTTCTACTCCTTCAGCCTGCTGCCGGTGGCGACGGCGACGACGCTGAACTACATGTCCTCGATCTGGATCGCGGTGATGCTGTTCGTGGCCGGCTGGTGGCAGGGACAGAAGAAATTTGAATGGGGACTGGCCGGCACGGTAGCGCTGAGCTTCCTGGGCGTGGCACTCTTGATGCGGCCTTCGCTCAATGCCGAGCAGTTGCTGGGCGGTGCCATCTCGCTGGCCTCCGGCGTACTCTCGGCACTGGTGTACCTGCAGGTGCGCAAGCTGGGACTGCTGGGGGAACCGGAGTACCGCGTGGTGTTCTACTTTTCTGCCACCGGCGTTCTGGCCGGTCTGATCGGTAGCGTGGTGACCGGCCGCGTACCGCTATGGCACAGCCATTCCTGGATCGGTGCACTGCTGGTGCTCATGATAGGCTTGACGGCCACCACCGCGCAGATTGCCATGACGCGCGCCTACCGGCTCGGCAATACGCTGGTCACCGCCAACCTGCAATACACCGGCATCGTCTTTTCCAGCCTCTTCGGGGTGCTGATCTGGGGCGACGCGCCGGGCTGGATCGGCTGGCTGGGCATGGCCATCATCCTGGCCAGCGGCATGTTGGCCACCTATCGCAACCAGCGCAAGACTCAGGCGCTGGCCAGGAACGTTCCCAAGGTGGACCCGATCGCCACCGAAGTGTGAATCACCGAATCCTGCCCGTCTGCAGGGCCTATGAACAAAAGGAGAGCCTCATGACCTATCAGACCCTCATCAGCGCCAGCGAGCTGAAGTCGCGCGCGCAATATCTGAACATTGTTGTCGTGGATTGCCGTCACGACCTGAGCAACCCCGCCTTCGGCCGCGAAGCCTACGCTGCCGGCCACCTGCCGCAGGCACGCTTTGCCCATCTGGATGAGTTGCTCTCCGGTCCCAAGACCGATGCCGCCGGGCGCTTCCACGGTCGCCATCCGCTGCCGGACCGTCAGCAGTTCGTGCAGGCCATGCGCGAGCTGGGCATCAACAACGACACCCAGGTGGTGGCCTATGACGCCCAAGGCGGCATGTATGCCGCGCGCCTGTGGTGGCTGCTGCGCTGGATCGGCCATAGCGACGTGGCCGTACTCGATGGCGGCATGGCGGCCTGGCAGGCACTGGGCGAGACCCTCACCAGCGAGATACCTGGACCGGCGGTGCCCGGCAACATCCAGGATCTCTCCTCGCTGGTAAAGACGGTGGATGCGCAAACCCTGCTGGACAATCTCAAGAGCCAGACGCTGCAGGTGGTCGATGCACGCGCACCGGACCGCTTCCGCGGCGAGAACGAAACCATCGATGCCGTGGGCGGCCATATCCCGGGCGCGAAGAATCGCTTCTTCAAGGACAACCTGCAAGCCGATGGTCACTTCAAGAGTGCCGCGCAATTGCGCGAGGAATGGCTGTCGGTGCTGGGTGACCCGCAGGCCGCAGTGATGCAGTGCGGCTCGGGCGTGACAGCCTGCCACAACCTGCTGGCGCTGGAAGTGGCGGGCTTGCCAGGGGCGCATTTGTATCCGGGCTCGTGGAGCGAATGGAGTTCCGATCCGCAGCGCCCGGTGGCCACAGGCCACTGACAGGCGCAGCCAGCGGTCCCGGGCGAACGTGTGCCTGGTGCGAACGCCGAAGCAGGCGCCGCTGGCCCGCCCAAGACCACTATCGTACGTTGGCAGCCGCCGCGCCGTCATCGACGCGGCGCGAGCCGGCCAGCAGCAGCGGGTTGATGATGAGCACGATCTGCCCGTCTCCCAGCACGGTGGCACCGACCATGCCGGACAGCGTAGCTACCTGCGGCCCGACCGGCTTGACCACCACTTCGCGGTTGCCGCTGACGTGATCGGCCATGATGACCATCAGTTCATCGCCGTTCTTGATGAGCAAGGCAAAGGCCGAATCCGCTTCACCACTGCCTGGCGGCGACACCGGCGGCGGCTCGTCCAGCAGGCTGTGCAGTGGATGCAGCGCCAGTTGCCGGCCATTGACCTCCAATGCGCGCTGCGCCAACGCCTGGCGCGCCTGTTGGCTGCGCAGCTGGATCACGCTGTCGATGAGGGTGGAGGGGATGGCGTACTGCTGCTGCCCGTGATGCAGCAGGCAGACCTGCTGCACCGCCAGCGACAGCGGCAGATAGAGCGTGAAGAGCACGCCCTGCCCCGGCCACGAATGCACGGTGATGCGCCCGCCCAGCGCGGCCACTTCGGCGCGCACCACATCCATGCCGATGCCGCGCCCGGCCAGGGCCGAGACCTGAGCGCTGGTGCTGAAGCCGGGTTCGAAGATCAGCTCGGCCAGGCGCGCCTCGCTCCAGTGCTCCACGCCGGGCAGACCACGTTGCAGCGCCTTGCGGCGAATGGCGGCGAGGTCCAGGCCGTGGCCATCGTCGCGCACGCGAATGACGGCTTCATTGCCTTCGTGCCCGGCCTGGATGCGCAGGTGGCCGCTGGTCGGCTTGCCGGCCGCGCGGCGCAAGGGCGCCTCCTCGATGCCGTGTACGGCGGCATTGCGCAGCAGGTGTTCCAATGGCCCCATGAGGCGCTCCAGGATGGCGCGGTCGATCTGCAGGCGGCAGTCCGACAGGTCCAGCGCCAGGGGCTTGCCGGTTTCGGCCGCGACCTGGCGCGCCAGGTGCTGCATGCGAGGCTCCATGCTGTTGAACTTGACCATGCGTGCATGAATAAGCTCCTGTTGCAGCTCACGCGTGGTGCGACCTTGCAGCCGCAGCCCTTCCCGGGTTTTCATCACCCGCTGCAACAACTGCTTCTGGCGCGCCATGGCGGCCGCCAGGGCTGCTTCCATGACCTGGGCCAGCTCGCTCAGGCCTGCACTGGCGTCACCTCGGGGGACCAGGCTGCCCTGCTCCCAGCCGCGCTGCCAGCGCCGCAACTGCCGGGCCAGGGAGTCCAGTTCTTCACCAAGTACGCGGGCATCGCCCTGCAGGGCGCCTATTTCATTGTCCAGCTGGGCACGGCTGATCGACACTTCACCCACCTGGTTCAGCAGCCTGTCCAGCACGGTGGTGCGGATACGTACCAGCGGCGCAGTCAGCCGTCCCTCGGCGGCCTTGCTGCCCGGCGCGGGGGCGGGCATGGTCGCGCTGGTGGCAGCACCGGGCAGGGCAACCAGGCCCTGTTCCAGGATGCTGAAATGTTCTACCGCCTGGTCATACAGGGCCAGCAAGGCAGCCACGCTGCGCGGCGCAGGACTACCGGGGCTGCCCAGCCGTTGCAAGGCGCCTTCCATGTCATGCAGGCAGCGGCTCAGGTGCAGTGCCCCCACCATGCGCGCGCTGCCCTTGAGCGTATGCAGGGGACGCGCCAGTTCGGCCAGCAGACTGCTCTCGACGGCATCGGGATGCTCGCCCTCGGGCAGCACCAGCAAGGTCTCGCCGATGCCGGCGATGAGCTCTTGCGCCTCCTCCAGGAACACCGGCAGCAGCACCGGATCGATGACTTCGGGCGGCAAGCGGGTCGCCGGCGTCAAGGCTCCGTCCAACTGGGCTGACAGGGTCTGGATGCCGGCTTCGATGAGATCTTGCAGGCCCGCCTGTACACCAGCCTCGCTGCAGTGCTGCAGCTGTTGCAGCAGGCCCGAGGCCGACTCGGCAAAGACGCTGGCGCCGCTGTTGGCGGCGTAATCGCGCAGCGCCGCCAGCGTACGCAAGACCAGGGCGGGCAGTCGCGGCGCACCGTCTCCCTGACCGAGGCGGGCGGCCCAGGCGGCGCTTTGCTGGCGCACGATCACCAGCAGCGGACGCAAGGTCTCGCGCAAGCGTTCGTCAACGCCGCCCGGGCGTACGTCGGCTGAGGTGACGACCGAGGAAGGGCACTGGGCGGCTGGCATGTCGTGTCCGGTGATCATGGGCGGCAATCGGGGTCAAGTCACCTTGATGCGGAAGCGCGAGACCGAGCTTTCCAGCTGGCGGGCGGCATCCCACAATTCTTCATACAGCGTGGACACCTGCTCGCGGCTCTGCTCGATGATGTCGTTCTCGCGCAGGATGCCCTGGATCTGCTGGGCCACGCCATTGGCCGACACCGCCTGCCCGCGGGTGGATACGGCCATGCCCTGGATCAGTTCGGCCAGGCGCTTGGAGACGCTGCGGATATCGGCCAGGGCACTGCCGGCTGCATCCGACAGCACGGCACCATCAGTGACACCGGTGGTGGATTTTTCCATCGCCACCACGACGTCGCGGGTATCGGCCTGGATCATCCTGACCAGCGCGCCGATTTCGCGCGTGGCGGCACTGGAGCGCTCGGCCAGGTGCTGCACTTCCTCGGCCACCACCGAGAAGCCGCGCCCGGCCTCGCCTGCCGAGGCGGCCTGGATGGCGGCATTGAGCGCGAGCACATTGGTGCGCTCGGTAATGTCGGAAATGAGCTCGGTGATCTCCCCGATCATCTGCGACGAGGCTCCCAAGCGCTTGATGCGCTCGGAGGTCTCGCGGATCTGCTCTCCGATGCCGTCCATGGCCTTGACCGCATCTTCCACCGCGCGCGCGCCACGCTCGGCCACCACCACGGCGTGGCGGGCGACATCGGCGGATTCGTCGGCCGAGACCGAGATACCGGTGATGTGATTGGACATTTCCAGCATGGCCTGGGCGATGCGCTGGATGCGCCGCGCCTGGGCCCGCGCGGCGGCGCCCAGCTCGGTGGTGGTGCCGCGCACATGTTCGGAACTGTGCGCCACCTTGGCGGCCATCTGCGTGACCTGCTCGACCAGTCCGCGCAGGGCTTCGACGGTGTAGTTGACGGAATCGGCGATGGCTCCGGTGACATCGTCCGATACCGTGGTATGCACCGTCAGGTCGCCATCGGCCACGCGCTGCAGCTCGGTCATCAGGCGCAGCACGGCAGCCTGGGTCAGGTGGTTGGCGCGCATGGCCTTTTCTTCTTCCTGCTGGGCCAGCTGACGCTGCAGCTCGGCCTCCTGGCGCCGCAGCTCGGCGGCGGCGGCGTTGTTGCGGCTGCTCTGCAACTGCACCAGGGCAATCCCGATGGCACTCAAGAGTGCCAGCGCCATCGCGCAGAGCACCGCCCAGAAGGTCCAGGAACGCGCTTTCAGGGCCACCCGGTAGGCTTCCTGCAGGTCGGTCAGATGGCGCTTGAGGGTCTCGTTTTCAGTGAAGACCAACTGCTCGGAACGCTTGGCCGCGATGAAATTCTGCAGATTGCCCAGAATGCCGGTGACCTGCGGCTGGTAATCGCCGAAGACCCGCGTGAGGTCCTGCAGCTTGGTACGCAGGTCGGGATCGCTGGCAGCCCGCAGGCGCAGCATGTCGTTGCCCTCCAGCAGACTCTTGAGCAGATCGCCGAAGGCGGTGATGTCCTTGCCGAGCATGAAGGCGGTTTCGGCGTTGACGCCATCGGAGGTGAGGAACTTATTGGAGCTGCGACCCAGGCGCAGGGTCAGCATCACCAGTTGGCTGGCAGCGGTCATCTCGCGCGTGGTCGGGCGGCCCTGGGACTGCAGCATGGCGATCTGCTCGCTCAGGTCCAGCATGACCGGCAGCAGTTCGTTGAGCCGCTTCAGGGTGGTGCCAAACCCGGTCAGTTCCCTTTCCATGCCGAGGATGGTCTCGGCCGCCAGGTCGGTACGGCGCCACAGACGTGCCACGTTCTCCAGCGCCGGCTTGAGGGCAGGATCAGGCAGGCCGATATTTTGTCCCTGGTAGGGCCCGCCGCTGCTGAGCAACAGCAGCCCGCGGTTGAATTCGAGACGGCTCTGCGCCAGTTGCACAAAGGCCTGTGGATTGCCCTGTATGGCATTGGGCACGGCCTTGCCGATGCGCTGGGAGTGCATCACCAGGTCCGATGCCAGATTGGTCTGCAGGGTGGCCAGCAGATACAGGCGCGCTCCCAGCCACATGAACAGGCACAGCGCGGCCAGCGACAGCGCCAGCACGCCCAGCAGCACCCGGGTCTGGGTGCGCAGTGAATAACGATGCAGCCAGGGCAGGCGCAGACCGCTGCCAGGCGGCACGGCAGGCCGCCTGGCAGCGGCCACGGCATTCTTTTTCGACAGAGACGGCAAGGTCGGTTCCATGGCCGGTGTTCCTATTCCCTCTTGGCAGATCTCGAAGATCTTTCGGATTTCTCAGGTATTTCAGGTATTCGTATTGCCCGCACTGCTGATCCGGCGACCCGCTGCTAGCGGCCGATCTGCAGGAAACGGCTATCCTGGATCAACTGCGACAGGTCCAATTCATCCCATTGCTGACCACTGTTGTCTTTATAACGTCCGTTGATGCCCGGTAACGCGATTTCCGTCTCGAAGTTTTTCGATATTCGCGTCATTTCTGTGATGTCTCGCAGGCCCAGGACGCGTGAGAGCAGCAAAGCGCAATGGGGTGCCAGGCCATCGGCCAGCAGCAAGGCATGACTACCGCGCCCGATTTCCTGCAATGCGGCCTCGGCCAGTCCCATGAGGTCAGCCAGGCCGATGAGACTGCCGCGGATGTTGAGCAGACCGAGAAACCACGCCTGCGTGGCCGGGACGGGCGTGACGGGCAGGCCGGCCAGCGGGACGATCTCGCCGGCCTGGGCCAGCGGTATCAGATAGTGCTGCTCGCCCATGGCCACCGCCAGGCGGCGCGAGCGCATGCTTTCATTGTCGGACGCGGCCATGCGCGTGATCAGCGAGGCCTGGAACTGCTCCAGCCCCTCGCGCTCCTGCAGGCCGGGCGAATCGCAGACGGGGGCTGCATCGATGACGAAATCCTTGGTGTGTGGCATACCAGCCTCATGTGACAGTTGGAAAAGGCCATGTCATCCGGCACGCCCGGCATGGGCGATGCGCACGCACGCCATACCGCTCCGGCGGCGCGATGGCGTGGCTGGACTCAATGACAAGACCGTTGGGGGAGGTTGCCTCACGGCGGACGGGCGGACATCTGTGCGTCCTGTTTCCGGTCACGCAGGCAAAGCTGGTACTGGAGGAGATTTTACCCAGAAAAGTTCACCGTTTTTCCAGCGGGCAAAGGGCCTGCACCACCAGGCAGAAAAAATGATGGGAAAACGAGACGAACCCGTGAGATTGGGAGAGTTTGATCCACATCAAATCCCGCCCAGCAGGAAAAAAGAGCGGTGTACGGCGCCTCTTCGGGTGAAGGAGACGCCGCCAGCGCAGCGCCAGGAGCCTGGCGCCGGTGCGCGTTGCCGAAACCGTCGGCGGCGGTCATTGCGTTCAGGCGGCGATCAGATCGCCACCATCTCGAAATCTTCCTTGCGGGCGCCACATTCCGGGCAGGTCCAGTTGATGGGGACGTCGTCCCAGCGGGTGCCTGGGGCGATGCCTTCTTCGGGCAGGCCTGCTTCTTCGTCGTAGATCCAACCACAGATCAGGCACATCCAGGTTTTGAATTCGGTTTGGCTGCTATTCGTCACGGCTGACTATCCCTAAAATCAATCAAGTAAAATGCTAAGTCAGCTATCTTAATCTACTCGACGTGCAAAACCAAACTCCTCCCCTCATCCTCAGCTTCGGCGCCGCCGATCCGGTCGGCGCCACGGGCGTGCAGGCCGATCTCGCCACTTTCGCCGCCATGGGCTGCCACGGTTTGTCGGTGGTGACGGCTTTGCTCATCGGCGACACCGCCCGCGTCGAAGACGTGCAGGTGGTCGACGTGGACTGGGTCGCCGACCAGGCCCGCGTGATCCTCGAAGACATGGCCGTGGCCGCCTTCAAGGTGGGCGCCCTGGGCAGTATCGAGAACATCTCGGTGATTGCCGAGATCGTCTCTGACTACCCCGACGTTCCGCTGATCCTGGACCCGTTCATCAGCGCCCTGGCCAATCAGGAGGACGAGGATGACCGCCTGATTGCCATCCGCGAACTGCTGATCCCGCAGGCCACCGTACTGATCTGCTCGGCCGGCGAGCTTACCCGCCTGGCCGAGACCTGGCGCGAACCGGTGCCGGGCGATGCGCTCGAACTGGACGCCATGCACATCATCGAGATGGGCTGCGAATACCTGCTGGTGACCAATACCCAGACCGACCTGCAGGAAGTGGCCAATTCGCTCTTCGACGAATCCGGCCTGGTGCGCCAGGATGCCTGGCCGCGCCTGCCCGGCTCCTTCGTCGGTGCCGGCAGCACGCTCTCGGGCGCCATGGCGGCCATGCTGGCCAATGACCTGGAAGTGCCGCTGGCAGCTTCCGAGGCGCAGGAGTTCACCCTGGCCGCGCTGGCCAATGCCCAGCGTATCGGCATGGGCAAGCTGCTGCCCGACCGCTATTTCTGGGCGCGCGAATCGGAGGATCCCGCCGATCTGGACGCGCCGCCCTCCATCAACTGATCTGATCCACGAATCCGGACTCGACTCCGCAAGCTCATGACCAAGACCAATGCAACCCTGTTCGCCCGCGCCCAGCAAAGTACGCCGGGCGGCGTCAACTCCCCGGTACGTGCCTTCCGCTCGGTAGGCGGCACGCCGCGCTTCATCGAACGCGCCGAAGGCCCCTGGTTCTGGGATGCCGAAGGCCAGCGCTACATCGACTACATCGGCTCCTGGGGCCCGGCCATCGTCGGCCACGCCCATCCGGAAGTGGTCAAGGCGGTGCAGCTGGCGGCCGCGCGCGGCCTGTCCTTTGGCGCGCCGACCGAGGCCGAGATCGAGATGGCCGAGGAAATCATCAAGCTGGTCCCCTCCATCGAACAGATCCGCCTGGTCTCCTCCGGCACCGAAGCCACCATGAGCGCGCTGCGCCTGGCCCGTGGTGCCACCGGTCGCGACAAGATCATCAAGTTCGAAGGCTGCTATCACGGCCACGCCGATTCCCTGCTGGTCAAGGCCGGCAGCGGCTTGCTGACCTTCGGCAATCCGACCTCGGCCGGGGTGCCGGAAGATTTTGCCAAACACACCCTGGTGCTGGACTACAACAATGCCCAGCAGCTGGAAGAAGCCTTCAAGACTGCCGGCAACGAAATCGCCTGCGTGATCGTGGAACCGGTGGCCGGCAACATGAACCTGGTGCGGGCCACCGACGAATTCCTGCGCACCATGCGCCGCCTGTGTACCGAATACGGCGCCATCCTGATCTTCGATGAAGTGATGTCCGGTTTCCGCGTGGCCCGTGGCGGCGCCCAGGAATTGAATGGCATCGTCCCCGACCTGACGGCGCTGGGCAAGGTGATCGGCGGCGGCCTGCCGGTGGCGGCCTTCGGCGGTCGTGCCGAGGTGATGAAGCATCTGGCGCCGCTGGGCGGGGTCTATCAGGCAGGCACGCTGTCGGGCAACCCGGTCACCGTGGCGGCCGGCATGGCGACCCTGAAGATCATCCAGCAGCCCGACTTCTACGAACTCCTGGCAGCACAGACCCGCAAGCTGACCGATGGCCTGAGCGCGGCGGCCAAGGCGGCTGGTGTGCGTTTTGCCGCCGATGCGATTGGCGGCATGTTCGGCCTGTACTTCGATACCAAGGTGCCGACCAGCTATGCCGAGGTGATGCAGGGCGACAAGGAGCGCTTCAACCGCTTCTTCCACAAGATGCTGGATGCGGGCGTGTACTTTGCACCGTCGGCCTTCGAGGCTGGCTTCGTATCGGCCCAGCACAGCGATGCCATCATCGAGGAAACCATCGCCGCTGCGGCAAAAGCCTTCACTGAATTGGGGTAAGGCGAACAAGGGCTTTTGCGGCGTCCAGGAACAGACGTCGGGAAGGCCCGCCGGACGGTGGCCCCAGGCCGATATGAAGATTCAAGACATGAAAAAAGGACGCCGAGGCGTCCTTTTTCTTCATCTCCCCGCAAACCAGCATGGTACGGGGAGTCTGGCGGCACTTACACCGAGAAGGAAGAGCCGCAACCGCAAGTGGTCGTGGCGTTCGGATTCTTGATGACGAATTGCGCGCCTTCCAGGTCGTCCTTGTAGTCGATCTCGGCGCCCACCAGATACTGGTAGCTCATCGAGTCGATCAACAGCTGGACGCCGTTCTTGCTCATGGTGGTGTCGTCTTCGTTGACGATTTCATCGAAGGTGAAACCGTACTGGAAACCCGAGCAACCACCACCCTGCACGAAGACGCGCAGTTTCAGGTCGGGATTGCCTTCTTCCTCGATCAGCTGGGCCACCTTGGCGGCTGCGCTGTCGCTGAAGTTGATCGGGGCGGGCATGTCGGTTTGTTGCAGTTCGGCTGCGGCATTCATTTCGGGCTCCTGCTGGGCTTGAGGCGGATCAATACATTAGATCGATAAAGCCATTATAAGCGCTTGCGGATTTTCATGCTTCCGACGATACGGCCAGCTTCAGCATGGGCGTCTCCGCCTGCTGGTCATGGCTGAGCTTGCCCGACACCAGGGCCCCGCCGTGCATCTCCAGGGCCTTGTAGAAGACGTTGCCGGTAATGCGAGCCTTGGGCTGCAGCTCCAGCAGTTCGGTGGAGTGGACGTCGCCAATGATCTCGCCATTGACGATCAGATGCGCGGCACGCACCTCGCCGATCACCTTGGCGTGTTCCGAGATGACCAGCACGCTGGGCTGACCGCTCTCGGCATTGATGTTGCCGGTAATGGTGCCGTCAATGCGCAGGCCGCCCTTGAAACCGACGTCGCCCGTGATGCTGGTGGACATGCCGATGAGGCTGTCGATCGTGCTCTTGGTCTTGCGTGTAAACATGGAATCACCTCACAGATCTACCGACTGCTGGGCACGCACCTGGCCGCGGTCGAGAACTCGGACCGCCACCGATTTAACGATGGCGCCCTCGGGAATGGTCAGCAGGCCTTCGACCCGCTGATAGTACTTGAATGCGAGCCGGTAGCGCGCCTGGTCAGTGGCATTGCTCTCCGGAAAGTTGATGGTAACACCTTTGCCGCCCTGCACCATATTGACACTAAGCTGTAGGTTTCCTGCAAACTGTTGCGTTCCCCCACCACCCTGCATGACCAGCACGCGATAGCGTACCTGGTTGGGCGCCGCCTGTTCGGCCTTGAAGCGCTGGATGGTGATGCCGGGCGCGCCCAGGTTGGTGGGCAGCAGGCTGTCGAAGAAAGCCAGGTCTTCCTTCTGACGGTTGTTTTCCGCCTCCAGGTTCTTGACCTGGGTCGCCAGGGTGGCCTGCGCCGTCTGGGCAATCTTCAATTCATTTTGCGACGCGTTGGCGGCGGATTGCAAGCGCTCATTTTCGGCGCTCAACTTCTTGACCTGCTCGCTCAACTGCTCGATCTGCTCGCTGGCATCGCCGGCATCGGCCTGCAGGCCCGGCAGGTTGTTGCGGCCGAGCTGGTAGGTCCAGACCGCCGCCGCCGCACCCACGCCCACCACGGCAGCCCACAGAAGGATCATCAGCGGCCAGGGCAGGTGCCGCTTGATGGTCATCTTCGGCGCTGAAATCGTCATGCGCCGACGCCACAAGCGGTACTTCACGGCAGGACCGGGACCTGCTGCAGGCCGGTGGTTTCTTCCAGCCCGAACATCAGGTTCATGCACTGCACGGCCTGACCGGAAGCGCCCTTGACCAGGTTGTCCTGGACCACCAGCACCACCACGGTATCGCCATTGTCCGGACGATGCACGGCCAGGCGCAGCATGTTGGAGGCGCGCGTGGTGCGGGTCTCGGGATGCGATCCGAAGGGCAGCACATCGACGAAGGGCTCATCCTTGTAAGCCTCCTCGAACAGGGCCTGCAGGGCGGCGTTGTCGATGTCCTTGTTCAGACGCGCGTAGAGGGTGGAGTGCATGCCACGGATCATCGGCACCAGGTGCGGAGTGAACAGCAGGCCCACCTTGTCACTGGTCAGGTGCGAGAGGCGTTCGATGGTTTCGGGCGAGTGGCGATGGCCGGAGACGCCATAGGCCTTGAAGTTGTCGGAAGCTTCCGAGAACAGCAGGCTCAGTTCAGCCTTGCGGCCAGCGCCGGAAACGCCGGACTTGCAGTCGGCGATCAGGTGCGAGGCATCGATCACGCCGGCCTTCAAGAGCGGGGCAAAGCCCAGCTGCATGGTGGTCGGATAGCAACCCGGGTTGCCCACCACGCGCGCCTTGCGGATGGCTTCGCGGTTCAGTTCGGGCAGGCCGTAGGCGGCTTCCTTCAACAGGTCTGTGCAGCTGTGCGGCAGCTTGTACCACTTCTCGAAGGCGGCCACGTCCTGCATGCGGAAGTCGGCAGCAAGGTCGATCACCTTCACACCGGCGGCCACCAGTTCCGGGGCCTGGGCCATGGCCACGCCGTGCGGGGTGGCGAAGAAAACCACGTCACAGTCGGTCAGGCGCGCCTTGTCGGGCGAAGAGAAGGCCACGTCCACGCGGCCGCGCAGGGAAGGATACATCTCGGCCACCGGCATGCCGTCTTCCTTGCGCGAGGTCACGGCTTCCACCCGGGCCTGGGGGTGCGTGGCAAAAATACGCAGCAATTCGACACCGGTGTAACCGGTTCCGCCAACGATACCTACCTTGATCATGTCTGTTCCTTGCGAAAAAAAGCGAAGAAATACGCCGTGGCGGATGAGCGCTGCAGGTACGCGCATCGACTGCATCGACCCCATCGCGACATCACACGCCGGAAAGCTTTCAATTCTAGCAGGAGAATATTTCCCCCTGATTTCCCATTGGGAAGTTATTTCCGTAAATAGCCGGAATACTCGTCACAATGCGAGACGCGCTGTCGGTACCGCCCCTTGCGGCAAAGCAGGCAGGCAAGAAAGCAAAAAGCCGTCGGCAGCATGCCGACGGCTTTCCGTAATGCAGGAAACGATTAACGCTTCGAGAATTGCTTTGCGCGACGTGCCTTGCGCAGACCAACCTTCTTACGTTCGACTTCACGCGCGTCACGGGTGACGAAGCCTGCGTTGGACAGAGCCGACTTCAGGCCTGCATCGTAATCGATCAGAGCGCGGGTGATGCCGTGGCGAACAGCGCCGGCCTGGCCGGACTCGCCGCCACCGTGGACGTTCACCTTGATGTCGAAACGTTCGACGTTGCCGGTCAGTTCCAGCGGCTGACGGATCACCATCAGGCCGGTTTCGCGGGAGAAGTATTCAGCGGCGGGCTTGCCATTGACGATGATGTTGCCCGAACCTGCCTTGATGAAAACACGCGCCACTGCACTCTTGCGACGGCCGGTTCCGTAATTGTAGTTACCGATCATGTCTGTTCCTTAGAGGGCGAGGGGTTTCGGTTGCTGGGCCGAGTGCGGATGGTTGCCATCTGCATAGACCTTCAGCTTCTTGATCATGGCGTAGCCCAGCGGACCCTTGGGCAGCATGCCCTTGACGGCCTTCTCCAGCGCACGGCCGGGGAAACGCTGCTGCATCTTCAGGAAGTTGGTTTCGTAGATGCCGCCCGGATAACCGCTGTGGCGGAAATAGGTCTTTTCAGTGGCCTTGGTGCCGGTCACGCGCAGCTTGCCTGCGTTGACGACGACGATGAAGTCACCGGTATCGACGTGCGGAGTGAATTCGGGTTTGTGCTTGCCGCGCAGTCGGAGTGCCACTTCGCTGGCAACACGTCCGAGGACCAAGTCCGTCGCGTCAATCACGAACCACTCGCGCTGAACCTCATGGGCTTTAGCGGAAAAGGTCTTCATGTTTGACTTTCTCTATCAGTATATAAACGCTCAAATGGCGGTTCCGCTCATGCGGGCCAGCCGGCCGATGCCTGCTGTCCTTGCTGCTTCGCTTTGCGGACTCATCCTTCTATCTTCCCGAGCGCATGGGAAAGCCGGCAAGTATAGCCTTTTCAAGGACTTAGCGTCAAAAGGTTTCGCGGGATTGTGGCGGCGATCCGGCAATTTTCCCGGGTTTTATCGCGGGAAGGCGGCATTTCGTTGCCGCCGGAGCAACTTTGCATCGTGCTTTGACCGAGTTTGCCGGAAAAAAGACAAAAAAAACCCGGACACTGAGGTTCCGGGTTTAATCCACACCAATGAGGAGGGTGGAGGAGACATCGTTACGTGCTGCAAAAACTTCCGTTGAATTCAATATAGCAAAGCGGTTTGTGCGACGCAATAACGCGCAGCGAATAAATTTGTAACTGTCTGCAAGCGGCATCACTACTGAGTTACAAGTTGCCGAAAGCGCAGTGGAAATGCGATAGATGAATAATAATTCGACAATTTTTCCGCAGCGCAAAAATCATGAAGCTTCACATGCCCTCCCCTGCACTGGCTGCGGGCGCGCGCATCAAAAGCTACAATACGCAGCTTCATGGAACCGATTGGGACGATACAGATGGAATGCACAGTACGTTGGACCGGCTTGTCCGGCATGACCTTCACGGCGGAAACCGGTTCGGGCCACCTGCTGACGATGGATGGCGCGCCCGATGGCGGCGGCCGCAACCTGGCGCCGCGTCCGATGGAAGTGGTGCTGGCCGGCACCGGCGGCTGCACCGCCTATGACGTGGTGGTGATCCTGCGCAAGAGCGGCCAAGACGTGCGCGGCTGCGACGTGACCCTGAAGTCGGAACGTGCCGAGACCGATCCCAAGGTCTTCACCAAGATTCATTTCCACTTTACCGTGCGTGGCCGCAACCTGAAGACCAATGTGGTCGAGCGCGCCATCAAGCTGTCCCACGACAAGTACTGCTCGGCCTCGATCATGCTGGAGAAGACGGCCGAGATCACGCACTCCTTCGAGATCATCGACGACCTGACCGATACCTCCTCGGCGGCCGCCCAGCAGCAGTAAGGTCCGGTATTGGATGCAGCAAGAAAAAAAGCGGCCGGGGCCGCTTTTTTCATGTCCGCCACGCCTGTGGCGATCCGATATCAGATCCGGTAAGCGACCGTGGTCATGACCTTGGCCATGGCCTTCATCATCCCGCGCACCGGAGCCGGCACTTCGGCCGCCCCCAGATCACGTGCGGCCTGGCCGTGTTCGATTTCATCCAGGCGCATCTGGTCGACGATGGCGCGCGAGCGGTTGTCCTGGGCCGGCAGCTTGTCCAGGTGGCCCAGCAGGTGGTGCTCGACCTGGCGTTCGGTCTCGGAGACGAAGCCCAGGTTGCGCGCATCCCCCAGCCGTGCCGCAATACTGCCCAGTACATAGGCCCCGCCATACCACAGCGGATTGAGCAGACTGGTATGTGAACCCAGCTCACGCAGGCGTTCGGCAGTCCAGGCCAGGTGATCCTCTTCCTCAATGCCTGCGCGCCGGAAGGCTTGCTTGATATCCTCGGTCTGGGCAAACCGGCCCTGGGCATCGTAGAGCGCCTGGGCACAGACCTCCCCAACGTTGTTGACCCGCATCAGCCCGGCCGCGTGGCGCTTCTCGGCCTCGTTCATGACACCGTCCGGCAGGCCGCGCCCCGGGTTGGGACGGCTCTCGAACACCACGCCGTTGATCACGCGCAGCGCCTTGTCGAAATCGGTAATCAGTTCATCGACGAATTGCATACAGCTCGCCTTTCTTTCGTTGTGATGGACAGCCCGGCCCTTGCAGTCGGAAGCCGGGGACGAAGCAACACGGCTGATCCGCGAAGCAGACCAGACTCTGTCAGACCATCTTCCAGTGGATCTGTTCGCCCGCCGACAGCGGCACCACGGTGGCCTCGCCCATGGGCAGCTCGGCCGGGATGGCCCAGGTCTCGCGCTTCAGGGTGACGGTGCCGGTGTTGCGCGGCAGGTTGTAGAAGTCCGGACCGTTGAAGCTGGCGAAGGCCTCGAACTTGTCCAGCGCACCGGCGCTGTCGAAGGCCTGGGCATACAGCTCCAGCGCGTGCAGCGCGGTGTAGCAGCCGGCACAGCCACAGGCGTGCTCCTTGGCGCCCTTGGCATGCGGCGCCGAATCGGTGCCGAGGAAGAACTTGTCATTGCCCGAGGTCGCTGCCGCCACCAGTGCCTTGCGATGGGTCTCGCGCTTCAAGACCGGCAGGCAGTAGTAGTGCGGACGAATGCCGCCCTTGAAGATCTCGTTGCGGTTGAACAGGAGGTGGTGCGCGGTGATGGTGGCCGCCGTCGGGCCCTCACCGGCCAGTACGTAGTCGGCCGCTTCCTTGGTGGTGATGTGCTCGAAGACCACCTTCAGCTCCGGCATGGCCTGACGCAGCGGCTTCATGATGCGCTCGATGAAGACGGCTTCGCGGTCGAACAGGTCGATCTCGGGGTCGGTCACTTCACCGTGAACCAGGAAGGGCATGCCCACTTCCTGCAGCACTTCCAGGGTCTTGTAGCACTTGGAGAGATCGGTCACGCCGGCATCCGAATTGGTGGTGGCGCCGGCCGGATAGAGCTTCACGGCCTTGACGAAGCCGCTTTCCTTGGCACGGCGGATTTCCTCGGGCGGGGTATTGTCGGTCAGGTAGAGCACCATCAGCGGCTCGAAGTCCATGCCGGCGGGCAAGGCCGCCAGGATGCGATCGCGATACGCACCGGCTTGCGCGGTGGTGGTCACCGGCGGCTTCAGGTTGGGCATGACGATGGCGCGGGCGAACTGGCGTGCGGTATGCGGCAGCACGTCCTGCATGGTGGCGCCGTCGCGCAGGTGCAGGTGCCAGTCGTCCGGGCGGGTGATGGTCAATACGTTGCTCATTGCGATGCTCTTTCGGTCTTGGAGTGGGGGGCAGTCTCAGTGTCTGGCAAGGCATCCCGGCGGATGCGGGCTGTGGAGAGCCAGCCGCGATGTCTTCAAGGGCGACATTCTACCGTAGCCGTCAAGCACCCCGGGAGCAAGCCCTGACCCGCTTTTGACCTGGCACAAACGACAAGGGCCGCCCCGTTGCCGGAGCGGCCCTTGCATTGACTCAGGCTAGAGCGATCAGTGGGTGATGATCTTGGCCAGGAAGTCACGTGCGCGTTCCGAGCGCGGCGAAGCGAAGAACTCGTCCTTGGCGCAATCTTCCACCACCAGGCCCTTGTCCATGAAGACCACGCGGTTGGCGACCTTGCGGGCAAAGCCCATTTCGTGGGTCACGACCATCATGGTCATGCCTTCCTGGGCCAGGCCGACCATGACGTCCAGCACTTCATTGATCATTTCCGGGTCCAGCGCCGAGGTCGGTTCATCGAACAGCATGGCGATCGGGTCCATCGACAGTGCGCGGGCAATCGCCACGCGCTGCTGCTGGCCGCCGGAGAGCTGGCCGGGGAACTTGTCCTTGTGTGCCAGCAGGCCCACGCGGTCCAGGTACTTCAGACCCTTTTCGGTAGCCTCTTCCTTGGAACGACCCAGCACCTTGATCTGGCCGATGGTCAGGTTCTCGCGGATGGAGAGGTGCGGGAACAGCTCGAAATTCTGAAACACCATGCCGATGCGCGCGCGCAGCTTGGACAGGTTGGTCTTGGGGTCGCCCACCGAGACGCCATCGACCGTGATGGTGCCCTTCTGGAACGGCTCCAGACCGTTGACGGTCTTGATCAGCGTGGACTTGCCCGAACCGGACGGGCCGCACACCACCACCACATCGCCCTTCTTGACGGAGGTCGAGCAGTCGGTCAGGACCTGGAAGCTGCCGTACCACTTGCTGACGTTGTTGAGTTCAATCATTGGATTCTCCTGGATTTCTGAATTCTGGATTCACTGGCCGCCACCTGGCGCAACAGCGCACGGGCGGCGGCCGTCAAAGGCATTAGCGGATGATGGCGATCTTCTTCTGGAAGCGCTTCACCAAGGCCGACAGGCTGAAGCTGAGGATGAAGTAGACCACGGCCACGAACAGATACATTTCCACCAGACGGCCATCACGCTGCGCGATCTTGGAGGCGCTGGTGACGAAGTCGGGCACCGAACCCAGCACGTAGACCAGCGACACGTCCTGGAACAGCACGATGGTTTGCGTGAGCAGAATCGGGGTCATGTTGCGGAAGGCCTGCGGCAGCACCACGTTGCCCATCATCTGCCAGTAGTTCATGCCGATGGCATAGCCGGCGAACACCTGACCACGCGGGATGGACTGGATACCCGAACGCATGATCTCGCAGTAATACGCCGCCTCGAACAGGATGAAGGTGATCAGGGCCGATTCGAAGGCGCCGACCTGGATAGGCTCGGAGGCACCGATGATCCAGGCGCCGATGAAAGGCACCAGGAAGTAGAACCAGAAGATCACCAGCACCAGCGGAATGGAGCGGATCAGGTTGACGTAGGTCGTGGCGACGAATGACAGCGGCTTGTTGGACGACAAGCGCATCATGGCCAGGAGCGTACCCAGGATGATCCCGCCCAGCATGGCCGAGAAGGTCAGGATGAGCGTGAACTTCAGGCCGGTCGTGAAGAGGTAGACCCAGGAACGCTGGATGACGTCGAAATCGAAATTGCTGAACATGGATCAATGCCCTCCTGCGCTGGTGCTGCCGCCGGTGATATAGCCGGGAACGGCGGTGACTTTTTCCAGCAGACGCGCCAGGAACAGCGCGATGACCGAAATGATCACGTAGATGATGGTGGCGCCAGTGAGGGCCTCGAAGGTCTGGAAGGTGAATTCGCGCATCGAGTAGGTCGCCGCGGTCAGTTCCACCAGACCGATGGTCAGCGCCACCGAGCTGTTCTTGATGATGGCGGCAAATTCGTTGGTCAGCGCCGGAATGATGATGCGGAAAGCCATCGGCAACAGCACATAGCGGTAGGTCTGCGTGGGCGTCAGGCCCAGTGCGGTGCCGGCCATGCGCTGGCCGCGCGGCAGCGCCTGGATGCCGGTGGTCACCTGCACGGCCACACGGGAGGAAGTGAAGAAGCCCAGGGCCAGGGTCGCGGTCACGAAGGACGCATCCGGCAGGCTCTTGATCCAGTCACCGAGGGCCTTGGGCAGCAGTTCCGGTATCACGAAATACCACAGGAACATCTGCACCAGCAGCGGGATGTTGCGGAACAGTTCCACGTAACCGTTGGCAATGCGCACGACCCAAGGCTTGGTGGTGGTACGCAGGGTACCGAAGATGGTGCCCAGGACCAGTGCCATGATCCAGGCGCAGGCGGCCGTGGCCAGGGTCCATTTCAGGCCCGCCAGCAGCGTATCGATGTAGGGGATGCCATCGGGAGACATCTCCCAGAAGATTCCCCAATTCCAGTTGTAATGCATAAATGGCCTCGTCTGTGTTCGAAGTCTGTGTTCTCGGGCGCGGTCACCAGGCAAATGCCGCGCCGCTTCTTGTTGGGTCAGCACCGGCGCCACCCCTGCCTTGCTGCCGGGCAAGCGGGGCAGCTCCGGCTAAACAAAACGGGGGACAGGCCCCCGTTTCATCCAATTGCATGAAGCAATGTGCTGATTACTTCTTCTTGCCCATGTTCTTCTGCGCTTCCGGCACGACAGCGTAGGCAGCCGGATCGTAGGAGTCCGTCGGCTTGGCCAGCACGGCCTGCAGCTGCGGGCTCATCGGCACGTTCAAGTTGACACCCTTGGGCGGGATCGGCGACTGGAACCACTTGGCGTAGATCTTCTTGATGTCGTCACCCTTGTAGACCACGGTCAGCGCATCGTCCACGACCTTCTTGAACTCCTTGTCACCCTTGGGCAGGATCAGGCCGTACGGCTCGACCGACAGGGCTTCCGAGGACACCTGGTAGTCGCCCGGCGCCTTGGAGTTGGCAGCCAGCGAGGACAGCAGGATGTCGTCCATCACGAAGGCAGCGGCACGGCCGGTTTCCACCATCAGGAAGGCTTCGGCGTGGTCCTTGGCAGCCAGGATGTTCATGCCCAGGTTGCGTTCGGCGTTCAGCGCAGTAATCTGCTTCAGGTTGGAGGTGCCGGAGGTCGACACGATGGTCTTGCCCTTGAGGTCATCCAGCGTCTTCAGGTTGGCCGACTTCTTGGACAGGAACTTGTTGGCGGTCACGAACTCGGTCATCGAGAAGGCCACCTGGTTCCAGCGCTCCTGGTTGTTGGTCGCGGAGTCGCAGGAAATGTCGGTGGTACCGTTGGCGATGAGCGGAATGCGGGTGGCCGACGTCACGGGCACCATCTTGATGTTCAGCGAGGTCAGGCCCAGCTTCTTCTGGATCGCGGTCGCGGCCTTCAGGCACAGGTCGATCGAGTAGCCCTGATAGGACTGCTTGTCGTCCAGATAGGAGAAGGGGATCGACGAATCGCGCACACCCAGCGTCAGGGTACCCGAGTCCTTGATCTTCTTCAGACGGCCGGTGAATTCCTCAGCATGCACCGAGCTCATCAGTACGCTTGCCCCAACCAAAACCCCTGCTAGCTTCAATAACTTCATTGTGTGACCTCCTGGAAAAATTTTTTACGTAACGTATCAAATGACCCGCTGGCGGATCCGCTTGCGCGGAGCCCGACATCGGGCTGGCCGGCCGAATTGACGAACCTGTTATTGTTCTCTGCCGTGTCGCCTATTCTGTGTGCTAACACAGTTCTTTGCCAGCTTTGTTTGATGCACCACTGGTGACGTCTTGCAACGACCACCCCCTCGGTGATCCACAGGCTGGCAAATTACCCAAGCGCAACTGGCGGCGGGCGCATTGTACGACATATGCCGCCCGGTCAGGCAATCCGCAAAAACCCTCATGGCCGCAACACCACGATCCGATGCGCTGAGGACGGCTTCGCACCACGCAGGAAGCGCTGGCCCAGCCACAGACGCCACGACAGCACCCCCGTTCCGGTCAGCAATATCCATGCCAGAAACCAACTGCACAGGCCACACGCGAGCGTGCAGGCGCAGCCGACGACACGGTCTGTCGAGGCGACGGGCAAGGGCTTCGAGAGAATCCGGAAGTGGCAGCGCCAAGCCCGTGTGGAGGCGGCTTGCGAGGCGATATGAAGAAAAGTGCAAGGAAGCAGCGAGCGCAGCGTCCTGGGGACGAATGCGAGTGCGGCAGGGATGAAGGGATCTGTCAAAAACACGTCGCCTCGTCCACAGTGCAAGGTCGGCTGGCACGCCCTGCGAGGCAGACGCCGAACCGGACGCACATGCGGCAGCGCCCGACATGTCGATGCCGGGTCCCGTACTGAAGATATTGCGCCGCAAGGCTGGTTGGCCTGCGGTGCGCATGCGCACTGCAACCACGTCTCCTCCGAACCAGAGTGTTCTGGAATCATGGCCGACGATCTGTGGCGCACTGCGCCGCCGTCTTGGGCCGTGGTGGTCCGGTGCTCGCCGGACCGATCTTTCAAGGCATCACTGCATCACGGATACAGACCGCGCATCTCGCGCGCCTGCAGCACGCGGGTACAGGCCACGATGAAGGCTGCCGTACGCAGCGACACCTTCTTCTCTTCGGCCAGCTGCCAGACGGCGGCAAAGGCTTCGCGCATGATGCGGGTCAGGCGCAGGTTGATTTCGTCTTCGGTCCAGAAGAAGCTGGAGAAGTCCTGCACCCATTCGAAGTAGCTCACCGTCACGCCACCGGCGTTGGCAATCACGTCGGGCACGATCAGCACGCCCTTGTCGCGCAGGATGTCGTCGGCAGCCGGCGTGGTCGGGCCGTTGGCGCCTTCCAGGATGATCTTGGCCTTGATCTGATTGGCGTTGGCTTCGGTGATCTGCTGTTCCAGTGCGGCAGGCACCAGAATGTCGCAGTCGACCGACCAGAATTGGGCACGATCGGTGATCTCGTCCGCACCAGGGAAACCCTTGACGCTGCCATTGCTGGCGACGTACGTCTGCAGTGCCGGCACGTCCAGGCCAGCGGCGTTGAAGACCGTGGTCACATGATCCTGCACGGCCACCACCTTGGCGCCGGCTTCAGCGAACAGGCGTGCAGCGATGCCGCCGACGTTGCCGAAACCTTGCACCGCGACCTTGGCATCCTTGATGTCCATGCCGCGCTTGACAGCGGCTTCGCAACCGACCACGAAGACGCCGCGACCGGTGGCTTCATGACGGCCGAGGCTACCGCCCAGCGAGATGGGCTTGCCGGTAACCACGCCCGAAGAGGTGCTGCCCTGATTCATGGAATAGGTATCCATCATCCAGGCCATGATCTGCGAATCGGTGTTGACGTCGGGAGCCGGAATGTCCTTGTTGGGGCCGATGATGATGCCGATCTCGCTGGTATAGCGGCGCGTGACGCGCTGCAGCTCACCACGGGAGAGAGTCTTGGGATCGACGCGGATACCGCCCTTGGCGCCACCATAGGGCACGTTCACGGCGGCATTCTTGACGGTCATCCAGGCCGACAGCGCCATCACTTCGGAGAGCGTCACATCCTGGTGGAAACGCACGCCGCCCTTGCCGGGGCCGCGCGAGGTGTTGTGCTGCACGCGGTAGCCTTCGAAGTGGGCGATGGTGCCATCGTCACGTTCGATGGGGACATCAACCACCAGGATGCGCTTGGGTCGCTTCAGGGTTTCCACCCAGCGCGCCAGCGAGCCCAGGTAGGGTGTCACGCGGTCGATCTGTTCGAGATACACGCCCCACGGACCGATGCCGTGCGGGACGAGATAGGAAGGCACTTCGTGATTAGGTACGTTCGACATGATGCAATCGCTCCTTTGGATAGCCGTGCTGTTCAAGACGAGAGGCCTGCAAATTCCGAAGTTCGCCAAGGCATGTTACTCCGTCGGCAGCGGCCTGCAAGTCGCGCCGGCAGGGCGCGCACCAAGGCGGCGACGGAGGCGCGCCTGCCAGCCCGGCCCTGGTGCGCCAGCTGGAAATTCGTGCCTGTCCGATTCAGCGCCGCCATCGTAGCCAGCCGGCCAAAACAAGGCTAATGCTTTGTGAGCATGTAATTATGCAGCGCCTGCATAACCTTTGAAAACCCTCTATCACAAAGGGATTGCGCCGTTCTAGCCTGTTAATTTTTGATCAGGATTCGCGTTTTTCAGTAGTGCGTGCCGACTTTGCGCCCGCAGCCCTTGCGGGGCTGGCGGGAGCCGACCTGGGACGCTCACCACGCTCGCTGCGCCCCGTCTTTTCTTGCCGCTGCGCATCCAGATCCACCAGGTATTCCCACAGCCGCGCCACCAGCGCCTTGCCGGTACGCTGCGCGGTCGGACGTTCACGATAGAGGCGGATTTCCATCTCCACTTCCCACTCCCCGGTCGGACCATCAGTGCGGGCGAGCTGGCGATTGCGCACCTCGCGCACCACCGAGGATTCCGGCAGGAAGGCCACCCCGTGCCCCTCCAGCGCCATCATCTTGAGACTTTCCGACATGTCGGTCTCGTAGTGCTTCATCAGGTGCAGCGGGCGCTTGGTGTCGGCCATCATCAGTTCCACCATGCGGCCCAGGTAGGCATTGCTGGTGTAGGAAAGAAACGGCACGGGCGCCTTGGCACTGCCCGGAAAGACGTAATCCGGCTTGCCATTGCGGTCGCAGCGCGAATACGGACGCAGGGTTTCGGTGCCCATGGTGAGCATGTCGTAGCGGCTGGCATCGAGCTGCACCGGCTGGCGCGGATGGTGATAGCACAGCAGCAGGTCGCAGCCGCCTTCGACGATGGTCATGACGGCATCGTGGACGTTGAGCGCGATCAGGCGGGTATTGATGGAGCCGAACCCCGACTCCAGGGCGCTCAACCACTTGGGCATGTAGGTCAGCGAGAGCGTATGGGGGACGGCGAAGTCGATGGTGGTCTGGGCCGTGGGCCGCTTGCCGCGCAGCAGGGCGCGGGTGTTGTTGATCTGGCCCAGCATGGCCACGGCCTGTTCATAGAAGACTTCGCCGGCGGCCGTCAGGCGCGTGGGATAGGAGGTGCGGTCGATCAGGTCGGTGCCCAGCCAGGCTTCCAGCGACTGGATGCGCCGCGAGAAGGCCGGTTGCGTCACATGCCGCAGCTCCGCCGAGCGACTGAAACTGCGCGTCTCCGCCAGGGAGACGAAATCCTCAAGCCATTTGCTTTCCATTGCCCGCCCACTTCCCTTTCCAGGTCGAATGGGCGAATTGTGCCGCTGCGCCCGCGCCGGCGCAAGCTGCACGCGCGTATGGAGGCCTTAGCGCCGTCCGGCCGGCATCAGCACCGTGGGTTCGGCGTCCGGCTCGCCTGCCGGCACGGCGCCCTCGGGTTGCGGCAGCGCCGAACCACCCTCGTCCTCGGCCCCGGCCTGCTGGCGCAGCCACATCTGCGCATACAGACCATTGGCCATCAACAGTCCTGCATGCGTACCGCGTTCGACGATGCGACCGTGATCCATCACCAGGATCTGGTGGGCATTGACGATGGTGGACAGGCGATGCGCAATGACCAGCGTGGTCCGCTCACGGGCGATTTCTTCGAGCTGTTGCTGGATGGCCTGCTCGGCGCGCGAGTCGAGGGCCGAGGTGGCTTCATCGAAGATGAGGATGGCCGGATCCTTGAGCAGGGTGCGGGCAATCGCCACGCGCTGCTTTTCACCGCCCGACAATTTCAGTCCGCGCTCGCCGACCATGCTCGCATAGCCTTCCGGCAGCGATTCGATGAAGTCGTGGATATAGGCCGCCTTGGCCGCCGCCACGATCTGCTCTCGCGTGGCGCCGGGCTTGCCGTAGGCGATGTTGTATTCGATGGTGTCGTTGAACAGCACCGTGTCCTGAGGGACGATGCCGATGGCCTGGCGCAGCGAGGCTTGCGTGACATTGCGCACATCCTGCGCGTCGATACGGATGGCGCCCTGGTCGACGTCGTAGAAGCGATACAGCAGACGCGACAGCGTCGACTTTCCCGAACCGCTGTGGCCGACCACGGCGGTGGTGGTGCCGGCCTGCACCTTGAAATCGACATCGAAGAGGATCTGGCGATTGCGCTCGTAGCTGAAGTCCACATGCTCGAAATGCAGTTCCGCACCTTGCGTCCTGAGCGGCTGCGCACCGGGCCGGTCGGCCACTTCGCGGTTTTCTTCCAGCAGCGAGAACAGGCGTTCCATGTCCGCCAGACTCTGCTTGATTTCACGATAGAGCACACCGAGGAAATTGAGTGGAATGTACAACTGGATCATGAAGGCATTGACCAGCACCATGTCCCCCAGAGTCATGCTGCCATCGATGACACCGGCGATGGCGCGCCACAGGATGAGCGTGACCGCAATGGCGATGATGGCGGACTGCCCGGTATTGAGCAGCGAGAGCGAACTCTGCGATTTCACCGCCGCGCGCTCATAGCGCTGCAGACCTTCGTCATAGCGGCGCGCCTCAAATTCCTCGTTGCCGAAATACTTCACCGTCTCGTAGTTGAGCAGCGAATCGATGGCGCGCGTATTGGCGTGCGAATCCAGCTCGTTCATGGTACGGCGGAAATGCGTGCGCCACTCGGTGACCGTGATGGTGAAGAGGATGTAGAGCACCAGCGCACCGGCGGTGATCAATGAGAACCAGATGTCGTAATGCGTGATGAGATAGGCCAGCACCAGCACGATCTCGATGATGGTAGGCAGGATCGAGAAGAGCGTATAGGACACCAGCGTAGAGACGCCACGCGTACCGCGTTCGATGTCGCGCGTCATGCCGCCGGTCTGGCGGTTCAGGTGGAAGCGCAGCGACAGCGCATGCAGATGGCGGAACACCTGCAGCGCGATGGTCCGCACCGCCCGCTGCGTGACGCGGGCGAACATCAGTTCACGCAATTCGGTAAAGAGTGCGGTGGCCAGCCGCAGTGCGCCATAGGCCACCAGCAGCCCGAGCGGCAACACCAGCAGGGCTTGCGGGTGGGCGGGCGTGATGGTCATGGCATCGACCAGCTTCTTCAACACCAGCGGCACGCCCACGTTGGCCAGCTTGGCACCGACCAGGAAGGCCAGCGCCAGCATCACGCGCCATTTGTAGGTCCACAGGTAGGGCAGCAGCGTGCGCACGACTTCCCAGTCGCCGCGCTGGCGTTTGATGGGGGCTTGCGGTGAGGAGGCGGAATTGGGGTAGCGGCGCATGAGCGGGTCAGGATGAAAGGGATCGGGCACGGCAATACAGCAGGAGGGCAACATCCGATACACTAGGCTGTTGCCGCGCCTGCGGGCGCACAGCCGCAAACCCGCAAACCCGAATTATAAGAGCCATCCCGGCGCGCCGCCGGACATCACCTGCAAAGGAGCCTTCCATGTCGTCCACCGTTTCCCAACTTCCGCCGGGCAAGGCGCCGCAATTGCGCGTCATGCCCATGCCGTCGGATGCCAACGTCTATGGCGACGTCTTCGGTGGCTGGATCATGGCCCAGGTCGACATCGCCGGCTCGCTGCCGGCTACGCGCCGCGCCAACGGGCGGGTGGCGACGATTGCGGTCAATTCCTTCCTGTTCAAGAATCCGGTGTTCGTGGGAGACCTGCTGTCCTTCTATGCCGATATCGTCAAGGTCGGCAATACCTCCATCACGGTCAACGTTGAAGTCTATGCGGAGCGCAATCGCCTGCAGACCGAGATCGTCAAGGTGACCGAAGCCACCCTCACCTACGTGGCCACCGATGAAAACCGCAAGCCGCGGCCGTTGCCGCCGCTGGATCCGGTGCGCGAAGCGGGGGCCAGCCCGGCGAGCTGAGCGCCGCTCTTCCCATCCTGCGGGCTTGAAAATTTTTCAGCCCGCAGGGTGCGGCACAGACGTATCGTTATGCCTCCCTCTCTGTCTTCCTCTTCCTCTTCTTCATATTGCCCATGACCTCCTCCAGCCGCCCTGTCGTCCTCATCGTCGCCCGTCTGCCGCAGCACCTGCTGGACTTGCTGCAGCAGAACTTCACCTGCCACAACCTCATCCTCGATCCGCTCACCGATGCAGCGCTCGATGCCATCGCGCCGCAGGTGCGCGGAATTGCCGCCAATGGCGAAGCCAAGGTCGGGCGCGAGTTCATGGCGCGCTTTCCGTCGCTGGAGATTGTCGCGGTGTTCGGGGTCGGCTATGACGGGGTGGATGTGCCGGCCGCCCGCGAGCGTGGCATCCATGTGACCCACACGCCTGACGTGCTCACCGAGGATGTGGCCGACATGGCCATTGCGCTGATGCTGGCCGTGGCGCGCAACGTGGTGCGGGCCGACCGCTTTGCCCGCAGTGGCGAATGGAAGAAGGGACCCTTCCCCTTCACCACCAAGGTCAGCGGCGCGCGCCTGGGCATCGTCGGCCTGGGCCGCATCGGGCAAGCCATTGCGCAGCGGGCGGCCGCGTTCGACATGCAGATTGCGTATCACAACCGTTCGCGCAAGGACGTGCCCTACACCTATGTGGAAGACATCGTCTCGCTGGCGCGCGAGGTCGATTTCCTGGTGATGATCACGCCGGGTGGTGCCGGGACGCGGGCGCTGGTCAATGCCGAGGTGCTGGAGGCGCTGGGCCCCAAGGGCTTCCTCATCAATGTGGCGCGCGGTTCGGTGGTGGATGAAAAGGCGCTCATCGCGGCGCTGCAGGCCGGGACGATTGCCGGTGCGGGGCTGGACGTGTTCGAGAATGAGCCGAACATTCCGGCTGAACTCGCCGCGCTGGAGAACGTGGTGCTGACGCCGCACATGGCCAGCGGCACGCTGGTCACCAGGACGGCCATGGCGGAACTTGCGTTCACCAATTTGCAGGCGCATTTTTCTGGCAAGCCGGTTGTGACGCCGGTACCTGATTGAAGCTTCATACAGGGGGAAAGCCGCTGCCGGAGGGGGGCACTGACAGCGGATTTTTGCCGATGGGTTCAGGGAAGGCGGTTCGGTCCAAGGAGTCTTGTCCTGAGTCATTCCATACTTGGTTGATGACTTGGGGTGTGCTATCACTACTGCGTGTCTGACTCGTCCAGCCACTCTTCAATGTCGATCCCCGAGAATGGGAATGTTGGCTCGCCGAACATGCGGAGAAGCGTCAGGTGCACATTGGCCTTCACTTTCACCAGATTTTCGAGCAGGAAGCTCCCGCCCAGGACGATGGCGGGCTGGAAACCATATATTTCATGCGGTTCAAGCGGACCTAGTTTGGATCGCGCACGTTCAAAGAGGGGCTGACCATCCTCGTCTTTCAGGTCAAACTGATCCGGCTCAAGGCATGCGAATAACGAACGAATCGAAAAATCCAAGTCTTCCTTGGATTTGGGCTTCAGTTCATTTTCGAAAGCAGAGACGCTATGGAGCACGCAGTTCATCGAAACGCTGCTGCCTGTCTTCTCTCCACACACGTAGAGTTTGCCAAATGCAGACCTCGCAATGACGTGGAAGACGTCAACTCCCTCCAATTCGGTGTCCGCGAGCCACTCATCGACGAGACCTGCATAGTCATCAGGGTTGACTGTGCAAAAGAGTCCATTGGCATATGCGGCCGTCTTCAAAGCGGACCAGCACAAAGGGCAAATGCCCCGGCAGCACGAACGACAGCAGCGTGTTGCCCGCTGCGTCCCGGGCTGTTGCGGCAGCCTCAGGACTCAGGTTGGACAGTGTGATGGTTTCATCGCCATCCAGATGAGGAATGACTTGCTGGTCCGCAGGCGCAGCGTTCCAGTACGCAAAATCAAAATCAGCGGGCAACCCGGGATGCCGCCCTTCCAGCCACTGCTGGTCGTAAGTGCCCGCGAGGCGCAGGCGGGGCTGCCAGGCGCGTCCGACAATGCCCAAGCCCACTGGCATGCACGCTTCACCAAAGCGTAACGGGGGCTCATTGCGCGCTTGAATTTGCGGCACGGGTACCCGGGTTGCTTTTGTCGCACGGAGATACCATTCCTCCGCAAAGCCAAGGCCTATCGGATTGTGTTCATGCACCGCATGGGCGATGGCTTGCTGCATATCGCCGTCAGTGGCAGATTCAGGCAACGGCTTGCGCTCTGGAAGTCGATGCTTTTTGTTCACACGTGTGGCCGCCGGGTCGGTTTCAAGAATCTTGTTCTCGCCTCCGTAGGCGTATTCGTAACGTAGTGGCAGCGTCGTGATGGCTTGTGGCGTAGTCAGCTTCCATGCGGGAAGCACAAACAGCGTCAGCGCCCGGAGCAAGGCAGAACGCCTGCGCCATTCGCGTGGACCCGTGACAAGCAGCGTCTTGGACAAAATGAGCGGGCCTTGCCTGGCCTGCTCCGTCAAGCGCGTACACTCTTGCCGCCACTGCGCCATGCGCTCGGGCGAAGCATGCTGCAAGGGATTCAAGCCATGAGGTTCAGGCGGCAACTCGGGCTCGACCGGCGCGCCGTTGATCTTGATGGCGACCTCGAACTCGCGGGCCGCGCGTCCCTGCGGCGCGTGCGCGTCGGCAATGACGATGACGTCGGTATGCGGCTTGTACGGCGCCAGATCCGATTCCTGCCTGACGCTGGAGCAGTTCAGTTCGCCGTAGTACTCGTCGGAGGTGACCAGCGGTGTTTGCTCGGGTGCGAGCAGGAGCTGGCCGTCATCCTGCAATTCAAAAGTCAGTCGCATCGCGACGACGTGAAAGCGCTGGTCATGCTGGTCGAGCGCGTCGAACGCCATCGCCGGATAAGGCGTGAGGTTGCGAAATTCCATGATCAGTGCCCGGTTAGTTGATATCGACGTCTTTGCCGGACAACTGCATCGGCCCGCTGGCCTCGATGCCGATCTCGGCACCGTTGATGGAGATCTTGCCGTCGGCCGTCATGCGCAAACTGGCCTTGCCCACCGAAATGGAAAGCTCCTCACCCGCCGTGATCGACAGGGTGTTGCCGACCTTGGTGATCTGGTTGATGCCAACGACCGTCGCCATCACAGTGCCCACGTTGAGGTTGTAGGCCAGGCCGACGTTTTCCATGCGGCCCATGCCGACGTTCTGCATGTAGGCCATGCCGATGGTTTCGGTCTTCATCCGCGCAACATGGGTCGACCAGTTCTTGCCGATCTGGTCCTTGCGGTTCTTGCCGATGGTCTTGGTACGGTTGCTGCCGATGCTGATGGTTTCGTTGTTGTCGACCGTCTCGGTGCGGTCATGCCCGATGTGGGAGGTCTCGTCGTGGTCGATGGTCTTGCGGCGATCATGGCCGACCCATTTGTCTTCGTCGTGCTCGACCTCGGTCAGCTGGTCGCGCTCGGCGTGCAGCCATAACTGCTCCTGGCCCTTCTTGTCTTCGAAGCGCAGCGCATTGGCATTGTCGTAGCCGCCCTTGGGCGTTGACCGCGTCAGGATGCCGCTCTGGGTCTTGTTCGCCGGCAGCTCCCAGGCGGGCATGTTGGCGGCATTGGGCACCATGCCGGTGATGAGTCCGCGATCCGGATTACCGTCCAGGAATTGCACGATGACTTCACAACCGATGCGGGGAATGAAGGTCGCGCCGAAGTTCGAACCTGCCCAGGCAGTGGCCACCCGCAGCCAGGCCGAACTCCCTTCATCGAACTCGCCGTCGCGGTCCCAATGAAATTGGACTTTGACCCGGCCATACTCATCCGTGTAGATTTCTTCGCCCTTGGGTCCCACGACAGTAGCCGTTTGCAGGCCATAGATTTTTGGCTCGACGCTGTTGAAGCCGCGGCCGGGACGCCAGGGAATGAGCTTGCGGATACAGGTGAAGCGGTTCTCGTAGTGCGGCGCAATGCCGTTGTTGACGTGGTAGTTGTTGGTGGCACTGTGGTGCGTGTCGATGATGAGGAATTCGCACTCTTCCTTGCTGCCGCCGTCGAAGTGGCCGGTGAGACGGAACCAGCGGCCAGGTACCACATTGCGGTTGTTGCCTGCGGCCTCGAAGAACTTGCCCGCTTGTTCGAATTCTTCCATGCGTTGCGTGGCGAGAAGGTCGCCGTCCTGGCGATCCTTGAATCCATAGGCACCGGCGTATTCGTAGGCCTCCTTGCGCAGGACCAGACCTTGATTGTTGCGTGTCGGGACCTCGACGGTTTTTGGCCAGGGGGATTTGAAATCGTAGGAAGTCAGGGTCACGCTTGCAGGCATGATGTGCCGCTCAGCTGACCATTCATGGATACCGTCTTCTTCCTGCGAACCGGCATGACGCTGGAATGCGATCTCTACGCCATCGATGGCCTCAGCCAGGGTGGAGTCGTCGCCCAGTACCAGCTTGTGACCGTTGGCCGTATGTTCATAGGCATAATGCCAGCCTGCGGCCTCCCAGCGCCTGCTCAGGTAATTGTGGTCGGACTCGTTGAACTGGCACGCCTCGGTCACGGGCAGGTCTTCCCCGTGATGGCGGAACTCCCAATCGGGCAAGGCGCTGTAATGCTCGAAGATGCTCCGCGTCTGCTCGTACAAACCCACACCATGGAACAGCATGCAGTTCGTGCGCAAGGAAAGATACTTCAGCCAGGGGCCTAGCCTGGCTTCGTAGAATGCGATATCGCCATCAGTCCTGACGAACCGGAAGCTGAAGACGTGACCGGTGAAGTAGCGCAGGCTGCCGTCTTGGCGGACGAGCTCCACGCAAAGCAGTTTGCCTTGGAGGTCCTTGAGTTCGAGCGTGGCATTGTCGGCCAACAGCTCGACGGTGAATTCGAAGTCGCGTGACAGACCTTCGCTGGCGTCGAGCTTGTTGACGAGCAGTTCAGAAAGGGGAGCGTCGTTGTGCGGGAAAGTGAGCCGCAGAATGCGGGCGTGCTGATAGTCTGAAAGCAGCCGTTCCAGACCCTGGAGGGTTTTGCGCATGCAGGATTCCTGTGTTCATCAAGTTTCCCTCCCTGATGTAACACCGGCGCGCATTTTAATATTTCCCAATGGAAACGTGCAACTCCTGAATGACGATGGCGAGCGACTGCATGAATTTTCGCCCCAAGGTGCAATAACTCTTCAGGCAAGGAGCCGGCCTGCCCCTCCAGAGAATCCGATCTGCTCAGGAAAATGACGACTCACCACCCGCCATGTTATGTGAGCCCAAACTGAAAAGGCCTGGGTCCGGTGCAATACCGAACTCAGGCCTTGATGCAGAAACTGACTGACGAACGCAAGAAGATCAGATTACGGCAGCGCTCGTTTCACGCCGCCTGCTTCTGCGCCGCCTTCGCAGGATCATCCCGCAACTCGCGGCGCAGAATCTTGCCCACGTTGGTCTTGGGCAGCTCATCACGGAACTCGATGTACTTCGGCTTCTTGTAGCCGGTGAACTGTTCCTTGCAGTACGCCATCAACTGCTCGCTGGTCAGCGACTTGTCCTTGCGCACCACGAAGAGCTTGACCGCTTCGCCGGTATGCTCATCGGGCACTCCAACGCAGGCGCATTCCAGCACACCGGGATGCTGCGCCACCACGCCTTCGATTTCATTCGGATAGACGTTGAAGCCGGAGACCAGGATCATGTCCTTCTTGCGGTCCACGATCCTGGTGTATCCGCGCGCGTCCATCACACCGATGTCACCGGTCTTGAAGAAGCCGTCCGGTGTCATGACCTTGGCCGTCTCGTCAGGACGCTGCCAGTAACCCGGCATCACCTGCGGACCACGAATGGCGATCTCGCCCGGCTGGCCCAGTGGCACAGGCTGGCCGTCGTCATCGAGGATGGCGATTTCGGTGGACGGCAGCGGCAGGCCGATGGTCCCGGTGTATTCATCAATGGTGCAAGGGTTCGCGCTGGCGATCGGCGAAGTTTCGGACAAACCGTAACCTTCGATGATGGGGCAGCCGGTCAGCTTCTTCCACTTGTCGGCCACGCTCTTCTGCACCGCCATGCCGCCACCCACGCAGCAGCGATAGCCGGAGAAATCCAGCTTGGCAAAGTCGGCATTGTTGAGCAGCGCGTTGTAAAGCGTATTGACCGCCGGGAAGGTGTTGACCTTGTACTTGGCCAGCTCCTTGACGAACCCCGGAATATCGCGCGGATTCGGGATCAGCAGGTTCAGCGCACCTTCACGCGTGCCCAGCAGGTTGCAGACGGTGAGTGCAAAGATGTGATACAGCGGCAGTGCACAGACGAACACCAGCTGGTCGATGGGCTTGCCGGACTTCAGCGCCGGGGTCAGCCATTCTTCGGCTTGCAGCACGTTGGCGATCAGGTTGCGATGGGTCAGCACCGCCCCCTTGGCCACGCCCGTGGTACCACCAGTGTATTGCAGGAAGGCGACATCATCGGGCGTGAGCAATACCTTCTGCAAGGTCTTGCCCTCGCCCTGCGACAGCGCGCGGCTGAAGGAGACGGCATTGGGCAGCGACCAGGCCGGCACCATCTTCTTGACGTGCCGCACCACCAGGTTGACGATGGCCCCCTTGAGCATGCCGAGCAGCTCGCCCATGCTGGCCACCACGATGTGCTTGACCTGGGTATGGGCTACCACCTTCTGCAACGTGCAGGCAAAGTTCTCCAGCACGAAGATGGCTTCGGCACCGGAATCCTTCAGTTGGTGTTCCAGCTCGCGGGCAGTGTAGAGCGGATTGACGTTGACCACCGTGTAGCCGGCACGCAGGATGGCGGCAATGGCGATCGGGTATTGCAGCACGTTGGGCATCATGATCGCCACGCGAGCACCCTTCTGCAGGCCCAGGCCTTGCAGCCACGCGCCCATCGCACGCGACATGGCATCGAGTTCGCCATAGCGGAGATACTTGCCCATGCAGACGTAAGCGTTCCGATCGGCATGCTTGGCGAAAGCCTCTTCGATCATCTGCACCAGCGAACCATAAGCGCTGGGATCGATATCAGCGGGAACGCCTGCGGGATACGATGCAAGCCAGAATCTTTCCATAGTGTGTCCTCTGTCTCCGGTCATAACGTGCGCTGGGGCTGCGCAGTGAGGCAAGACCACCGCGTTGGCGCGCACAGCAAAAAAAGCACGAGTGTTTTTTTATTTAACGCAGATGCTATCCAGCATTCGACGGCGGGGCAAGCATTTTGCGCCCCAAATTTGAGATTTTTTGCAAAATGGCTGCCAACGGCAGCGATATCACGGTCAGTCCCGGCCTGTTACGTTCAACGGCAAGCCAGCGACTGCCCAAATTTATCCGCCATGATACGCCGGCCTACCGTCCTTGGGCCGGCCATTGGTGCAGGGTGGAAATATTTCTGCATCGGCCTTGCCCCTGCTCAAGGGCGCATCACCGAGGGCGGCATGACGTGCCGCCTTGTCCATGCGCGACAGCGTGCGCACCTTGTCATAGAAATCAGGGAAGCCACTGCTACGCGCAAACAATTGACGGAACGCCGGCACCAGATCGTGATACGCCCCCACCAGCGCCAGATGCGCATTGGACAAGGGCATGGCAAACCAGCGGTCGTAACCGGCATAGCCGTGCCAGCGGCTGGCCTTGATCTGCGCGTATTCGGCATGCAGGGCGGCGAAGATGGCGGCCTTGCACTGGCGTTTTTGGGCGTCACTGGCGTGGCTGTCGTAGTTTTCCTTCAACCGGGTGCGATACTTGTCCAGCAGGGCCAGGAATTCGCGCTTGCGGGCGGCAAAGCGGTGGTAGGCCTCGACCATCGCCGGATCGTGGCGCGCCGCCAGCCAGCGCTCCACGCCCAGCTCTTCCACGGCCACCGCAAAGCCTTCATTGAAGGAAGTATCACCAGGCGCATACACCGTCTGGTGCGCCAGCTCATGGAAGATCAGCCGCGCCAGTTCGCCATCGGGATACTGGATGAAGGTCGAGATCACCGGATCATCGAACCAGCCCAGCGTGGAATATGCCGGCACGCCCGCCACCTGGACGTCGTAGCCCTCGGCCTTGAGCGTCTCGGCATAGGCCTGGGCATCCTTGAGATGATAGTAGCCGCGATAGTCCACGCAGCCCGCAATCGGGAAGCACCATTGCTTGGGCTGGAGCGAAAGTTCGGGTGCGGCCACCACGTTCCACAGCACGAAGGGCCGGTCCAGCTGGGCATAGCTGCGATAGCTGCCATTGTCGGGCAGATCCAGTTCGGTGACGGCGTAGCGGCGGATCTCGCGCACGGTCTGCAACTTGGCCTTGAGCGCAGACGAGGTAGCGGGATCATCAATCCAGTCCTGCAGCGGCTTGGCCTGGGCCAGCAGCGAAAACTGGCCATGTGCGGCCTGGGCGTAATACGAGACGCTTGAGCATCCCGTGAGCGCCCACAGCGCGGCAACGATGGCGCCCCATCGCACACGGCGGCGCAGCACGGAAAACCTCAGGCCGCCACCGGCTGCTGCAGTTTCTCCACCTGCACCAGTACGTCGTAGAAAGTCGGCGCATTGCCCATGTCGGTCAGGCGCTGGCTGGTGACTTCGTTGGCGTTCTTGCCATCGGCGGCAAATTTCTTCCACCAGATCGACAGGCCCACCACCAGTCCCATGCGCGCCTTGTCGGTCACACGCACGCGTGCCTGCATGCTGCCACGGTCATTGAAGATGCGGACCGTCTCACCCTGGGCGATGCCGCGTGCGGCGGCATCCTGCGGGTGCATGTCGAGGTGCGGCTCACCTTCCGTATCACGCAGGCTCTGCACGTTGACGAAGGAGGAATTGAGGAAATTGCGTGCCGGCGGCGAGATCATCGCCAGCGGGTATTTCGCGCCCAGCTGCGGATTGCTGGCCACCGATTCATAGGGCGCGATATAGGTCGGCAACGGATCGAGACCTGCGGCCTTCATCTGCTCGGAATAGAACTCGCACTTGCCCGAGGGCGTGGCAAACCCGCCTTCGGCAAAGGGCGCCACCGGCACCGACAGGCGCTGCCAGCCCTTCTGCTTCAACTGTTCCCAGTCGTAGCCGACGCTGCGCGGGTCGTCGCGCTTGAAGGCCACGGCGGCCAACTGATCGTCGCTGTCCTTGAAGCAGTCCTCTGCAAAGCCCATCGCTGCGGCCAGCAGGCGGAAGATCTCGGTATTCGGTTTGGCCTCGCCCAGCGGGGCGATGGCGGCATTGTTGGCCATCATGTAGACGTGGCCATACGAGGCATGCACATCGATGTGCTCCAGCTGCGTAGTCGCGGGCAGGAGGATATCGGCATAGTCGGCGGTATCGGTCTGGAAATGTTCCAGCACCACCGTGAACAGATCCTCACGCGCAAAGCCCTGCGCCACCTTGCCCGACTCCGGGGCCACCGCCACCGGGTTGGAGTTGTAGACGATCACCGCCTCCACCTGGGGACCGAAGTCGGGCGAAGCCGGCTTCAACAAGTCATCGCCGATGGTGCTCATGTTGATGACGCGGCTGGGCTTGCCATGACGCGCGGCCAGGTCGGGACGGCTCAGGGCGGCGGCATCCTTGGGGAAGCTGTCCGACACCGACAACTGGATGCCTCCCGAAGCATGACGCCATGCACCGACCAGCGCCGGCAGGCAGGCCACATTGCGCGCGGCCATGCCACCGCCGCGTACGCGCTGCAGGCCGTAATTGGCGCGGATGAAGGCGCCCTCCCCGGCCAGCGCGACGCGGCCGTATTCGCGGGCCAGGTTCTGCACTTCGTCCGCACTGATGCCGCACACTTCAGCGGTACGGGCCGGAGTCCATTCAGCCACGCGCTCCTTGAGCTGGTCGAAGCCCAGCGTATAGCGTGCGATGTAATCGTGGTCCAGCAAGTCTTCTGCGATCAGCACGTGCATCAGGCCCAGCGCCAGCGCGGCATCGGTGCCGGGCAAGAGCGCGATGTGCTGGTGGCATTTCTCCGCGGTCAGCGAGCGATATGGATCAATGGCGATCAGGCGTGCACCGTTGCGCTTGGCCGCTTGCACACGGGTCCAGAAATGCAGGTTGGAGGCAATCGGATTGCCGCCCCAGATGATGATGAGCTTGGCGTGATCGACCTGCTCCAGGTCGGCACCGATGCGCGCGCCGATGGTGTAGCGATAGCCTGCGCCACCGGCCGAGGCGCAGATGGTGCGGTCCAGCTGCGAGGCACCGAGACGGTTGAAGAAACGGCCGGCCATCGATTCGCCCTGCACTTGGCCCATGGTCCCGGCATAGCTGTAGGGCAGGATGGCTTGCGGATCGCGCAGGGCGATCTGGCCCAGGCGCTCTGCGATGGTGGCGATGGCCTCGTCCCAGCTGATGCGTTCGAACTTGCCCTCGCCCTTCTTGCCCACGCGGCGCATGGGGTGCAGCAGGCGGTCCTGGTGATAGGTGCGCTCGGCATAGCGCGAGACCTTGGTGCAGAGCACGCCGGCCGTCGGCGGGTGCGCCGGATCGCCGCGCACTTCGGTGGCGACGCCGTCCTTGACGGTCACCAGCAGGGCGCAGGTATCAGGGCAATCATGGGGACAGGCGGCACGGACGATGGTGGTGGTCATGGCAGAGAAGAAAGCGGGGAAAGAAAAAACGGAAGCCCTCGGCGCGCGCGAGGCAAGCAGCTACTTTATCTTAAAATGGCGCGTCACGACTCTTCCGTAGTGCTGCCATGTCTCCTTCACCGCACTTCTGGCGTCCTCCCGCCCTGCCCTTCTTCGAAGGCCGTCGCGCCACCGGCAGCCTGTCCTGCTATGCGCCGCATACGCATGACAGTTTTTCCATCGGCGTCGTCGACGGTGGGCACAGCGTCTTCACGCTGGCCGATCGCAGCGAGCCCATTTTCCCTGGCGACGTGATCCTGGTACAGGCTGGCGATGTGCACAGCTGCAATCCGGCAGACCTGCAGCGCTGGAGCTATCGCATGTTCCATCTGGACACCAACTGGCTTGCCGCCCTGCTGGCGCAAACCCCGGCCACATGCGGGTTGCTGGCGCGCATGCCGTCGCAGGTCGTGCGTTCGCCGGAGGCACTGCAATGGCTGGACCGCATGACGCATGCGCTGGAGCATGGCCACCCGGACCTGCAGAGCGAAGTGATACGTTGCCTGCAGCAAGTGATGCGCGCGTGCGCCGATGCCTGCGCGCCCGCGCAGCACGGCGATGCGCCCGAAGACGACGGCCTGCAGCGCGCCCATGATTACCTCCTGGCCCATTGCCGCGACCGCGTCTCGCTGGCGACCCTGGCGGAACTGGCCGGCACCAGCCGCTACCAGGTGATCCGCCAGTTCCGCCGCCGCTTCGGGCTGACCCCGCATGCCCTGCAGCTGGACATGAGGATCCGCCAGGCACGCACCCTGCTGCAGCGGGGTGCCAGCACCGTCCATGCCGCGCTCGATACCGGTTTTGCCGACCAGAGCCACTTCCATCGCGCCTTCAAGTCCCGGGTGGCGGCCACACCGCTGCAATATCGCCGCGCCTAGCTGCGACTGGCGACCAGTGCGGCGGCAGCGAGCATCAACAGCAGGCCCGCGCCCCGCTCGATGAGCGGCAGCACGCGCGTGAGCGCCCGCATCACGCGCTGCTGTCCGATGAAATACACCAGCGCGGCATCCCAGGCCAGTACAGCCCCGAACATCCAGATGCCATAGAAGAGCTTGGTCGACGCACCGGTCTGCGCGGACACGATGACGGTGAACAGGCCGAAGTAAAACACGCCATTCTTGGGATTGAGTGCGGCCGATAGAAACCCCGTCCCCAATGCGGCCCATGGCGCGACCTTGGCAGTCAACATTGCCGCATCAGGCAAGACCGCCGCGTGCCGTCCGGCGCGCCAGAAGACCCATCCCAGCCAGGCCAGGTAGAACGCCGCCAGCCACTGCATGGCCGCCAGCAGCAGCGGCGCTCGCTGCAACAGGCTGAAGCCGCCGATGGCCAGCGCGATATAGAGCCCGTTGGCCAGCGCAATCCCCAGGGCGGCAGCCAGCCCATAGGCCTGCCCATGGCGCAGGCTGCCCCGCAGCAGCAACAGGAAATCCGGACCGGGACTGGCCAGCGCCAGCAGGTGCGCACCCGCCAGCAGGAAGAATTCGGAAGAAAGCATCATGTTTCCTGGCGCCTGCCCGGCGCCCCCTGATAAAAATGTGCATGCTAGGCAGGCTCGCGGCCGCTGTATTGAACGAAATTGCACAGGCGCTCTTGCGCCGCCAAGGCGCGGTAAGATAGGCACACTTGTTACCAACGCCATTGCACCAGACTCCCATGAAACTCATCGACCCCATCGTCCAGTTCCACGCCGAACTGCAGAAGATCCGCCGCGACATCCACGCCCATCCCGAGCTGTGCTACGAAGAAGTGCGCACCGCCGACGTGGTGGCGCAAAAGCTGACCGAGTGGGGGATTCCAGTCGTACGCGGGCTCGGTGTCACGGGCGTGGTCGGCATCATCAAGGCGGGCGACAGCCCGCGCGCCATTGGCCTGCGGGCCGACATGGATGCGTTGCCCATGGCCGAAATCAATACCTTCGACCATGCCTCGCGCCATCCCGGCAAGATGCACGCCTGCGGGCATGACGGGCATACCGCCATGCTGCTGGGCGCTGCCCGTTACCTGGCGCAGCACCGCAATTTCGATGGCACCGTCTACGTGATCTTCCAGCCGGCTGAAGAAGGCGGACGCGGCGCCGAGCGCATGATCCAGGATGGCCTGTTTGAAAAGTACCCGATGGATGCCGTCTTCGGCATGCACAACTGGCCGGGTATCCCGGCCGGGCATTTCGGTGTGACGCCCGGTGCGCAGATGGCTTCCAGCAACGAATTCCATGTCACCGTCCGGGGCAAGGGATCGCACGCGGCTCAACCGCACAAGGCGGTCGATCCGGTGATGACGGCGGTTCACATCGCCCAGGCCTGGCAGAGCATCGTGGCACGCAACGTCAATCCGAACGATCCCGCCGTGGTATCGATCACCCAGATCCATACCGGCAGCGCCACCAACGTCATTCCGGATGAGGCCATGATGGTCGGCACCGTGCGTACCTTCAGCCTGCCGGTGCTGGACCTGATCGAGCGCCGCATGCAGGAAATCGCCGAGCACACAGCCGCCGCCTTCGATGCCACGGTCGAGTTCCGCTTCAACCGCAACTATCCGCCGCTGATCAACCATCCCAAGGAAACCGCCTTCGCCGTCGAGGTACTGACCGAACAGTTCGGCGCCGAGCATGTGGATGCGCAGACCGAGCCGACCATGGGTGCCGAGGATTTCGCCTTCATGTTGCAGCACAAGCCGGGCTGCTACGTCTTTTTGGGCAATGGCGATGGCGGTCATCGCGATCAGGGCCATGGACTGGGTCCGTGCAACCTGCACAACCCCAGCTACGATTTCAACGACGACCTGTTGCCCATCGGCGCCACCTACTGGGTGCGACTGGCCGAGAAATTCCTGCAGGCGAAGTAAGCGCGGCAGCGCCGCGCAGGGCATTGGCGAGCGGGCCCATTTCAGGCATGATCGCCAAAGCCCGCCGCCCGGAGAACTCTGTACGCAGCGACGGCGCCGCAAGAACGTATAACGACAACAGGGAGAAACCTTGCACACGCTCGCCACCATTCTGGTTCTGCTGGTCGCTCTGGAACATGTCTGGATCCTGATTCTGGAAATGTTCCTGTGGACCAAACCGCTGGGCCTGAAGACGTTCCGCCAGTCGCGCCAGGCCGCCGAAGCCACTCGCGTACTGGCCGCCAACCAGGGCCTCTATAACGGTTTCCTGGCCGCCGGGCTGTTCTGGAGCCTGGCCACGGGCGATCATGCCGTGCAGGTATTCTTCGTGAGCTGCGTGCTGGTGGCCGGCATCTATGGCGGCCTCACCGCCAAGCGCAGCATTCTTTACATCCAGGGCCTGCCCGCCTTGCTGGCGTTGCTGGCCTTGCTGGCAAGTTGAACCGGCCCGACGACCATGACCCGCGCCCTCTTGCTGGCCTTGCTGCTCCTGCTGGCGCGCTCCGGCCTGGCGCAGGATACCGAGCCTGAGTGGTGGAGTTACCAGTCCCAGCGCGGGGAGAGTCTGAGCCTGATCAAACTGGACATGAGCTTGCGGCGCAGCTTCCCGTTGTCCGGTTTTCCGTACGTGGTGGTGACCCGGGTGAGTTACGTTCCCGCCACGCCCGACGGCTTGCCGGCGCTGCCCGAGCAGGATCGGCTGGAAGCCCTGTCCGACCAGCTGGCTGCCGCCATCGCCAAGAAGACCCGCAGCCTCTACGTGGGTACGGCGTTCAGCCAGGGATTGCAGCAATCCTGGTTCTACGTGACCGATCCCAATGGCCTGGAGCCCGTGGTCGCTGGCGTGCACGCCCAACTGTGCCAAGGCTGCAAGACCAGCACCGCGATCCTGGCCGATCCGACCTGGGCGCTCTACCGCGATCAATTGCTGCCCGACTGGGAAACCCGGCAGCGCTACGGATTACGCAGTTACTAGGGCCTGTTCACATTAAATCTGCGAGATGCAGATTTAATGTGAACAGGCCCTAACATTCAGCCCCGGGGCGAACAGGTAAAGTTTACGGGACGAACTGCCGATAACAAGTTTCCTGACAGCATCATCATTGACATTGCGTCATCACAACCAGCCCGGTATGCCGCCAGTCGCGGCGGCCGGAACCACAACGTCGGACCGGGTCCGAGGGGAAGCCGCATGAAACAGATCAAACTCATCCTCAAGGACGAGATCTACGACTCGCTGGAGCGGGACTATCACAACTTCGTGCGGCTCTCGACCAAGATCGACTCGGGCTTCGTCAAACCCTCCTTCGACAGCTACCTGCTGGCCAAGCTCTCCGAGAACACCAATTTCCTCACCGAAGAAGCGGTACAGCACCTGATGCTCTCGGGCCAGTATGCGTGGGCGCGACGGGCGATGGACAAGGAATTCCCTGACGTGGTGCAGATCCTCATCGAGCAGGCCGCCAACTACGGTTTCTGGATCGCGGTGCGCCATGACTGGGGTACCGAAGAACTGGTCAATGCCTCGCGGGCCTGGGCCAGCGCCATCATCAAGCAGGCCAAGGGAGATGAAACCCAGATCGACGTGCTGGCCGCGCAAATCAAGGCCTCTGCCACCAATATCGCCGTCGTGCAGGAGCGTCTGAAGACGCCTGCCTCGCAACTGGCCCATGCGATGGTGCAGGAACTGCGCGAAACCCACATTGCCATCGAACATGCCTCCGGCATGGTGGCGCGCGAAAAGCTGGGGGCCATGCGTACCCTGCTCAAACTCGGGCGCGCCTACGGCAACGTCTCGGAAAAGGCCGAACAGGACATGATGGACAAGCTCAAGCGCGAAAAACCCTGGCTCTTCGACACCGGTCCCAAGGGTTTCTGGGGCCACGTCGCTGCCTGGTGGCGCGGGGTCTGAACCCGCAGTCCGGTTTCTTCAGGGAGCCTGCACGGGCTCGGCCTGGCGCATGAGGCGGATGTCGCCATACCAGGCTTGCATCTTCTGGACGGTGTTGTCGGTATCGGTGAGCACCCCCACACCGATCAGGCGGCCGGGCTTTTCACCGAAGGCGCGCTCATAGTCCTCGGCCACGTTGCGTTGGTAATTGCGCCACTGCCCCACATGTTGCGCACCGCTTTCGGCCACCAGCATCTGGATGCGGCCAGTGCGGCCGTTGGCGATGACCGTGCCCACGGGCGCCTTGGGATCCCATACGTACATCAGCGTGGCATAGGGTAAATCATGGCCGGTAAGCAACTTGGCCGTATCGAAGAGGATGGTATCCATCAGCGAAAGCTTGTCGTGGTCGCCATCGAAGGCCAGCACGATGCGTACGGGAGAGTCATCGGTTTCCCGGTGCGCGAGGTCGGCGCCGGGAATCATACCGGCCGCCTTCCAGCTCCAGATCAACCAGGGTTTCTTGTTGATGTCGATGTCGACCGGATGACGCAGCCCGGAAGAAGCGCGGTCAGCAACGGCATGCAGCACGCTGCGGCCATTGTCCTGTACCAGGCCGTATTGGGTCGGAATCTTCTTGCGGGTAAAGACCAGGGGCTCCCAGCCAGCCGGCAGGCCTTCGGGCGGGTTGGCCGAGAACAGCGCCAGGGCCTGATCCAGCCGGGCCTGCCTGGCGACGTCGTTGGGCGGTTGCGGCTTCTGAGCGGCACAACCGGCCAGCAGGATGGCACCGGTCACGCAGAGCGGGACCAGCATGGTGTGCGTGAACGAGACTGGAAAGGACACAGGACCGAGAGCAGCAAGGCGCGTGCGCACGCGCGTGAGACGCAAATTCATGAAGGCCAACCGGAGAAATCGGAATCTGAGGGAAAGTCTGCGGCCACCCCGACCGCAGACGAACACTAACAGGAAAATCACGCGAGACGATATCGGGAAAACCCCTGGCAAGAAAAAAAACATCAGCAATGCAGCACGACAGCCTGCTCAGTTTTGCTGCCGCAGGATCTGGATGAACATCTTGGCCAGCGACGATAGCGTGCTGTTCTTGCGCGTAACGATACCGTAATGCTCGATGCGCGTCTTCAGGTTCACCGGCAGGATGCCCAGCATCTGGCGCGCGGCGAAGAAGTGGGCGATGTCCAGCGGCATCACCGCCACCATGTTCGATTGCGCCAGCAGGGTGATGGTGACGAAGGGCGAGGCCGTCTCGATCACGTTGCCGGGCACCTTGAGTCCCTCCAGCTTGAATTCATGCTCGATCCAGATGCGCATCGGCATGTTGCTGGAATACAGAATCCAGGAAGCCCCGGCCAGCTCCTGCAGGCGCACCTTCTGCGCCGTGGCCAGCGGATGGTCGATACCGCTGACGATGCACATGGGCTCGCCGCGCAGCATTTCGTAGTGATACAGATTGGGCTGCGAGCTGACCGAAGAACGCCCGATCATCAGGTCAATACGCCCCTGATCCAGCAGCAGCAGCTGACGCGCGCTGGTATCTTCGCTGATCTCGATGGAGACATCCGGCTGGATCTCGCGCAGGCGTGACAGCGCGCGCGTGACAAAGGGGGCCGCGCCCATGATGGTACCGATGGACAGGCGCCCGCCGCGGCCGCTGATCATGTTCTGCAATTCCTCGCGCAGGTTGGCCACGTCGCTCTGGATCAGGCGCGCATAGCGGATCACGCAACGCCCAAGCTCGGTGGCCTCGATGCCGCGCGGGGAGCGGTCGAACAAGGTCACGCCCAGCGCATCCTCCATTTCATGCAAGGCCTTGGTAGCGGCCGGCTGGGTCATGTGCATGACCTCGGCCGCCTTGTGCAGCGAGCCCTGCTCGTCGAGCGCCGTCAGCAATGCGACCTGGCGGAAGCGCAGGCGGCTGACGATGGAGCCGACCGAAGGCAGTGCATCGCCCGCGACGCCCGCAGGGCCGTCCTCTTCCAGTCGGTTATCACCCGATGAATTAAGCTCATTAGACATCCTCTTGCCAGCCTCTTATAGTCGTCCCGGAAAAACCACAATGCTAGCGCATCTGCCTCCTGCCCACGGCGATGCGTGAAAAAAGCTCAGGAGACGACGGGCAGATTGATCCACAGGTGGCTTGGCCTGACGGCAGTGTCCTGCCGCTTGCCAATCGCGGCCCCTGTTCTGCACTGCGTGCCTCCTGGCTCTGACCGCCCCTGACCGGCGGCCTGTGGATGAAGACAGTACAAGGAGACCCGGTGAGGCTGATTCAATATCGCGACCTGCATGGCCAACGTCATGTCGGCATCGTCAATGGTCCCGCCATCCAGGCGCTGGGCGAGGTCGCCACCATGCGCGAACTGGGCCTGCTGGCCATCGAACGCAACACCGGGCTGGAACGCCTGGCCCAACTGCTCAATACCGACCGGTCCGAGGACTACGCAGCGATCCTGGACGAGGGCCGCATCCTGGCACCGCTGGATCATCCCGATCCTGCACATTGTCGCGTCTCCGGCGCGGGCACCACACACCTGGGCAGCGCCACCACGCGCGACAAGATGCACCGCCGGCTGGAAGGCGATGAACTCGACAAGACCGATACGCAGCTGATGATCGAATGGGGCATTGCCGGGGGCCGTCCCGCCCCGGGTACTGTGGGCGTGCAGCCGGAATGGTTTTACAAGGGTGACGGCAATTGCATCGTCGCGCCCGGCCAGCCGCTGCCGCGTCCCGACTTCGCGCTGGATGGCGGCGAGGAACCGGAGATCGTCGGTCTGTACCTGATCGATGCCGCGGGTTGTCCGCGCCGCCTCGGCTTTGCCATCGGCAACGAGTTCTCGGATCACGTGATGGAGCGCCGCAACTACCTCTACCAGGGGCACTCCAAGCTGCGCCACTGCGCCTTCGGGCCGGAGCTGCTGGTGGGCCTGCCTCCTGCACACCTGATCGGCATGACACGCATCCGGCGCCGTGGCCGCGTGATCTGGGAACAGGAATTCCTGACCGGCCCGGACAACATGTGCCATGCCATCGAGAATCTCGAATATCACTATTTCAAATACGCGCACCTGCTGCACGCGGGGGACGTGCACGTGCACTTCATGGGCGCGGCCAACCTGTCCTTCGCCTACAGTGTGCGTACCGAGGACGGTGACAGCATCGAAATCAGTATTCCCGACTTCGGCGCACCGCTGGTCAATGGCATTGAGTACGTGAAGTCGATGTTTCAACCGGGCGGTGTCAGGCAGCTCTAGCTGCGCTGCAGTTGCACCGTCGTTGCAGCCACACCGCCCGGCCCCAGGCGCGCCGCCAGGCGCATGACATACCGGCAATCATGCCAAGGCCCCGACCTCGCGGTCATACAACAAGAGGCCGCCCCCAGGAAATTCAACCAAGGAGACCACCCTCATGCAGCTATACCCGCCTCGCCCCCACGCCGTAAGGACGGAGCGTCGATGAACTACACCTTCGATTTCATGAGCGTCTTCGCCAACTGGGACCGCCTGCTGATGGGCGCCTGGCTGACGATACAGCTCTCGGCCTTGTCCATCGTATCGGGCTTCGTGGTCGGCACGCTCTGCGCGATTGCCGGCAAGAGCCGACTGGCGCTGGTGCGCGGCCTGGTGCAGGCGTATGTCGAAATCATCCGCAACACGCCGCTGCTGGTGCAGGTGTTCCTGGTGTTCTTCGGCCTGGCCAGCATCGGCTGGAAGCTGACCGCCGAGACTGCCGCAGTCATTGCGCTCACCGTCAACGTGGGTGCCTATACCACCGAGATCATGCGCGCCGGCATCAACTCCATCCATCCGGGCCAGATCGAGGCGGCCGAATGCCTGGGCATGTCGCGCTTTCACGTCTACTGGCACGTGGTGCTGCTGCCGGCGGTGGAGCGCGTCTATCCCTCGCTGACCAGCCAGTTCATCCTGCTGATGCTGGCCTCCAGCATCACCTCGCAGATTTCGGCAGAAGAGCTGACCGCCACCGCCAACCTGGTGCAGTCGGAAACCTTCCGCAGCTTCGAGGTGTATGCAGTCATCGCGGTGGCCTACCTGGTGCTGTCCTTCCTGTTCCGGGGCGCCTTCTGGGCAATCAGCCAGATGGCCTTCGTGCGCAAGCGCAAGCTTGGCACCAATCTTTGAGGAGACGTGATGAACGCATTCAGTTTCCTGCACGTGGAATATCTGCTGCAAGCTGCCGTCTGGACCGTGGTGCTGTCACTGGTCGCCTTTGTCTTCGGTGGCGTGGCCGGTTTCGTGATCGCCTTGTGGCGGGTCTCGCCCAATGCCCTTCTGCGCGGCATCGCCAGTACCTACATCCAGGTGGTGCAAGGCATTCCGCTGCTGGTGATCCTGTTCGTTGCCTACTTCGGACTGGCCATCGCCGGCCTGAAGCTGACCCCGCTGGTGGCCGCCGGAATTTCCTTTGCGATCTACTGCGCCGCCTTCCTCGGCGAGATCTGGCGCGGCTGCATCCAGGCAGTTCCCAAGACCCAATGGGAAGCCTCGGAATGCCTGGGCTTCAACCGCTTCGAGCAGCTCACCAAGGTGATCCTGCCGCAGGCGATCAAGATCGCCACGCCGCCGACCGTGGGCTTCATGGTGCAGATCGTCAAGAACACCTCGCTGGCATCGGTGATCGGCTTCGTCGATCTCTCGCGCGCCGGCCAGATCATCAACAACTCGACCTTCCAGCCGTTCACCGTATTCGGCTGCGTCGCCCTCATCTATTTTTGCCTGTGCTTCCCGCTGTCAGCGCTGTCCAAGCACTTTGAAAGGAAACTGAATGTCAGCCATCGTTAAGATCAAGGACCTGCACAAGAGCTTCGGCAGCAACAAGGTATTGAACGGCGTGTCGCTGGATGTGCAGAAGGGCCAGATGGTGGCCATCATCGGCAAGAGCGGCTCGGGCAAGAGCACGCTGCTGCGTTGCCTGAACGGTCTGGAGAAAGTCGACGGCGGTGACATCCATGTATGCGGACATGATATTCATCATCCGGACAAGCTCAACCTGCGTGAGTTGCGCAAGCAGGTCGGCATCGTCTTCCAGAGCTACAACCTGTTCCCGCACCTGACGGTGGAGCGCAACATCACGCTGGCGCTGACCACCATCAAGAAGATGTCGACCGAGCAAGCCAAGACGATCGCCCACAAGGTGCTGCAACTGGTCGGGCTGGAAAACAAGAAGGAAGCCTATCCCGAGCAGCTCTCCGGAGGCCAGGCGCAACGCGTGGCGATTGCCCGCTCGCTGGCCATGGCGCCGGAACTGATGCTGTTCGACGAGGTGACCTCGGCGCTGGATCCGGAACTGACGGCCGAAGTGCTCAAGGTGATGGAAGACCTGGCACGCGGCGGCATGACCATGGTGCTGGTCACGCACGAGATGGCCTTTGCCCGCAAGCTGGCCGATGTGCTGGTGTTCATGCACCAGGGCCAGGTGTGGGAGATCGGCCCGCCCGACGAACTCTTCAGCAACCCGAAGACGGCTGAATTGCAGAAGTTCGTCTCCAGCGACCTGTGACGAGCACGTTTTCAGCTTGTATGGATTTTTTTTCAGCAGCACCCCTACAATCACTCAGGAGACATCAATGAAAAAACTGTTCAACTTCACCAAGAAGGCCGCCGCCATCGTGCTGGGCCTGGCCTGCTTTGCCCAGGCTGCCCACGCCGATGCGCTGGCCGACATCAAGGCGCGCAAGAAGGTGCTCATCGCCATCGACCTCGGGGCGCCGCCCTTCGGCATGACCAATGCCAAGCTGGAACCGCAGGGCTCGGATGTGGAAACGGCGCGCCTGCTGGCCAAGGATATGGGCGTGGAGCTGGAGATCGTGCAGGTGACCGGTCCCAACCGCATTCCCTTCCTGATGACCGGCAAGGCCGACATGGTGATCTCGTCCTTCTCCATCACCCCGGAACGCCAGAAGGTAGTCGCCTTCACCCAGCCCTATGGCGCCTCGCAGTTCGTGGTGGCCGCCCCCAAGAGCGAGAACATCAAGAGCCTCAATGACCTGGTCGGCAAGCGCGTGGCCGTGGTACGCGGCAACATGCAGGATTCGCTGCTGACCCCGATCGCGCCCAAGGGTACCAGCATCGTGCGCTTCGATGACGATGCCACCGTGACGGCGGCCATCATCTCGGGCCAGGTCGATGCACTGTGCACGCCCAATTCGCTGGCCTCGGCCATTGCCAAGCAGAACCCGTCCAAGAACCTGGAAACCAAGTTCGCCATCAAGGACATCCCCTATGCCATCGGCCTGCGCAAGGGCGAGCCGGCACTGGAGAAGTGGCTCAACGACTGGATCACCACCAACCTCAAGAATGGCAAGCTGCCCGGCATCTACCAGCAATGGGTGGGCAGCCCCATGCCTGATCTGGCCCAGTTCGCCGCCAAGTAAGACTGTCGTTTCCGGCATGCCGCGCCTGCAACCGGGCCCGGCATGCGCCCGCCGCCCGCGCGGCCAGCCTGCAGCATCCACGTTCTCACCGAGATCAACATGAAAGCACACTCTCCCGTCATCCGCCTGAATCCGGTCGATGATGTCGTCATTGCCCGCCAGCAGCTCATTTCCGGCACCGTACTGCAAGACGAAGGCGGCCTCAAGGTCCAGGGCCTCATTCCCGCCGGCCACAAGATGGCCACCCGCGCCATCGCCAGCGGTGAGCCGGTCAAGCGCTATGGCCAGATCATCGGCACGGCCAGCCAGGACATCGCGCCCGGCCAGCACGTGCACACCCACAACCTGGCCATGGCCGAGTTCTCGCGTGAACACCATTTCGGCGCGGACGTGAAACCGGTCGATTTCGTCGCCCAGCCGGCTACCTTCATGGGCATCGTGCGTCCGGATGGCCGCGTGGCCACACGCAACTACATCGGCGTGCTGACCTCGGTGAACTGCTCGGCCACGGCGGCCCGCGCCATCGCCGATTACTTCCGGCGCGATATCCATCCTGAAGTGCTGGCCGACTATCCCAACATCGATGGCGTGGTGGCGCTGACCCACGGCCAGGGCTGTGCGCTCGATTCGCAGGGCGAGCCCTTGCAGATCCTGCGCCGCACCCTGGCCGGCTATGCCACCCATCCCAACTTCGCCGCCGTGCTGGTAGTGGGCTTGGGCTGCGAGACCAACCAGATCTCCGGCCTCATGGAAAGCCACAACCTCAAGGAAGGCGAATACTTCCACACCTTCACCATCCAGGGCACAGGTGGCACCGCCAAGACCGTGGCGCTGGGGATCGAGAAGATCAAGAAGATGCTGCCCAAGGCCAACGACATCAAGCGCGAGCCGGTATCGGCCAAACATCTGACGCTGGGCCTGCAATGTGGCGGTTCCGATGGCTATTCGGGCATCACTGCCAACCCGGCGCTGGGTGCAGCGGTGGACTTGCTGGTGCGGCATGGCGGTACTGCCATCCTTTCTGAAACACCGGAAATCTATGGTGCCGAACACCTGTTGACCCGTCGTGCGGTGACGCCGGAAGTCGGTGAGAAGCTGCTGGCGCGCATTGCCTGGTGGGAGGAGTATTGCGCCAAGAACGATGCCGAGATGAACAACAATCCCTCGGCCGGCAACAAGGCCGGTGGCCTGACCACCATCCTGGAGAAATCGCTGGGCGCAGTTGCCAAGGGCGGCACCACCAACCTGGTGGATGTCTACAAGTATGCCGAGACCGTGACCGCACGCGGCTTTGTCTTCATGGATACCCCGGGCTATGACCCCATCTCGGCCACCGGCCAGGTCGCCGGCGGCGCCAACATGATCTGCTTCACCACCGGCCGTGGTTCGGCCTATGGCTGCGCACCGGCCCCCTCGCTCAAGCTGGCGACCAACACGGCGCTGTGGCAACGCCAGGAAGAAGACATGGACATCAACTGTGGCGAGATTGCCGACGGGAATGTTACCCCGCAGGAAATTGGTGAGCGCTTCTTCCAGATGATCCTCGACACCGCCTCCGGCAAGAAGACCAAGAGCGAACTGCATGGCTATGGGCAGGATGAATTCGTGCCCTGGCATATCGGTGTCTATACCTGATGCTGATGCAGATCATCAGGGCCCGGCTGCGTTTGGGCTAGTGTCATTCACAGTCAATCATGCCGATCCGTATTACCGCGACACAGGTCGCGTAATACGGGCTGCCGGCCAAGCATCCTTGCCTTCGGGCATCCACGCGGATGAGGATGCTTCGCCCGCGGTTGGTGCGGTCCGTCTTCCCCCTGCAGAACAACATATTGTGGCGCCGCCCGCTTCCCGTGTAGTCCGGGTACGCCTCCAACATAAGGAATCAAGAACATGACTCACAGTTACTCGCTCCAGGCCCACCTGCCTGAAGACCACGCACAGGCCACGCTGATCGGCCGTCTCTGGCAACCGGGCGTGGGCCCGGTGCTGGTGAGGATTGATGCCGATGGTGCGTATGACCTCACGCTCATCGCCGCGACGTCCAGTCAATTGCTGGAACTCGATGATCCCGCCGCCGCCGTGCGCGCGGCCACCAACATGACGCGCCTGGCCACGCTGCAGGAGCTGCTGGACAATGCCGACGCCGGCCGCCGTGACACTTCGCGCCCCTGGCTGCTGGCGCCCATCGACCTGCAGGCCGTCAAGGCCAGCGGCGTGACCTTCGTGGCCAGCATGCTGGAGCGCGTGATCGAGGAACAGGCACGCGGCGACGCCGGCAAGGCGGAGTCGGTACGCAAGGCGATCACGGCAGTGATCGGTGACAACCTCTCCAGCGTGGTGCCGGGCTCGCCGGAAGCCGCGCGCCTGAAGGAAGTATTGCTGGAGCAAGGCGTGTGGTCGCAATACCTGGAAGTGGGCATCGGTCCGGATGCGGAGATCTTTACCAAGGCGCAACCGATGTCGTCGGTGGGGCTGGGCGATGAGGTCGGCATTCATCCCAAGTCGGCCTGGAACAATCCGGAACCGGAGATCGTGCTGGCCATCAACAGCAGGGGCAAGGTGGTCGGCGCTACGCTGGGCAATGACGTCAACCTGCGCGACTTCGAAGGCCGCAGCGCACTGTTGCTGGGCAAGGCCAAGGACAACAACGCCTCCTGCGCAGTCGGACCTTTCATTCGTCTGTTCGACGCAAACTTTTCAATTGACGATGTACGCCGCGCCGAACTTACAATGCGGGTCGATGGTACGGAAGGCTTCACGCTCAAGGGCAGCAGCTCGATGTCCATGATCAGTCGCGATCCGCTGCAACTGGTGGAACATGCGATCGGGCCCAATCACCAGTATCCGGATGGGCTGGTGCTGTTCCTGGGCACCATGTTCGCACCGACCCAGGACCGCTTCGGTCCCGGCCAGGGATTCACGCATCAGGTGGCTGACATCGTCACCATCTCCACGCCCCGGTTGGGTGCACTGGTGAACACGGTGAACTTCAGCGACCAGACGGCACCGTGGACCTTCGGGCTTACCGCGCTGTTCAAGAATCTGGCCCACCGCAAACTCATTTAATCGCAAAGGAACAAGCATGTCCGCATCCACTGGCCGCCTCGCCGGCAAGACCGTCCTCATCACCGCTGCCGCCCAGGGCATTGGCCGCGCCTCCACCGAACTGTTTGCGCGGGAAGGTGCGCGCGTCATCGCCACCGACATCAGCAAGACGCACCTCGATGAGCTGGCCTCCATCGCCGGTGTGGAAACGCATCTGCTGGATGTCACCGATGACGCAGCCATCAAGGCACTGGTGGCCAAGGTCGGCACCGTCGATGTGCTGTTCAACTGCGCCGGCTATGTCGCTGCAGGCAACATCCTGGAGTGTGATGACAAGGCTTGGGACTTCTCCTTCAACCTCAATGCCAAGGCCATGTTCCATACCATCCGTGCGGTGTTGCCTGGCATGCTGGCCAAGAAGGCCGGTTCCATCGTCAATATCGCCTCGGCTGCATCGAGCGTGAAGGGGGTGGCCAATCGCTTCGCCTATGGCGCTTCCAAGGCTGCGGTGGTGGGATTGACCAAGTCGGTGGCGGCTGACTTCGTCTCGCAGGGCATCCGTTGCAATGCGATCTGCCCGGGCACCATCGAATCGCCCTCGCTGAACCAGCGCATCAGCACCCAGGCCAAGGAAACCGGCAAGAGCGAGGACGAAGTACGCGCCGCCTTCGTGGCCCGCCAACCCATGGGCCGCATCGGCAAGGCCGAGGAAGTGGCGGCGCTGGCGCTTTACCTGGCATCGGACGAGTCCAACTTCACCACGGGTTCGATTCACATGATCGATGGGGGCTGGTCCAACTAGGCAGGGAGCTGATGATCAGACAGATCAGACAGATCAGACAGGTGATGTAGATCAGGACGGCATGCTTCGCGCATGCCGTCTTTTCTTTGGGGGTGTCCGGTGCTGACAGTGTTGTGGATCAGGTTTATCAATCCAGATCCTCGCGGCATAATGGGCGCTTCCTCACTCAAGCTGACAGGCAAGCCCATGTCCCTGGCCTCCCCCGTGTTTTCCGCAGACACCTTCACGACCGTCTCTCCGAAACCCATGCTGCTGGGCGAATCGCCTTTGTGGCATGCCGAGGAAGGTGCGCTGTACTGGATCGACATTCCCGGCAAGGCGGTCCACAAACGCGTTCTGGCGACCTGGCAGCATCAGCGCTGGGACATGCCGGAAGAACCGGGCAGCATCGTCAAGCACGCGCAAGGCGGACTGGTGGTGGCTTTGCGTACCGGCATGTTCCATCTCAATACGGGCAATGGTGCGCTGTCGCTGCTGCTGGAGGCGCCTTACGATACGACACGGATCCGTTTCAACGATGGCCGCTGCGACGCCTCCGGCCGCTTCTGGTGCGGCACCATCTATGAGCCGCGCGATCGTGACGGCGGTACGCTGTACTGCTTCGAACGCAATGCACTGCGCGACGCGCATCATGCGGTGGTGACCTCCAATGGCGTGGCGTTCAGCGCGGACCAGCGCCTGATGTATCACGCCAATACGCCAGCGCACCGCATCCATGTGTATGACTATGACCTGGCCACCGGTCAGACCAGCCATTGCCGTCTGCTGCGCCAGTTCGACAGCGACAAGAGCGCGCCTGATTATGGCGGCCGTCCGGACGGGGCGGCTGTCGATAGCGAGGGGGCTTACTGGTGTGCCATGTTTGAAGGGGGCCGGGTGTTGCGGTTGTCCCCGCAGGGCGAGATCCTCCAGGAGATCCGGCTGCCGGCGCGGTGTCCGACCATGGTGGCCTTCGGCGGCGAAGATCTGCGCACCCTCTTCATCACGACCGGGCGCAATGGTCGCAGCCAAGAGGAGCTGGCGCAGTATCCTCTGTCTGGCGAGGTGCTGGCCATACGTGTGGACGTGCCGGGCAGACTCGAGTACAGCTATCGTCCCTGAGCCAGCGCCCGCTCTGTGGTAAGGACGCGGCAGAATCTTTCACGCGAGTATGCTTTAGTGATGATTATGAGAGAATACTGCGTCCCGCGGATGCCCTGGCGCCGCGCCGAAAACAAGCAAAGATCCTTCAAAACACTTTACGCGCTGAAAGAGAATCCATGACTAAATTGAAGAGCCTGGTCGCCAAGATCGCTTTTGCTGGCGTCGCCGCCGTTGCCATCCAGTCGCCCAGCTATGCCATCGACGGCATGTCGCTCGAATACGGCACCGGCAACAGCACGCAGCTGGCCCGTATCGGTGCCCAGTTCAACTGGGGTCCAAACTGGAATTTCTGGCAGTCCAATGGCACCCATATCGGTGGCTACTGGGATCTGTCCTTGGCCAACTGGCGCATGAACCACTACAACAACACCAGCGACAGCGGCAACCTGATCGACCTGGGCCTGACACCGGTGCTGCGCTTCCAGCGCGATGACGGCAAGGGTTTCTATGGTGAAGCAGGCATCGGTGTGCACCTGTTCTCCAAGCTCTACCGCAACAATGACAAGGTCTTGTCGACGGCATTCCAGTTCGGCGACCATATCGGCGCCGGCTACGTCTTCGGCAATGGTCTGGACCTGGGCATCCGCCTGCAGCACTTCTCCAACGGCGGCATCAAGGAACCCAACGGCGGCGTGAACTTTGCCGTTGCGCGCGTGGCTTACAAGTTCTGATGATTGCAGACTGAAGTGCTGAAAATGAAGAAGCCGGCTCTGCCGGCTTTTTTATTGTCTGTCGTTTGGGTGTGTTTGCCGGGTGCTTGCGGTGCCCGGCATGCGTGCGGGGATTCGGGTGGAATCTTAGATTTTTACCTGTGCATAAATTAACAGCCCTGGTGCGCAGTCAATCCGGCTGTGTATAAATCTAAGTTCCTGTTTTTCAGCAACCGCCTGGGCCAAGGGTTGACGGCCGACTGGACGCACCAAAACCAAAGATCCTGTCTGTCAATTGATGCACAAGCGTTTGCCGGTGGCCTGCGGGTCTGTGCATAACACTAAGAGAACGTGTGTACCTGATCGTCGCGTATGGGCGAGATGTCGGCTCTCGCCAGAGCCAACGGGCATCAATACAAACCGGCTGCCCAAAGCAAAAACCCTCGCTACTTTCGTAACGAGGGTTCTTGGGAGTAACAAGCCTGACGATGACCTACTTTCAC